>CBJNFW010000023.1:0-48146 GCA_966435935.1 uncultured Nocardia sp.
CACCGCCGCCAGGAACGCGTAGACGCAGAACACCACAATGCGCGTCACCTGCACCGACGCTCCAGCGGTGGCCAGGCCCTCGGGACTGTCGGCCAGCGCGCCGAGCAGGCGGCCGAGCCGGCTGCGCACGAGCGCCATGACGAATACGGCGCTGATGGCCAGCGCCACCAGAAGGACGTAGTAGTACCCCTCGTCGGTGTCGAGCGTGATCCACGACAAGTGCGGGCGCGGCGCGGTCAGCCCGAGGCCGCTGGTTCCGAACATGTACTTCTGGCTGTAGAACATGTACGACAGCAGGATTCCGAACCCGAATGTCGCCAGGGCCAGATACAAGCCCGACAACCGGATCGCGGGAATCGCCAGCAACGCGCCGATCGGCACCGCGATGAGGCCGGCCAGAACGACCGCGAAGAACCACGGAACACCGGCGCCGCTCGCCAGATGGCAGTACGCCGCCGATCCGATCGCGACGAAACTCACCTGACAGAGCGAGACCTGCCCGGAGGTCCGCACCAGCAGGCCCAGCGAGAGGAGGGTGATCGTGCCCGCGAGGAACATCGTCCAATCGGTGAGATGCACATCGGCGAATCGCGGCACGAGAGCCAGGACGATCAGCAGTACCACCCCGCCGGCCAGCTGAACCGGCAGCGGAGCGGTCCAGCCGAGTCCGCCGCGCGGTCCCCGGAACGGTTTCTCGGCCAGGCGGCGCTTGGAGGCGGTCAGCAGGACGACGAAGAGGATGAGGAAGGGCATCGCCGGCGGCAGTTGCGAGAGCAGGCCGTGGGTGAAGAACTTCGTCGACAACGCGGCCGCCACGCCGATGACCAGCCCACCGACATAGGTCGCGGGCATATTCGCGAACCGGCCCAGCGCGGCGGCGCCGAATGCCTGCACCACCAGCAGGGTCAACGTGTTCGGGTCGAGATTGACCACGGGAGCGAGCAGCAGGCCCGACAGCGCCGCGAAGGTGACCCCGATCGCCCAGGAGAACCGCCGTACCCGGCGCGGGCTCATCCCGGCGAGATCGAGCAGGTCCGGATCGTCGACCACAGCACGCATCGCGACACCCGATCGCGACACCCGGAAGTAGACGTAGAGCCCAGCCGTTGCGACGATGCCGATAAGCCAGGTCATCATCTGACTCTGCGTGATCGCGGTCGGACCGATATGCACCGTGCCGCTGCCCAGGAACGACGGCACGGTGTACGTGGCCGTGGTCCCGTAGATGAGCCCAATGGCGGCACTGACCATCAGCAGAATGCCCACGGTGCCCGCGACGCGCACAGTCAGCGCGGCCTTGCCCAGGGCCCGGGCGAGGAGTTCGAAAACCATACCCAGGACCGGTCCGGCAACGACCAGGCAGATCACCGCCGCCAGCGGCCACGGCAGATGGTGGCTCACGTGCAGGCTATAGAACATGAAGGCCGAGATCGTTGCCAGCGAGCCGTGGGCGAAATTGAAGACCTTGGAGGTCTTGTAGGTCAGAACCAGGCCCACGCCGGCCAGTCCATAGACCGACCCGGTGGTCAGCCCCGCGATGATGAAGGGGAGCAGAGAAGACATGTCAATCCTTCGAATCCACACGGTCGGCGGCGGCCCGACCTCCGCCGCCGACCGTGTGTAACTACATCGTCACGCCGCTTACTGCGCCAGCTTGGCCACGACCGCGGACACCAGCTCCCCGGGAGCGCACTCGGTCTTCAGACCGTTCGGCTCGGTGAACTTGCCGCCGTCGATACCCATGGTGAAATAGCAATTCACCTGTGCCGCACCAGAGTTGCCGCGGGTGAACGTCAGCGGGGGCACGATGCCCCCCAAGGTCTCGCCCTTCAGGCTGTAGAGGCCATTCTTGACTGTGTCCGCGGTGACCGGGCCTGCCGGGGCCGATTCGACGGCCTTCTGGAACAGCAGTCCGGCAGCCCAGCTGTACGAGGCCGTAGGGCCGTTCTGATCACCGAGGTTGGGTGCGTAATGCGCGAGAGCGTCCTGGAAAGCCTTGCTGTTGGGCACAGAACTGTCGATGAACGGGAAGTCGGCCTCGGCGGACAGCACGCCCTGCATCGCTGGAGCAGAGGCCCACGCCGCGGTCACCGTGCCGTCCTCGGTCACGTTCTTCGCCGTCACGCCCTGCTGCGCGCACTGCTGAGCCACCCGCAACACGACCGGTGAGGCATCACCGATCTCGTAGGAGTCCGCGCCGGACTGCTTGATCGCCTGGCACGCCGCGGTGTAGTCGGGCGCGGTGGCCGAAATGGCTCCGGTGTACACGATCTGCACCCCCAGCGCCGGGGCCAAGGCAGCGTACAGGCTCTTCACCTGCTGACATTGCGGCGCCTCGGCACAGTACAGCATGGCCAGCTTGGGGCCGTTCTTCTTCGCCTGCGAAACCATGCCGTAGCTCAACGCCACAATGTTGGTTCCGGCTGCGAAGAAGTCGGGGTTGGTCAGGAACGGCATATCGATGCTCAGGCCGCCGACCACCGGAATGCCCGCCTGCTGGGCCGCCGGCGCCCAGGCCGGATCCACCTGGGACTGCTCGCCCACGATCGCAACGGCGTGCTCGCCGGCCAACTGCTTGACAGCGGTGATGGCGGTGGATGCGTTGCCGCCGTCATCCTTGACACTCAGCTTCACCTTGTGTCCGCGAATGCCGCCATGGTCGTTGACGTAGTCCGCCCACATCTGGATCGTGGTCTTGGCACCGGCCAACGAGCCCGATTGCGAACCGGAATAACTGCCGATCGTCCCGACGACGATCGTCGACCCGCCGGCAGCCGACGACGTGTCGCTCGAACCACAGGCGGTGGCCATCGCGGCAACCAGTCCCACAGCTGCCAGGACCGTCCCGGCGGCTCGCAGATTTCTCCTGTTGTTCACAGATCGCCTCCTCGCGACCGATCACCCCAGTTAAGGGGCAATAATCTAACTAATTAAGCGGATCCTACGTGTAACCTGAGTCACAAACAAGAGTTCCGCAAATCCGATCGGTCGGTTATTGTGCGCTGGGTCTCAGCCCTCTCGGCGCCTCAGATGCCGTGGCGATCCGCCAGTCGCCGTCGCTGGCAATCCAACGCAGGAAGGTCTGGAGGAACGTGGCTCGCTCGGGCGCAGATGCGCCGGATGACTCCCCCGCGAAGCCGATGCCGCGGTGAATCCGACGGTCACACGGTCCACGACACGCGGCCGTGCGCGGCACGCCAGTTCGCGTGCTCGACCCGCTCGACAGCGAGCGCTTCGTCCACCGATCGGTCGGTATTGCCGTCGTGCAGCGCCCGCACGGTGGCGATGTACTCGGGGTCTGCCGCGGCGATGTAACGGGCCAGTTCCTGCGCTCGGGCGATCAGCGCGTCATCGTCGACGATCTCGGCAAGCAGACCCGCCCGTAACGCCGCGATCGCGTCCAGGCGCAACCCGGCCAGGCTCATCGCCTTGGCCGTGCGAGAACCGACCACGCGCCCCAGCCGCGCGGTGAGCCCGCCGCCCGGAAATGCGCCGACCGTGGCGTGCGTGTCCGCGAAGAGGGCCTGCGGGCTGCCGATCAAGAAGTCACACCCCAGGGCCAACTCCAGGCCGCCGGTCACTGTTGCGCCGTTCACCGCGCCGATGATCGGCTTGGCCAGCTTCCCGACGCGATGTATGACTCTGCTGGCTGCATCCCGATCGGCATTATCGGCCGAGGCGAAGACCTTCAGGTCGAGACCGGCGCAGAACGCCGGGCCGGCGCCGGTGAGCACGCCCGCCCGTACGTCGTCGGACTCCAGAATGTCGAGAGCGTCGTCCAGGTCTGCCAACAACTGCGGGGACAGGGCGTTACGGGCGCGCGGACGGTTGAGTGTCATCGTCAGCACGCCGCCGGACATCTCCACGAGCAGAACCGGGTCGTCAGAGTTGGCGGGCGGAACGTCCACAGGCGTCATCGCTATCTCCACAGGCGTAGCCGAATCAGATAACCAATTGAACCATATCGGCGAGGAAGCGGCCGGAACAGCACGTATGGCCGGGGACGAGCCGATTTTTGTGGCAGCGCCACAAGGTGAATACGACGTCGGGGCAGGTCGCTGATCATCATTCACAGCGTGCCGTGACTTCCCGTCGAGATCTGTGGCTCCGCTTCTACCATCGGCACCCATGAGTCTCGCGAAGCTGAAACCAATTCTCCCCGAGCACATTTCGCCACACCGCAGACAGCCGTCGCGGGCACTGTGCGCCCTGAGCATCCTCGGAGCGGTCTTCGCCTTCGTGACGACCGGCATCGCCGCCGCCGAGCCGGTCGACACCGATGATCCCGCGCCGATCGCATCGACCGGATGCCATACCGCGACACCGCCGCCGGGCCGCACGACACTGCGATTCGACGCCGATGGCCGCTCCGGCAGCTACATCCGCGAAATTCCTTCCGCCACAGGGCATCCCCTGCCGGTGGTGCTCGATCTACACGGCTACCTCGAACCCGCGGAACTGGAGGATGCCACGAGCGGGTTCGGCAATTACGGCGCCACACACGGTTTCATCACCGTCACGCCACAGATCGACGGCGGCGGCCTCGGCCCGGAGTGGAACTACAACGCCGGGAGCGCCGACATCACGTGGCTCTCCGATCTGCTGACCCAGGTGCAGTCGACCCTCTGCACCGACGAACGCCGCGTCTACGTGGCCGGTGAATCCATGGGCGCCATCACCTCGTCGTCGATGGGATGTCAACTCTCCGAACGGATCGCGGCTATCGCACCGGTAGCGGGACTGGAGGATTTTCCGTGGTGCCGCGCGAAGCGGCCGGTATCGGTGATCGCGTTCCACGGCGTCCAGGACCCGCTGGTCGCGTATAACGGCGGAGCGGGAGCGAACGTTCGTTACCTGCCCTCCATGCCCAGCAACGGAGACGGTCCCGAGACGCTGCTGAGCATTCCGGGAAACGCGGCGGCATGGGCGCATCGGGACAACTGCACCGCCGAACCGAAACGCACGCAGGTCGCCCCCGACGTCGGGCGGATTGCCTATACATGTCCCGGCGGCGCCGACGTACAGCTGTACTCCCTCACCAACGGCGGCCACGTCTGGCCCGGCAGCACCAACATTTTCTTCAACCAGCTGATGCGGCCCATGGTCGGCGACAACACCATGTCGATCAACGCCACCGAGATGATGTGGGACTTCTTCCAACGCCACCCGCAGCGATGAAGTGACGCCTCCCTCACATCCCAGGAATCTGCCGGGGGCCGGGCGAGCCGGCCCGCCACCGGCGAGCATGTACGGAGCGAACAGTGACAACCGACACTTTCTTCGGAGAACCCTTCCACGATGTCGATGAATGGCGTGACGAGCCCGTTCGTCACCGCTACATCCACGGCGGGTTCGAGGGCACCAAGACGCGGTTCTCGTTCTATTTCCCGCCCGAGGACCAGTGGGACGGACGGTTCGTCCAACCGGACATCGGCGGAATGGGCGGCAACGAGAACATCGCGCAGACGCCGATGGCCGATCTGCTCGGCAGTATTCCGTTCGCGGTATCGCTCGGCGCGTATCTGGTCGAGTCGAACCAGGGTCACCTGGGCATGGACATGGACACCGGCAGCGATGATCCCATGATGGCGCAGTACCTGGCCGACGCACACGTCGCGCGTTATTCGAAGCAGCTGGCCGAGGAGATCTACGGCCGGGCGCCCCATCACGGTTACCGCTACGGCGGGAGCGGCGGTTCGGTGCGGACCATCATGGCCATGGAGAATGTGCGAGATGTCTGGGACGGGTCGGTCCCGCACCTGGTCCCCAGCGTCGCCACCGCGAATTTCGGATTCTCCATCAGTTCCCTGGCCACTCGTGTCCTCGGCACCGACCTCGAGCGGGTGATCGACGCGGTCGACGCCGGTGGTAGCGGCAATCCCTTCGAGCACCTCGATCTGGAACAACGCCAGATTCTGGCCTCCATGTATCGCGCGGGTTTTCCACGGGGCGCGGAGTTCTCGCTCCGCAACCCCTTCGAACAGCTCCTGGTCTGGGCGTGGCGGGGCCCAGCCATGATCGCCGCCGACCCCGAATACTTCCGCACCGACTTCTGGTCCGCGCCCGGATATGCCGGTTGCGACGAGTTCGCCAAGCTCGAACCGCATATCGTGGAGACCACCGTGCGGGTGGTCCGGGTGGTGCGCGCGGCGCAGATCGTCGATACCGACGCCGAGTCGGGTACGACCGGGGACGTGCAGGCGCAGGGCGGCGGCAGGGTGCTGCCGACCGGCGTAGCGATCGAGGGAGCAGAGGACACGTCTTCGCTGCCGGGTTGCCGGATCGAGATCCTCACCGGCAAGGCGGCCGGGCGCGAGCTGTTCTGCGTTTCGGCGTTCAACGGGGTGCTCAACGCGATGGCGCTCGGCGACGCGGGTAACGAGTTGTTCGAGGGTGTCGAGCCGGGTGACGAAATCTCGCTGAGCAATCGGAGCGTCCTGGCCTTCGGCTATCTCCATCGTCACCAGTCCTACGCCGACCTACCCGAGTTCGAGCAGTTCAAGGTGGACGGGATATCGATATTCCCGCAGCGCTCCACCGACGCACCGGACGACCTTCCGACGTTCACCGGAAACTTTCACGGGAAAATGATCATGGTGCAGAACCTGCAGGACCGGGGAACCTGGCCCACGGGCCCGGTGTACTACGAACGTTCGGCGCGTCCGCATCTCGGACGCGAGCTCGACAACCGGTTCCGCGTCTACTACAACGAGCGGGCCGCGCACCTGCCCGGGTCGAAGCAGCCCAAGGGGAACGCGCCGGTCACGACCACCAGGCTGATCGATTTCCAAGGGATCGTCGAGCAAGCGGTGCGCGATCTGATCGACTGGGTCGAGCAGGACAGGGAACCGCCGGTCGGCTCGGCCTATCACCTCGGCCCGGACCTGGGGGTCACGGTCCCTGCGGCGGCCACCGAACGAGGCGGTATCCAGCCCGTCGTGTCAGCGACGGTCAACGGCGCGGCGCGGGCGGAGATCAAGGCCGGGGACGAGGTCGAGTTCGAGGTTCTGGCACAGACTCCCCCCGATACCGGCGGGATCATCGCCGTTTCCTGGGACTGGTACGGCACCGGCGAATTCGCGTTCGGTCACGACGACGTGGACGGCAAGGACTCGTCGCTGCGGCGCACGGTCCGGCACCGGTACTCCGAACCCGGCACATACTTCGCGACCGTGCGGGTGACCGCACATCGTGACGGCGACCCGAACGCCCGATTCCGCCGCTGCGACAACCTGGCCCGGGTTCGCGTCGTCGTTGAAAGTCGCCACGGGCGCGCATCTAACGAGATAACTTATTAGCCTATACAAGCCACCCGATGCGCACCGCTGGAGCTGCATCCGACTTCTACGCGGCGAACTGGCTCCATCACAGCATGGCATCCCGGTCGTTATGCCGACCGACAATTCCGCGTGGGAAAGCACCTATCGGGCCTTCGGTGTCGATGCCGCCCGAAACGCGCTCGGTGGCTCCGACCGGCAGGTGCTGGATTTCGCGATGCCGCCTACACACTTCCGGAGGAGTCCTTTCTCACCGAGGCTCGTGAAACCTACGCGCGGGCACAGACATGGACGGGCGACACGGCGAGCCGTCTACACGAGGTCGTCGCCGGCAAACCCGGCGTCGAGCCGGTGACCGACGAACAGTGGCGGTACTTCCTGATCGGCAAGGGCGTCTACGGCTACGGAGTTCCCGGTGTCACGCGCTACATCAGGCGACGTAGCCCGAGGTACCGGCACGCGACATCACGATGTCCGGTACCACGGCGCGCGCCGAAAGCCCCAGCAGCGCATCGACCATACGCACCACATCGCCGACCGAGATCATCTCCTCCCGTGCGATCCGCTCGCGCGCCCACTCGCTCATATCGGTGTCCACGTATCCAGGGGAAATGGTCGTACCGGCGATTCCGTTGCCCGACTCCTCGGCGTTGAGCGTGCGGATCAGCGAGATCAGCGCGGCTTTGGTGGCCCCGTAGACGGCCAGACCCGGTTCGGCGAACGCTCCGGTGATCGACGCCAGCGCAACGATTTTCGCCCCACGCTCCGGGTCCGCGGCGGCGCCCTTGCGCAGCGCCGGCAGAGCCGATTGCATCAGTTGCAGCGGCGCGCGCAGGTTGACCGCGACGGTCTTGTCGAACCGCCGCAACGGGTATTCGGCGATCGGGCCCGCGCTGCCAACTCCGGCATTGAGGATCAGCGCACTCATCGCGTCGAACGCGGCGGTGTGGGCGCCGAGGAGTTCCTCCACGTGGCCGGGGTCAGCCATATCACCCGCCACGGCGATCACCTCGGGCGCGCCCAGGTCCCGCAGGCGGGCGGCGACGTTCTCCAACGTCTCGGCCTTGCGCGCTGTGACCGTGAGGCGTATGCCTTGCGCGGCAAGGCTTTCGGCGATACCGAGACCGATACCACGCGACGCTCCCGTCACCAGTACTGCCGCACGAGTCATTCTGGGTTCCTAATCAGGTTGTAGGGATGAGCAACGGCGTGCGGACCTGCGCTTCGGAGGAACGAGCCTCCCCGGAACTTGCGCACGACCGCGCGTAACTCCGGTTGTTCACCGGTGAACGACAGGGCCATCGGCCTCCCTCCGAGGTGTAGGCGTCCTAGCGACGCCATAAAGAGTACAATAGATTAACTATATCCGCCTGAAGGTGCGGCGTATCCCGAGAGCAGGCGCGACACGATCTACCGAACTCGAGCCGACAACGACGGATATGCCGCACAGCTGCTAGTATCAGCATAAAATTTTAACTGATTGACGGGTAATGCTCCCAGCCGAGGACGCCTCGCGGAACTCATCCGGCACGACCCCTTCGAGACAAGTGAGGCTTCGTGGCAAAACTGGTCGGACCCAGCGCGGTCAAGGTACCCAAGGCCGGCGAACTGGTCGCGGCCGATCTGCGTCGGCGAGTTATCACCGGCGAGCTGTCGGTCGGCGATCCACTGCCCAACGAGGCAGAGTTGATGGAACACTTCGGCGTCTCCCGGCCCACGCTCCGCGAGGCGTTCCGGATTCTCGAGTCGGAATCGCTCATCACGGTTCTGCGGGGCGCCCGTGGTGGGGCGCGGGTGCTCGCACTCGACGATGCGGTCGCTGCGCGCCAAACCGGACTCCTGTTGCAGTACAGAGGAACTCCACTCGCTGACGTCTACCGCGCGCGCACCGAACTCGAGGTGGCCGCGATCGGCATGCTCGGCAACGGCAAGGACCGGTCCCACGCCGAGGGCCTGGACCGTCTCGACGAGATGATCCGCGACGGGAACGATCTGGTGGACGACGCGGAGGCCTTTGCCCAGCACGACGTCCGGTTGCATCAGAAGGTGGTCGAACTGACCGGCAACACGACGCTCGGCGTCATGGCCGAGATGTTGTTCAGGATCATCGCCGCGCACAATGTGGTCTTCATCGCCGAGCACGAAGCCGGACACGAGGGGCCGGCCAACCGACACGCCCAGCGGGCATGGAAGAAGCTCGCCACACTATTGCGCTCGGGCGACGCTGCCGCCGCTCAGGCGCACTGGCGGCACCATCTCAATGGCGTTACCAAGTATATGGTGGACAACTCCGAGAAGACGGTGGTCGATGTGCTCGCGTAGGTGCAAACCACCCCCGGGACGCGAAATCGAGTAGAATTCTCAAATCGAGAGATCCTATCGCGAGCATCGGGAGTAGTTGTGAGCACACTGCGAGAGCGAAATCGCCTGCGCACCCGCGACGACATCGCCACCGCCGCGATCGCCCTGTTCGAGGAGCAGGGTTACGACGCCACGACGACCGAGCAGATCGCCAAGGCTGCCGGCGTGTCGGTCGCCACGTACTTCCGGCATTTCCCCAGCAAGGAAGATGTCCTGTTCGCGGACGAGGACCGATCCGCCGCGGCGATGGTAGAGCGGGTGTCCGAACGAACGGATCGCTCGGTGTCGGTAACGGCCCTCGCTGAGCCGGTTGCCGCGTTCGCCATCGATCTCGAGGACGAACGCACCTTCCGGCTCACCCACCTGGTCATGACGAACCGGCAGCTCGAACCTCGAAGCCTGCGGATGCGTCTGCGCTGGGAGCGCGAGGTCTCCCGCCGGCTCGCGACCGAGCAAGGCCGCAGCGAGCCCTCCCAGGACGACGCGCTGGTCGCCTCGGTGGCGATCACCTGCCTGAGTACCGCACTCAGATTCTGGGACAAGACCAGCTCGTCGACCGGGCTCAGTGACCTCGTACGACACATGTTCGCGCGCTGCGCGCAAGTCATGGACGACGAACAGTCCGGTCAGAGCAGAGCTTCGGCCTGAGCCGAGTCGGCGCGGGCAAGGATGTATTCCATCAGAGCCAACAGGACTTCCTTGACCGAGTCGCGCTGACGCGCGTCGCACAGCACGACAGGCACGCCGGGATCGAGATCCAACGCCTCCTTGACCTCGTCCGGCGTGTACAGATCGGCATCGTCGAAGCAATTCACCGCCAGAATGAAAGGCACGCTGCGGCTTTCGAAATAGTCCAGCGCCGCGAACGAATCGTCGAGCCGGCGGGTATCGGCCAGAACCACGGCGCCGAGCGATCCACGCGACAGTTCGTCCCACAAAAACCAGAACCGGTCCTGGCCGGGGGTGCCGAACAGATACAGCACCAGCGAGTCGTTGAGCGTGATCCGGCCGAAGTCCAGGGCCACGGTGGTGGTGGTCTTCGATTCGACGCCGTCCAGATCGTCCACTCCGACGCTCAACTCGCTCAGCACTTCCTCCGTGCGCAGCGGAGTCACTTCACTGATCGCCGAGACCAGCGTCGTCTTGCCGACTCCGAAACCGCCTGCGACCAAAATCTTTACGGCGGTGATCGGAAGCATCTCGGGCTCACGGCGATCAGAGTGCACGAATTCCATCCAATACCGTCCGAAGTAGATTTAGGTCGGTCGAGTCCGCATTCGTCGGCCTCGGCGATCGATAAACTATGTAGCCGTCCGCGATCAGGTCACCGAGAAGGATCTTGGTGACGCTGAGCGGACGGCGTATCTGAGCAGAAACCTCCGCGACCGACTTCGGAACGACGCAGAACTGAAGTATCGCGCGGTACTCCGCGTCCATAAGCGCGTGGCTCGGCCCGTGGGAGGCCGTGATCACCAGCGTGATCAGGTCGAGTTCGTGAGGGCTTCCCGATGTCCGTCCACGTGTAACGGCGTAGGCCGGTACCAGCGGACCAGCATCGTCGTCGAACCAAGGCCCACGGGTATCGGTCATGGCACCCTATGGTCCGTCCCGTGACTACCGTTCGGACGTGACGTGGTCGATAGGAACGTCCCCACGCGGGTCACGGTCTGATTCATCTCGTAGGCGACCATCCCCATGTTCATATCCTCACCCGCCAGCACTGCCATGCACGCGTTGTCTCCGGCAGAGGTCACGAACAGCAGACCGCGGTCGAGTTCGATAACCGACTGACGGACTCCGCCGACCTCGAAATACGCGGCCGCGCTACGGGCGAGCCCTTGCAATGCCGATGCCATGGCGCAGAAATGCTCGGCCTTCTCACGCGACATGGCGCTGGACTTGCTGATCAACATACCGTCGGTGGAAAGCACGACCGCGCACTCGATTCCCGGCAATCGATTGAGGAAGTCGTCGAGCAGCCAATCGAGATTCTTGGTGATATTCGACGAAGTCGTCACTACTGCTCCCATTCCACGTTCAGTGTGGTGAACCGATCGGGCCCCGATGGCGTCTCTCGGCCTTGACGAGTACCGGTTTCGATGGCGGAGAACAGATCTCGCGCCTGCTCCGCGGAGCGCTGCACCGGCTGCTCCGTTAAGTCGTGCACCGCGGGCGCCGTGTTCGCCAGCCCGGGTGCGAGGTGTCCCTGACGTCGACGGCGCGGAAGCGCTGGACGTTCCCGAGACGGACCACGCTGATCCGCGATGCGCCGCCGCTGCTCCCGCACAACGGGTTCCCCCGAGTCGGCACCCGACGATGTGTCCGTGGGCTTCGACAGGTTCCCGTGATTCGCTCCCACAGGTACGAGCGCTTCGGTCACGGGAGACGGCTCGGCAAGCTCTTCCTCGGCCAGCAGCGATGCGGGAACCAGCACGATGGCCTTTATTCCTCCGTACTCCGACTCTGCCAGCCGGACCGACACGTTGATCCGGGCGGCCAGTCGCGCCACGACGAACAGGCCCAGCCGATTATCGCGCGAGAGTGCCGCAAACGCGAAATCCGGTGGGTTGGACAGTGTCTCGTTGAAGGAGGTCATCTGCTCGACCGGCATGCCCAGGCCCTGGTCGACGACCTCGACGACGATACCCTTGCCCACCGCGTTGCCCGATACATCCACTCGAGATTCCGGCGGGGAGAACGAGGCCGCGTTATCGATCAATTCGGCCAGGAGGTGGAGCAAGTCGGCCACGGCCCCACCGGACACCTTGACCTCGGGCAACCGCACCACACGGACCCGGGCGTAGTCCTCGGTCTCGGCGACGGCGCCGCGCACGAGTTCTTCCAGGCGCACAGGCTTGCGCCACTGCCGCCGCGGCTGCTCCCCACCGAGAATGATCAGGTTCTCGGCGTTGCGGCGCTCACGAGTCGTGAAGTGATGCAGCCGGAAGAGCAGATCGAGAACCTTCGGGTCCTCTTGTTCGAATTCGGCCTCGTCGAGGAGTTTCAGGTGCCGATGCAGCACGACCTGGCTGCGATGCGCGATGTTCACGAAGACGGAGTTGACCCCTTCACGTGTTCGCGCTTCCATCGCAGCGGCGTTCACCGCCGCCAGCTGCGCACGATTGAAGGCATCGGCAACCTGACCGATCTCGTCGGTGCCGAAATCGAGGCTGGTCATCTCCTTCTCGATGTCCATCGGCTCGCCGCGATTCAGAGCGGCGATGATCGCGGGCAGCCGGCTGTCGGTCATCTGGGTCGTCTCGGCGCGAAGCCGGTGCAGACGATGAATCATTCTGCGGGACAACTGCAAAGTGGTCACGAAGGCCGCCAGAGTGACCAGCAGGACCGCGATGCCCGCGAACAGCGACTTGCGCGCGTTGTCCGCCCCCATCCGATGACTCAGGACGGAGACCTGTGATCCATGCTCGGTCCACAACCGCAACAACGTGTCCGACACGGCACTGATCGCCGTATCCCAGTCGGCTGTCGATACCGGCAGGGGATCGCTGTTCGTGCTGTTCGAGTGCGAGTTATCGGTACGGCTGCGAGTATTCGACCCGGATGAGTCGGTGCTGTTCGAGGCAGCGGCGACCCCTCGCCTGGTCAGGACATTCTCGATCTCTCCTAGTTTCTTCCACTGCGGAGACTCGTTGAGCGCCTGCCACTGCGACCGCTCCTGCGCCGTCAAGCTGGGGGCCAGAGCCCGAAGTTGATTGTGATAGAAGCCGACCTGGCCGACGAACTCGTCGTACGCCAGGGGAGACAATCCACCTGTGGCTTCGGACGCTATGGCCAGATCGTGCCCGCGAGCCATGGCGTCGGCGGCCGTGAACAGATTCCCGACAGTTCCGAGCGCCAAGGCGATCTCGGTGTTCGGCGCACTGTGGGCGAAGGAGACCATGGCCGCGCTGACGATATCGGTGAGACGGTTGTAGAACGTATACGCATCCGTGATCGAGATCGTGTTGGTCTCGACCTTGGCGCGCACCGCAGGCAACTCGTTCGCCAGGCCGGTGAGCACGGTCTCGGCGCCGGCTGCCGAACCAGGGTGCTGCTTCTCGAAAGTGGCCGACGCGGAGATGATCTGGCGCACCGCGTCGTCCACTCTCGACCGAACGTCCGCCAGGCTGGCGGACAACTCGGGGTGGCCGGCCAGGCGCAAGAGGGTCAAGCGTCGTTCTTGCTGAACGGTTTGACCGAACTCGAAACCGGGCGCGTTCTGGGCAGCTTGCTCGTCTCCCCAGTTCCGCAGCTGCTGCCCCTGCCGCACAAGGAAAGCAGCACCACCGCCGCCGATGACCAGAAGGACGATGCTCGGAACGAGCGCGATCGCCAGTACACGCGCCCGAAGCGTGCGCAGAGCCTTGAACACGCGGACCAACCTAGCGGATCACGTCACAAAGAGGAGTTAAATCAACGAAATCCTTTAGTTATATTGGCTCGCCTGTCCGAATTTGACATCCGGCGCCCGCGGGCGCACCCCAGCTACCAGCAGAAACGGGTTCCCCCTCCCACCTACAGCCCGGTCCGACACGGGAACACCGTTCCGATCGCACAGTCTTTGCCACGACACTTCACCAGCCGAAGATCGAACCGAGACGACCATTGCATGCCGAAGAAGGAGAGTCCGTTGCTTCTTTCCGGGAAAGTTGCGTTCATCACCGGCGCGGCTCGCGGTCAGGGCCGCAACCACGCGGTCCGACTCGCCCGCGAGGGTGCTTCGATCATCGCGATCGATGCCTGCGGGGCGGTAGCGTCCGCCAACACCTATCCCGCCGCGACCGAGGAGGACCTGGCCGCCACCGTAAGCCTCGTCGAAGCCGAGGGGCAGAAGATCATTGCGCGCCGCGCGGACGTCCGCGACTCGGCGGCACTCGAGCAGATCGTTGCCGACGGCGTGGCGGAGTTCGGCGGCCGTCTCGATGTCGTCGTGGCCAACGCCGGCATCAGCAACTGGAACCGGTTCTGGGAAATGCCGGACGACCAGTGGCAGACCATGATCGACATCAATCTCACCGGCATCTGGCGAACCCTGAAGGCATCGGTACCCGCGATGATCGCCGCGGGCAATGGCGGATCGATCATCACGGTCAGCTCAGTCGCCGGTATCAAATCCCTCCCAGGATCGGGGCACTACAGTGCGGCGAAGCACGGCGTCGTCGGCTTGACGAAAACTGCGGCGATCGAGCTGGGCGAGTACGGGATTCGCGTGAACTCGATACACCCGTGGGGTGTCACCACGCCGATGGGTGACGACCCGACGGTCGAGAAGATACTGACCGCACACCCCAACTTCCTGGCCTCGTTCGCCGCACTTCTACCGGGATTGCCGATCGCCGATTCCGATGACATCTCCGACGGCGTGCTCTGGCTCGCCTCGGATATGTCACGCGCGGTCACCGGAACCCAACTCACTCTCGACATGGGCGCCACCAAGGTGTGACGGAAATGCGCAGTTCCATCCACGGTCACGGAAGGTTGTCCGGCGCCGTCCGTACATGTCGAACTGGGTGGTGATGGCGCGGCGGCCGGAGCAATCGCTACCGGGCACCCGGTTGGTTGGCCGACCTCAGCTACTGGGTGACCATGGATGCAGCAAGGTGACCGAATCGAGCAGAATCGTGTAGTGCTCGACCAGTTCGGCGGTCCGGCGACTCAGAGCGAGGACGCGTTCATCGGCCCCGCCGAAACGTCGCAGCGCGCGATGTAATTCGACCGAAGCTTCGGCTATCTGCTCAACCGCGCGGCAAATTCCGCGGCGCAACTCGGCGGGCGAGTGCGGCAATCCCATGATCAACAGATCCTCGATACAGGCGAGCAGTTCGGCCCGCCGCCGGGTGCGCATCCCGAGAGTCGCGGACACGTTCGCCGTACGAGACTCGGCGGCGCAGATCTCCGCCAAGTCGAATGCACATCTGACCAGGATCCGCGCGCACGGACTCCCTTGGGTGTCAACGGAATTCCCGCGCACGGCACGAAGCAATTCGAGCGACGTGGGCAATGCGTCGCTCGCTCCGCCGCGATCGCTGAACCTCATCGCCGTCGGCATCGATTCATTCGTGCGCCCACATTCCGACCGCGGCACTGTCGTGTCGCACTCCGGTGCTGTCTGATCATCGCTCTGTCACTCCGCCTTCCGGAGCCTTCGGGTCAATCCGGTCCATGTCGATCCGCTTGGACGATCACGCCGCACACCTGGCCATGTCGTCTCCGGCCATCGAGTCGGCGACCGGACGACCAACCGAATTCCGACGGGGCACCAGGATCGACGATCATCCCTGCCCTTTCGGCGACTGCGCTGCGCGGATGTTGCCGCAGAGACCGGTGTCGTCACCAGCACCGCACAAACACTCCTCTGGGGGCCAAATTGTGCGGTACTCCTATCGCATGATTATATAGTACAAATAATGCACTGATTAAGCTACCAGGTCTCCCTTATTGAACGCTCACGCCCGGTGACCTGCTCCCTTCGGAGTGATCGCTACCCCTCAGCAATCATCGGGGTTATCGTTTGTGGGTGGTCGGTGAGCTTGCATGGGCCTGGCCACGGTACGACGGACTGCAACCGTCCCGACAGGTAGCTGAGGGCCGAAGTGGACGAGGCCACGACACAACGGGATATGTCCAGCGGGATCGCCGGCGAGCTCCTCGCGTCAGGTTTCGGCGACCCCGTCGAGGTCGGGCACGGTGGCTCGGGCATCGTGTACCGGTGCCGGGAGTACGCGCTGGATCGGCACGTGGCGGTCAAACTGCTGCTGACCGAGGTGCACGGCGACGAGCGCGAGCAATTCGTGCGCGAACAGCGTGCGCTGGGCCGGTTGTCCGTGCATCCGCATATCGTGCAGGCGTTGCAGGTCGACCTCACGCCGGCCGGGCGGCCCTACATCGTGATGCCGTATTTCGCTCGCGGGTCACTGGACGAGCGCATCCGCCGAGGGGGTCCACTGCGCTGGCCGGAGGTGTTGTCGATCGGGGTGAAGATGGCCGGGGCGTTGGCCGCTGCCCATGCGGCCGGCATGGTGCACCGTGACGTCAAGCCGGGCAATATTCTGCTGACCGATTACGGGGAACCGCAGTTGTCGGATTTCGGCATCGTCGACTTCGGTGAGGTCACAACCGGTTCGGTGCCGCTGGTGCACGGTACGCCCGCGTTCACCGCGCCGGAGATACTGCACGGCGCGACCGCGACCGGCGCAGCGGACATCTACGGGCTGGGTGCCACGATGTTCTGTCTGCTGACCGGGCACGCACCGTTCGGCCGGCGCAAAGGGGAATCTCTCGAAACGCAGCTGGCCCGTATCGCCAAGGGCGCACTTCCCGACCTGCGTGAGAACGGAATTCCCGACGCCGTCTGCGTGGCGATGGAATCGGCGATGTCCCGCGAGCCCGTGGATCGCCCGGCATCGGTCGTCGAGTTCGGTGAGCGACTTCGTGATGTGCAGCGCGGCGCTGGTCAGCCGGTCGACGCCATGGTGGTTCCACCGCCGGACCAGCCCGACGCGACGGCAGAGGGCCTGCTGTCTCCGATAGCGCGGTCCGCGTCGGCGGGCGCGGTCACCGAACCGCCGCCGCCGTCGGCCGCGACGAAATTCCGTCCGCCGACCACCGCCCGTTCGGTGATCGAACGCGCGCGTCTGCGGAAAATCCTGGACGAGAGTGGCCGCCGGCGGGTGATCCTGATTCACGGTCCGGCGGGTTTCGGTAAGACCACTTTGGCCGCGCAATGGGCCGCCGCGCTGGAGGCCGGTGGCGTCCCGGTGGCGTGGCTGACGGCCGATCACGATGACGACAATGTGGTGTGGTTTCTGGCCCACCTGGTCCAGGCGGTCCGGCGGGTGCGTCCGGAGCTGGCTCGTGAGCTGGGCGCACTGCTGGAGGAACGGTCCTCCGACGCCACCCGGGCGGTGCTCTCGGCACTGATCGATGAGATCCACGACAGTGACCGGGCGATGGTGCTCATGGTCGACGACTGGCAGTCGGTGCGCGGTGAAAGCACTTTGGCCGCAATGAATTACCTGCTCGAGCACGGTTGCCACCATGTGCGGGTGGTGCTGGTGACTCGCGGGCGGGAAGGGCTGGCGCTGACCAAGCTGCTCGTCCAGGACGAACTGGTCGAAATCGACGCCGCCGCACTGCGTTTCGATTCCACCGAAGCCACGGCGTTTTTGGTCGGCAAGCACGATCTGCGGCTGGCCGCGACCGACGTGGCCAAGGTGCGCGAGTTGACCGAGGGCTGGGCGGCCGGACTGCAGCTGGCGCAGTTGTCGCTGGCCGGTCGCGACGATCCCGGTGGGTTCATCGATAACCTCACCGGCCGCCACCACGTGATCGGTGAGTATCTGACCGAGAACGTGCTCGGCTCGCTGGATCGGCCGCTGCTCGAGTTCCTCATGTCCACCTCGATCACCGGTACGACATGCGCTGATCTGGCCACCACACTGTCCGGTCGATCCGACAGCCAACAGATCCTCGAGCTGATCGCCGATCGGAACCTGTTCCTGCAGCGGATGGACGAGAACGACCAATGGTTCCGCTACCACCGCCTGTTCGCCGACCATCTGGCGCGCAAGCTCGAGCAGCAGGAACCGGAACGGTTGCGCCAGTTGCATTCCCGCGCATCGGACTGGTTCGCCGAACACGACATGCTCACCGACGCCGTCGAACACGCCCTGATCGCCCAGGACCCACAACGCGCGGTGGAACTGGTCGACACGCACGCCCTCGAACTCATCCAGTCCTTCCGGACGGCCACCTTCCTGGGCCTGATGGCGAAACTGCCTGTCCCGCTGACCGAATCACGCCCCCGGCTGCAATTGTGTTTGGCCTGGGCGAATCTCGGGCTGGAGCGGCACACCCAGTTCCATACCGCGCTGGACAGATCGTGCGCCGCCATCGAGGCGAGCGATATCGACGAGCGGACCGCGGCCGGGCTGCACGCCGAAACGGCGCTGCTGGTGAATTTGGAGCGATACGACCTCGACCGCCTCGACGCGGTACCCGAGCTGATCACCGACCACATCGACGACCTGCCGACACCAATGATGGCCGTGGCCGCCACCGACCTGCAGACCGCCGACGCGCTGAACCGATTCGACTACTCCACGGCTCAGCGCTGGCACCGTTCGGCCCTCGCCTACGGCGCGAACATGGGCGCAGTGGTCGTGCAGCACAGTCACTGCCTCGCCGGGCTGGCCGCCTTGGAACACTTCGACATCGCCCGCGCCGAGCAGCACTTCGCGGTCAACCCGACGGTGCCGCGCGGCGCGGATCTCGGAACCCGTATTTCGCTCATGTCCGGAGCGTTGCTGGGTGATCTGCGGTACCAGCAGGGGCGACTCCTCGAGGCCGAGGAACTGCTGCGGGCGGCCGCCACTCTGGAACGGAATGGCGGCATGCCGGACTTCTTGCTCGCCACTTACGGGACCGGAGCCCGGCTCGCCATCGTGCTCGGTGATCTGGCCGAAGGGGAGCGTTTGCTCGGCTTGGGGGCGCGGATCGCCGAGGAGAAATCCTTACCCCGCCTGGCCGCCCGAATCATCAACGAACGCATCCGAGCGAATCTCCCGATTCCCGATCACATCCGCACGCGCCTCACGGCCCTGCCCCCATACCACCAACAGGACACCAGGACCGCCGCCATGACCGCCGAATTGGCGCAGGACTCGGTCATTCGCCTCCTGCTGGCCGAACGATCGCCCGTCTCGACCGGCGAAGCATGCGACCGCGCCGAAACCCTCGTACGCGAAATCGACAGCCGAACCAGACCGAAGGCACTGCTACAAGCACAACTACTGCAAGCCTGCTGCCAATGGGCGGCCGGCCGCCACGAGGACGCGAAAACCACTGCCGCCCCCGCGATCTCGCTGTGCATCGAACACGGAGTACCCAGACTGGTCGACGACGCCGGCCCCGGCATCCACCACATCGTCGGCGACCTGTTCGTAGGCTGAGACCACCCGCTCGGTACAACGTCCGATGACGCAGCCGCACGGATCGGCCTGTGATCAGACCCGCCCCGGTGTTTCGCTCACCGGCAGAGGACGCAGTGCAGCAGCACGAGCTCACGGTCAGATGGTTGTCCGACTCCGTTCATCGTCCGTGTCCGGCTCGATGCGACGGTACGTCGAAGCGCAGCGGACCCTCACCGTTAGCAGCCCGAGAGCGCGAACGCACGCGAACGCGGTTCCCGTGGCGGGACGTGGGGTTTCGCGAATCAATCGGTTACGTTCGATGTACATGATATGCAACCGGTTGCCGACGCCGCTCACACCCCGGGCCGAGTCGCGGTGGCCCGAGTCGTCTGCGACCGCGGTCCGAAATGTCCGGATGCCGATCGGTATTCACCGGCCGAGATCTTCTACGCCGATGGCGACGTCGAAAGAGAGAGACTGAACGATGAGTGGACGATTCCGTGGCCGGGTAGCGCTGATCACAGGTGCGGGTTCCGGGATCGGCCGGGCATCCGCTCTGCTGCTCGCCAGAGAAGAGGCGGCCGTCGTGGTGAACGATGTCTCGCCGGAGAGAGCAGCGGAAACTGCGCAACTGATCCGTGAATTCGGCGACGCCCCGCAGGTAGTCGCCGGCGATGTCACTGTCCCGGGGTTCGTCGACCAGATGTTCGACGCGGTCCTGGACCGGCACGGCCGGATAGACGTCGTGCACAACAACGTCGGTTTCGGCGGAAACGAATCCATCGTCGACACCGATGACGAATCCTGGCAACACGGTCTCGACGGAAATCTGGGCGCCACCTTCCGAGGGGTTCGCGCAGCGATACGAGCGATGGCCCCGCAAGGTGGAGGGGTGGTGGTGAATACCGCGTCAGCGGCAGGCCTGCGCAAGGTTCCAGGAGTCGTTCCCTACTACGGAGTGGCCAAAGCTGGTGTCCTGCAACTGACGCAGGAAGCCGCCGTAGAGGCCGGCGAGTTCGGCATCCGGGTGAACGCGGTAGTTCCCGGCGCTGTGCGGACCCCGGGATTCGAGTCCTACCTCGGCGCTGAACGCCTACAGAGCTATACGGACCAACTGCCACTGCGCCGTATGGCCGAGCCGGTCGACATCGCCAACGCGGTCGCGTTCCTCGCCTCCGACGAGGCGGCGGCGATTACCGGAATTGCCTTGGTCGTCGACTCGGGGATCAGTGCCGTCATGCACCAGCCGGTGGTGAGCTGATGATGCGTCCCGGCGCGAGGGAGCGCACATGACGAGTGCGGGTCTGAGCGGCAGGGTCGCGTTGGTCACCGGCGCCGGCCGCGGGCTGGGCGCATCCCACGCGAAGATGCTCGCCGCCGCCGGCGCCGCCGTTGTGGTGAACGATCGCTCCGTCTCGGTCGACGGAGTAACGCGGGAATCTGCCGACGTGGCGGGCGCTGTGGTCGAAACAATCACGGCTGCAGGGGGTATCGCGGTTGCCGACCGATCCGACATCTCGGGTTTCGCGGGCGCCGAGCGGGCGGTTGCCTGTGCGCTGGAGTCGTTCGGCCGCCTCGACATCGTGGTCAACAATGCCGGCGTCATGTCGGCGCGATCCATCACGGAGCTGACGCAGGAGGAGTTCGACCGGGCCGTGGCCACCAATCTCACCGGAAGCGCGGGAATCGCCAAGGCGGCGTTCGGGCCGATGCGCGAGCGGGGCTACGGACGCGTGGTCAATACCGTGTCCGAAGCGGCATTCGCACCCGGCTACCACGCCGGACCGGCGTATGCGGCCTCGAAAGCGGCTCTGTGGGGATTGACCATGGCCCTGGCCGACGAGGGTGCGCCCCACGGCATTACCGTCAATGCGGTCTCGCCCGGAGCCCGGACTCGGATGTCTCGGGATCACCTCGAACGAGTCGGCAGCACAATGGATCTGGACCCGGCGCACGTTTCGCGGATCGTGCTCGCATTGGTCGCCGACTCCGCGGGAGATGTCACCGGCCGTGTCGTCCATGCGGCCGCCGGCGCTGTCCGCGAATACCAGCTGAAGCGGCACTCGGACACCCCGCTGGTGTCCGGGCTCACGCGATCGATGTGAGCATCGAGAGAAAGGTTCATTGTGGATTCCGCTGATACAACATCCCGGCCCGGCCGGTTGAGCGGGAAGGCGGTCCTGGTGACGGGTGGTGGCCAGGGGATCGGCAGAGGCACCGCACTGGCGCTCGCGCGCGAGGGTGCGTCCGTTGCGGTGGCGGGCCGAACCCTGGCGAAATGCGAGAAGGTCGTTGGCGAGATCACCGCGTTCGGCGGCGAAGCCGTCGCAATACACTGCGACGTCACCGACCGCAGCCGGATCGAGTACGCGATCGGCGTCACCGCCGAAAAGTACGGCGGGCTCGACGGATTGGTGAACAACGCGCAGTCCTCGGCGCAGGGCCCGCTGGCGGAGGTCACCCAGGACGATGTCGATATGTGCTGGCGCAGTGGCCCGTTGGCGACCTTGTGGGCTATGCAGGCAGCATTGCCGCTGATGCGTGCCCGGGGCGGCGGATCGATCGTCAACTTCGGATCGAGTACGGCGATCAACGGCGCGCCTTTGTTCGGTGCGTATGCGATGGCCAAGGAAGGCATTCGCGGTCTGTCCAGAGTCGCTGCCCGGGAATGGGGGCGTTACGGGATTCGCGTGAATGTGGTTGTCCCGACCGCGCTCTCACCGGCGGCCGAGCATTTCTCACAGCAGCAGCCCGAACGCTTCCAACAGCATGTACGCAGGCTCCCGCTGGGCAGAATGGGTGATCCGGAGCACGACATCGGACGCGCGGTCGTCGCGCTCATGAGTGACGATCTGGCCTATCTCACCGGTGACACCCTCATGCTGACCGGAGGCGAATGATGGACCCGGCCGATATCGCACGACGGCTCGCCGTCGCGGAGGCACGATTCGAGATCGGGCAGTTGCCGATTCGCTACGCCTTGGCGGTGGATCAACGCGATGTCGACACCTGGGTGTCGCTGTTCGTTCCGGACGTGCGGCTGGGCCGGCACGGATCGGGCCGGGACGCGTTGCGCGAGTTCATCGAACCGCAGCTGCGCTGGTTTTATCGGTCCATCCACCTGATCTGCGGGCACCGCATCGAACTGGGACCCGAGACCGACGACGACGGCCCGGTCACCGCCCACGGGCAGGTCTATTGCCGCGCCGAGCACGAGGTGGACGATCGCTGGGTGGTGATGGCGATCCGGTACGACGACCGTTACCGCCGAACCGGTGGGGAGTGGTTGTTCGAGCGACGTATCGAACGGCATTGGTACGCAGCCGATGTGCACGAGCGCCCGCAACAGGCCGGATTCGACAGCTGGCAGGTTGGGCCGCCGCCCGCGCTGCCGGGACATGATCCGACATGGGCAGCGTTCTGGCCCGCGGACCGCGTGGCGCACACTACCCAGCCCGTCGTGGAAGGAACGCCGTGACAACGGAAACGAACACCCCGGCCACGAGCACACCGATCGATGTGGGCTTGTATTTCGATCTGCGAAAGCCGCAGCATCTCGAAGGCAGCGCCGCGCGACTGCACGGTTTCACCCTCGACATGTGCGAAGAAGCCGATCGGCTCGGCGTGGGGTCGCTGTGGTTCTCCGAACATCACCTCTTCGACGACGGTTACTTGACCCAGCCGCTGACCTTCGCAGCCGCCGCTGCCGCCCGGACCCGGAACGCACGCATCGGCACGGCGATTCTGATCGCCCCGCTGCACTCCCCCGTCGAGGTCGCCGAGCAAGCCGCTCTGGTCGATCTGATCTCTGACGGGCGCCTGGATCTGGGCATTGGAGCGGGCTACCGCAAGCCCGAGTACGACCTGTACGGAATGGCCGACGGCAAGCGCTACGCCAGAACCGACGAGATGGTGCGGCAGTTGCGGCGGCTGTGGTCCGAAGGGGGTGTCACTCCCCGGCCGGTTCAGCACCCGATTCCGGTGTGGCTGGGGTATCACGGACCGCAAGGGGCGCGGCGCGCCGGTCTCCTGGGAGCACCATTACTCTCACCTCATCACGAGAGCTGGGCCGCATATCGCGACGGACTGGTGGCCGGTGGGCACGATCCCGCGATCGCGCGGATGGGTGGCGGGATTCAGGCCTGGGTCACCGAGGACCCGGAACGGGACTGGCCACTTGTCGCGCCGTATATCGGGTATCAGGTCGACTCCTACCGGCAGCACATGGTGCAGGGCACCGAAACCCCGCCGCCGCGACCGGTGGATCCGGTGAAACTGGCCGCCCGCGAACCGCGCGGCCCCCTGAGTTACTTCTGGTTCGGCACGCCGGAGGACATCGCGGCTCGAATTCGTGAAATGGCAAGCGATGCACCGGTTTCCACCGTGTTCCTGTGGGGGTCGGTCGGCGGCATGCCCGAGGACATGGTCACCGAGCACGTCCGAGTCGTGTGCACCCGGCTGGCTCCGCTGCTGCGCTGAGTATCGGGCATCACCACGCCGACCCATTCCTCGCGGGTGATCGGACGCCGAAGGCTACCGCCGGGCAGCCCCGAGCCAATCGACGCTAATCACTTCGGCCTCGCAAGGCACGCTCTCAGCTGTTCTTGATCGGCTCGGCGGTTTCTTCATCGAAGCCACTGCTCGATACGACTTGCTCGTTCGAATACCGATATTTCCCCATGCCGAGGAGGCAGGCGATTGCTATGCCGACCATCACCACGAGTGGCCCGATCCCGGCCGCGTACGATCCGGTCAGACCGTATATTCGCGCGAGCACGGTTACACCGAATGCGGAGCCGATCGTGTAGACGAGGGTCACGAAGCCGAGTATGCGACCGTACGATTGCTTCGGGAAATATCGATTCGTCAAGTACGCGTTCAGATCGGTTTCTGCACCGAGTACTACACCGATCAATACAGCACCGACGAGCAGTGTTCCAGTCGCGGCCGACGATATCAGCAACACCACACCAACAGCACCGATCACAAAGACGAGAGATCCGACAAGTGGCGCGAAAACTCGGTCGTACAAATAGCCAACCAACAGGCGGGCGAATATTGACGACAGATTGATGATCGATAAAACCAGGACCGCGATGCTTTGGTTGATCCCCTTGTCGGTCGTCATCGGGACGACTTGGGACATAAGGCCGTAGCTAGCGGCCGACACCAGAAAACTGACGCCGCTCAAAAGCCAGAACTGCCGGCGACTCCGCGCGATCGCCAGCAGCGACTCGCCGCCCGCGCGCGCCTCGGAACGCGCCCGTGCACGCTCCTGCTCGTACCCGGCAGGCATTCGAATGACGAACAGGTAGACCGCGGTCGGGACAATCGAGCAGAGGGCACCAATCACCAGAAAGGCACCTCGCCAACCCGCGAAGGAGTACACCCAGTTCGCCAAAGGCGGCATCAGAACACCACACGCGCCCAACCCGGCCATCAAGATTCCGAGCGCCAGTCCGCGTCTGTCCACGAACCACGCGCTGACGACGGCCGCTTGTGCGATAGGGGCCAGCGCACCCCCGCACAGGCCGATCACGATGCACAGCAGATAGAACACCGTCTTGCTGTCGGGCACCACCGCCATGGCCATCAGCCCCACTCCGAAGCCGAGAGTCATTGGAATCGCGGGTATTCTGGGTCCGAATCGGTCGATCAGGATACCGAGCGCGACGACGCTTACACCGACCAACATCGTCTCACCGGAGAAGCCATTGGTGATGACACTCCGATTCCAGCCGAACTCGTTGGCCATAGGCTTACCGAGTACGTTGAACAACGCGTTGACCGTGTTGGCTCCAAATACCAGCGTGAGGGATCCCGTTACCGCGTACCACCATCGATTCAGCGGCCTACTCGACGTAGTAATCATGGCGCACACACACTGGTGCGGATTGCCTGGAACATATATTTATCTCCTAATCGGATAATGGGCGCCACGGGGCATGGCGAGCGCTTTTGATGACGCTGCGGGCCGATATTGCGGCCTGAGTTCGCAATGGATCAGATCCTGTTTGTCGCAGGTTCATCACTCATCGGGGAGCGATCAGAACAGCAGCCTCATGCGGGATTCACGGCACTTCTTGCCGAGGCCGGGGCACTCGCCGTTTCGAAGGTGTAATCGCGACTATCGGCGTTGCCATCGGTTCCGGGCAAACCGCGTACGGAACGGACTTCAAAATTTACGAGTCAATTTTAGGAACCAGTTCTTACGAGTACGTCTTTCCGCTCGACAACCCATGTACTTGATGCCGATCACCGCCCACCACCCTGGACCCCGAGGGGGGTGGCGCGCAGGTAGCGGATACAGACGCGTTGCTTGTGAGTCGGAACCCGGGACAGGTGATTTGCGGGCATCCCGAAGACCTCAGATCGTTCGTATAGTCGAACGCAGCGTCCGATATACAGATCGTACGATAGTGATTCATCTCGAGTCAATGGCCTACTGTGTGTGGCGTCACAAACCAACAGACCCGCGATCCCTCGGCAGTGCCTGGCTCGGTTTCCGAGCACGCGCGGGAAGCATTGCTCGTCGCGGACAACCGCGAGCGCGTGGTGGACGTCGTCGCGAAGCATCTCAACGACCGACTGCCGACACTCACGACATGGCGACCTGCGAACGCCCCTCACTCGACTGCCGCAGAATATTTGTCCGGCCAAATGTTCTAGGATGCAATTACAGACGATCTGTGACCGGCCCATCGCCGAGAGGACCTATGGCGACCAACGAACCGAGCTATCAAATGCTGGCACAAGAACTCCGTGCGCAGATCAGAGCCGGAGAATTCGCTGACGGTCGCCAACTGCCCACCGAGGCCGAACTCGCCATCAGTCACGGATTGAGTCGGCAGACAGTCCGACGCGCTTTCCAGGATCTCGTATCGGACGGACTCGTGTACCGTATCCGAGGCCGTGGAACCTTCGCGCAGTCCGCAGGTGACGGCTATATCCGGCAGGTCGGCTCCGTCGACGACCTCATGGGCTTGTCCGAGGACACGGTCATGCGAGTCGTGCGGCCACTGACACGCCGGGTCGACCCGATCAATGCCGGACGGCTGCGCTCGGATACGGATGTCGTCTACGAAATGCAATTCGTACAGATCCATGACGAAGTGAAGTTCTGTATCACGACTGTGGTTCTACCGCCGGGCGTCGCGAAACTACTCGAATCGGTCACCGAGATTCACCGCGCCGGGTCGGTCAGCAGAATCACCGTCCTCGGGCTGTTGGACCGCCGATTGCAGTTCGCGATAGAGGAAGCGCAGCAGAGCATCACAGTCGACCGATTCTCCATTCCGGACGCGCAGACTCTCGACACCGAACCAGGGAGCCCCAGCCTACGTATCGATCGACTGTACTTCGGCCCCAATGGCGAACCCGTCGAACTGGCCATCAGCCATTTCGTCCCGGATCACTACTCGTATCGGATAAGTCTCCGGCGCAACCATTGACTTGTGCGGCCTTTCGCAGCCGGCCCGTTCGGTGCGAATCGCACTGACGTCGGAACCACATCCCGGCTCGGACATCGAGAACTCACCCCGAACTTCGCCAGTGGCCATGCGGGGCAGGTACTTCCGCTTCTGCTCCTCGGTCCCGTGCTGCAGCAACATATAGGCGACAATGAAGTGCGTGTTGACGATGCCGCTGATACCCATCCATCCGCGCGCGATTTCCTCGACGGCCAGCGCGTAGGTCAGCAAGGACTCTCGCAGACCTCCGTATTCCTCGGGGATGGTCAATCCGAACAATCCGAGTTCTCGCAGCCCCTCGACGATTTCGGCCGGGTATTCGTCCTTGCGTTACTCGCTCACGACCGGCAGAATCTTCTGGTTCACGAAAGTTCGCACGGTATCGATGATTTCGGACTGGACTTCGGTGAGTCCCTCGGTGTGGCACAGCCGGCTCATGGACGTATATTTCCTCCGAGTCAGCGTTCGCGCGGGGGCACCGAGTCGGCCACCGCTCCGGCGGCGATCAGTTCGCGGATGCGATCTGCCGACATCCGCAAATCGCGGGAGAGAACCTGGTGTGTGTGCTCACCGAGCACAGGAGCCGGTTCCGGCGGGCGGCGCGTCGCACCGAATGTCACCGGAGATCCGGGCGCGAGATGTGGTCCGATTCCGGGTTGGTCGAGGACCGACATCAGCGGGTGTGGCGGTTCCGAGGCTGCGAGTTCCGACACGGTTTCGGCGAAACTACGGTAGGGCGCCCACACCAGTGGCGTACCGGCCAGCTTCTCGCACACCTCGGCCGACGGACGGATTCGGAACCACCGTTCGAACAGGCCGGCCAGCACCTCGCGGTACTCGTATCGGTCGCCTTCGAGCGAGAAATCCGCTCCGATACTTTCCTCGAGCGCTCGTATCGGACGCGCCAGATCGGTGAGCTGGACAAGCGCTGCCCAATGGCGCGGCGTGAGCGCGACGATCATCACCCGTCGGCCGTCGGAGCATCGAAAATCACGGGCGAAGCTGCCGTAGAGATGGTTTCCGATACGCGGGCGCTCTACTGCGTTCACCTGAGCCTCCGACAAGAACCCGAGATTCCCGGCCATCGCTAGCGCGACGTCGGCCAGCGCAACATGAATCTGGGCACCATCACGGGTGCGTTCGCGTTCACGAGCGGCAGCGGCCACACCGAGGGCCGCGTAGAGCCCGCACGCGATATCCCAAGCAGGTAGCACGTGGTTCACCGGATCCGCGAACTCGGGTGAACCGGTCACCAACGGGAAGCCGACCTCCGCGTTGACGGTGTAGTCCAGCGCCGCGGAACCGTCGCTGCGGCCATCGATCTGGACATGAATCACATCGGGGCATACTTCACGCAGGGACTCGTATGACGACCACGAGCGCCCAGGGGCATTGGTCAGCACAACTCCGGTACCCGGCGCACACGCGCCGACGAGTTCGCGGACAACCGAACGCCCTGTCTCCGAACGCATATCAGCCAACACGGACCGCTTCGATTTGTTGAGTCCCGCCCAGTACAGACTTGCGCCCTCGGCGGTCACCGGCCAGCGATCGCGGTCGGCCGCACCACCGATCGGATCGATCCGCACGACATCGGCGCCGAGTTGAGCAAGTGTCATTCCACCGAGTGGTGCGGCGACGAACGAGGAGATTTCGATCACCCGCAAGCCGCTCAGGGGGCCGGAGACAGCCATTTCTCCTCCAACGACGACGAGAGTATTTGTACGGCCAATTGTCTACCATGTATGGCCAAATGATGGCAAGATGGTCCGAGTGGTGAACTCACTCGCTGCAGCACACTCACTGCTGTTCGTCCCAGGACATACCCCCGAACGCTTCGCGCGGGCCGCCTCGAGCGGCGCCGACGCCGTTGTCATCGATCTGGAGGACGCCGTCTCCCCGAAGCTCAAGGCGGCGGCTCGGGAACACGCCAGAGAATGGCTCCGAGCCGGTAACCGGGCCGTGGTGCGGATCAACGGCGCAGGGACGCAATGGCACGAGGCCGACCTCACGATGGCCTCGTCCATGGAAGCGGTCGTGATGCTGCCGAAAGCCGAACAAGCGCAAGCGGTCGCGGATGTGGCGACCGCCGTCCCGGGCGTCATCCCGCTCATCGAGACCGCGCGAGGCGTGGTCAACGCTGTCGAACTGTGCGCGACGCCGCAGGTGATTCGCGCCGCGTTCGGCAGTATCGACCTGGCCGCGCAGTTGGGCATCGACCCGGCCGCCGAAGCGGCACTGCACCACGCACGCGCGACCCTCGTCATCGCCGCCGCGGCCGCGGGGCAGCCGGCCCCGATCGACGGTGTCACTACCGCGCCCAACGACGACGAAGCGCTGCGGGCGGATTCCGCGTATGCCCGCACGCTCGGCTTCGGGGGGAAATTGGCGATCCATCCCCGGCAGGTCCCGATCATCAACGACTCCTTCCGCCCCACCGCCGAACAGATCGAGTGGGCACGAGGCGTTCTCGAAGCCGTCGGCGACGGCTCGGTCGCGGTCCACAACGGCCAGATGATCGACCGCCCCGTGCGACTGCGCGCACAGGCGATCGTGGAAAGCGCAGCACGAAACGGAGCCGCGAAATGACCGATTTGAGCAGCGCGATCGACGGCTGGGAGCCCGAACCGCTGGAACAGACAGAGCGGATCGCCGCGTGGCCGACCGCCGCGTTGTCGGCGCTGCTGGATCTAACCGCACCCACGGCGACAGACGGCGAACCCCTTCCCCCGCTGTGGCATTGGTTGTCTTTCCTCGAGCATCCGAGACGTTCGGAGCTGGGCGTCGACGGCCATCCGGCGGCGGGCCATTTCCTGCCTCCGATACCCGATCGACGGCGGATGTTCGCCGGCGGCCGCCTGCACGTCAACGAGCCGATCCTGGTCGGGGACGAGATCACGCGGCGCTCGGAGTTGATCGGCACACGGGTCAAGGCCGGGCGTAGCGGCGAGCTGATGTTCGTCACGATCCGATACTCCTTCTTCCGCAATCGAGACCTGCTCATGGTCGAGGAGCAGGACATCGTCTATCGGTCACAGCCCTCATCAGGTCAGCGCCCAACCGTGACCGCCGCACCGCAGACACCACCCGAGCCACCGCAATCGGCATGGACGATCACAACGGCCACCGATCCGGCCCTGTTGTTCAGGTTCAGCGCGCTGACGTACAACACCCACCGAATTCACTATGACGAGCGGTACGCCGCATCGGTCGAGGGATATCCCGGCCTCGTGGTGCACGGCCCACTGCTCGCCCTGCTGATGCTCGAAATCCCGCGGCGATTCCACCCGGACCGCAGGGTGGCCGAGTTCGAGTTCCGCCTGGCCCGACCGGTCTTCTGCGGCACCGACGTGGTCGCCGCCGGCGATGCAACCGACCTCACGACACTGGATTTGTTCGTCAACGGCGCCGGGCCCGACCCACATGTCACCGGACGCGCCCGATTGGCCGATGCCTTCCCGGCGACGGACCGTACCGGCATCTGACCGCACCGCATCCGGACTTCCACGGGGCCGCCGCAACGGATTTCAGCGAGCCGGTCCGCAGGGTTTGCGGCTGCCCCGCCCCGGGTCCGCATCGGTCCGGGGCAGGGCAGCCGGTCGTCTCCGGCTGCCCCATCGACCGGCTCCGGGTCACGATCAGACGCGCTCGAACAACGCGGCCAGACCCTGCCCGCCGCCGATGCACATCGTCTCCAGCCCGTACCGGACGTCCCGACGGACCATCTCCCTGGTCAGCGTCGCCAGGATCCGTCCCCCGGTCGCGCCGACCGGATGGCCCAGCGAGATTCCCGACCCGTGCACGTTGAACCGGTCGAAGTCGCTCGGGGTGAAGCCCCACTCCCGGGTACAAGCCAGAACCTGAGCGGCGAACGCCTCGTTCAATTCGATCAGATCCACGTCCTTCAACGCGACCTCCGCCTTGTCCAGCGTCTTCGCCACCGCGGGCACCGGACCGATGCCCATCGTCTTCGGCGGCACCCCGCCGACCGCCCACGACACGATCCTCACCAAGGGGCGCAGGCCATACTCCGCCGCCTTCTCCGGACTGGTCACCACGCAGATCGAGGCGCCATCGTTCTGCCCCGACGCGTTCCCCGCCGTCACCGTGGCCTCCGCATCCTGCTTCCCCAAGATGGGGCGTAGCTTCGCCAAGGTCTCCACCGACGAGTCCGGGCGGATGTGCTCGTCGTGCTCGACGACGGTGTCGCCCTTGCGGCCCTTGATCGTCACCGGGACGATCTCCTCCGCGAACACCCCAGCCGCTTGCGCCGCCGCTGCCCGCTGATGCGACCGCACCGCGTACTCGTCCTGCTCCTCGCGCGGGATCGAGTACTCTTTGCGCAGGTTCTCGGCCGTCTCGATCATCCCGCCCGGCACCGGGAAGTTCTCCCCGCCCGCCGTGACCCGGCCACGGGCCAGCGAGTCGTGCAGCATCATCCCCGGCGCCGCCTTGACTCCCCACCGGGCCTGATGGGAATAGAAGGGCGCGTTGGACATCGACTCCGCACCACCGGCCAGCACGACCTCCGAGGCGCCCGTCTGCACCTGCATCGCGGCGTAGAGCACCGCCTGCAGGCCCGAGCCGCAGCGCCGGTCGATCTGCAGCCCGCCGGTCGTGATCGGAATCCCGGCGTCGAGCGCGGCGACCCGCCCCAGCGCCGGCGCGTCCATCGACGGATAGCAGTTGCCCAGCAGCACGTCGTCGATCGACTCCGGCGGCAACCCGGTCCGCTCCAGCAGCGCCGCGAGAACCGTCGCCGCCAGCGTCTTGACCGACACGTCCCGTAACGAGCCGCCGAACCCGCCCACCGGCGTCCGGATCGGCTCGCATATCACCGCGTCACGCATATCTTCTCCCTCGCTGGGCCACACATGGCGGCCCGGATCGTATGTCTGGCCGGCCGGTCAGGCCTTCGGGCCGCCGGCAACGTACAGCACCTGGCCGGAGACGAAGCCCGCCCGCTCGTCCACGAAGAACGACACCGCGTTGGCGATGTCGGCGACCTCGCCCGCCCGCGCGACCGGGATCGCCTTCGCCCGGTCCGCGACGTAGGTCTCCCACGGCACGCCGATTCGCTCCGCGGTCGCCTTGGTCATGTCCGAGACGATGAATCCGGGCGCGATGCAGTTGGCGGTGACGCCGAACTTGCCCAGCTCGAGGGCGAGGGTCTTGGTGAATCCCTGCAGGCCCGCCTTCGCGGTGGCGTAGTTGGCCTGGCCGCGGTTCCCCAGCGCCGAAGTGGACGACAGGTTCACGATCCGTCCCCATTTTGCCTCGACCTGATGCTTCTGCACCGCGCGGGCCATGAGGAACGAACCCCGCAGATGGACGCCGATCACCGCGTCCCAGTCCGAGTCCGCCATTTTGAAAAGGAGGTTGTCTCGCGTGATGCCGGCGTTGTTGATCAGCACGGTCGGGGCGCCGAGTTCCTCGGCGATCCGGGCGACGGCGGCATCGACGGCGACGGAATCGGTGACGTCCGCGCCCACGGCGACGGCGCGGCCGCCCGCCGCCGCGATGGCATCCGCGGTGCCCTTCGCGGCGCTCTCTTCCAGGTCGAGCACGGCCACGGCCAGCCCGTCCTCGGCGAGACGCAGGGCGGTGGCCGCCCCGATTCCGCGTGCGGCGCCTGTCACGATCGCGACCCGACTCGGATTGGTCAAGGGACTCTCCTAGGTTGTGTGGGGGAACATCGGCGAACCACTGTCCAAACAGGACAATGATATAGCTGAATCGGCTTCGAGCGTACCGCGCGGTGCGAATGGGCCCAAGACCCCCGCGCAGCAGCAACGCCCACCGGGACGCGAGGAAACGTTCGGGCCCGCACCGGCCCCCGGCCGGCACCTCGACACAGGGCAACGACAGCGGCTGCCGGGAGGACCGGTCGACCACTGTTGTTGTGGTGTATCCCGCCGCCGCGGCGGCGATGGGGTGCGGTCAGCCCTTCGAGCTCCACTCCTGCAGGATCGCCCCACCCGTGGCGATGAGGTTCGCGCGGTCCACGTAGAGGTGGTTCATCATCACGTTCATATCGGCCGCCAAACGGCCGAACACGCTGGGTTGGCGCACGCTGGCCGAACCACCCCACGAGTTACACCACTGGACGAACTCGTTGCCACGGATGTGCAGCCACGCGCACACCCGGTTCATCCGCGCGTCGTCGATCGGGGTGAGCGGATTCCCCGCGCGGACGCTGTCCTCGACGTCCCGGAAGGTGCGGTAGGTGTAGTCACGCAGCGCGTGGTAGTCGGCCTCCCGCTGCGCGAATTCGTACCGGAACATGTCCGACTCGCCGATCGTGCCCTGGTAACCGACGCGGCCCTTGGCGGCCACCAGCTTCGTGATCTCCTCGAGCGCGCGACCCATGACACCGAGCGCGACGGAGGAGTGTCCCGCGTAGACCCGCCCCATGAAGCCGAGCCGGAAGATCGGCTCGTCGCGCAGGCAGGTCCCGACCGGGTCGGCGAGCACGCGCGACACCGGAATCGCGTGCCCTTCGGGAACGAACACGTCCTTCGCCGCGTAGTCCCAGCTGGCGGTCGCCTGCATCCCGGCGACGTCCCAGTTGCCCAGCAGCTCGATCTGCTCCTTGGGCATCATCGGGAACACCAGTTCGGGGACATCGCCGAACATCACCGGCGACCCGTCCTCGTTGTGGACCAGGGAACCGCCCGCGATCAGCGTCGCGACACTGGCGCCGCTGGCGAACTGCCATCGGCCGGTGATCCGGTACCCGCCCTCGACCTTGACCGCCTTGCCCAGCGGTGCGATATGCCCCACCGAAATGCCCCGCGGCTCACCGGAAATCAGCTCACGGGCGGCCTCGGGGGGCAGGATCGAGGAGATCATCCCGTTCCCCTGCGACGCCGCCAGGCCGACCCACCCGGCCGACGGGTCGGCACGGGCAAGCTCCTCGAGCATTCCGATGTACTGGACGATGTCGGTGAGGGTGCCACCGAATTCTTCGGGCACCAGCGTCCAGAAGACACCGAGTTCGCGCATCGCGGCGGTGACATCGTCGGTGAGCTGCCCCGCCTTGCGCGCCGCGTCGGACTGGGAGCTGATCAGGTCGAACAGCCCGCGCGCGCGGTCGACGAGACTTCCGTCGACCGTTCGGGTGGTGGCGTCGTCGGTCAGAGTCATGAGTGTTCCTTCCTCATTGATGGATGACTCGTTGTCAGAGGTTGCAGGGTCAGGCATCAGCGGTCCGCGCGGCCGCCGCCAGGGCGCGCTGCACGAACTCGCCGATCTCGATGAACGAGGCGTCCGCATCGGCGTCCCGACCGGCCATGTACTGGAAGACGTGCTGCTGCCCCTCGTAGACGTCGAGTTCGACCTCGGTGCCCGCGGCGTCGGCCAGCGCCTTGAACTCGCGGCCACCGCCGAGCAGAGCCTCGTCGCCGCCGAAGGTGATGTAGTGCGGCGGCAGGTCGTGTGCGCCCCCGGACAGAGCCGTGAGGTAGGGCTTCTGCACGGTGGCCGCCGGACCCGCGATGATCGGCAGCAGTTGCTGGGCCGCTTCGCGCGTCGCGAGCACGTCCTTGCCGTCGTTGTCGTCGAACGTCGAGTTGTGCGCGTCGACGTCGTAGAACGGCGAGAGGGCGACCACGGCCGCGGGCCGACCCAGGTTGTTGTCGCGCAGGTACTGCGCCAGGACGGTGGCCAGCAGACCACCCGCGGAGTCGCCGGCGAGCACCATTTGCTCCGCCGGGTGGTAGTCGTGGGAGACCAGCCAGTTCCAGGCCTTCACCGCGTCCTCGAGCTGGGCCGGGAACGGGTGCTCGGGGGCCAGGCGGTAATCGATCGACAACAGGCTGGTCCGCGCGGCGCAGGCCAGGTGCCCGGTCATCTTCCGGGCCGCGCCGGAGGAGCCGCCCATATATCCGCCGCCGTGGAAGTACAGGATCACCGGCCCGCGCGGCGCATCGTCGGGCTGAGCGGACAGGCCGTGCAGCCCGTCCACGTCGATGTCGCGGTAGCGGACGCCGATGGGCTCGGAGGCGAGACCGATCCAGGACTCGTTCTGGTAGCGGGTCAGCGTGACCGGGGACAGCTGTCCGGCGATGAGCGCGCCGGCCTCCCGGGCCCAGTGCTGGTAAAGGTCCCGTATAGCGTTCGCGGTCATCATCTGGCTCCTTCGGCGATGAGTGAGACTGGGTTTCGGGTCGTACGACGTCAGGGGCCGGCGGGATCCGGAGGGGCCACAGGCGCGTCCAGCCCCCCGGTTCGCCGCGTGTCCGCCGCCACCGTGTTGACAGTGCGGATGTCGATGGCGCGCAACGTCTTGTAGGCCTTGTAAGCTGTGCGGCCCTTGCTGATCAGGGGCAGAACCGCCGCGGCGGCGGTGGCCGCGCCGATGGTCCATGGGACGAGCCTCATGGGGTGGTCACCTCTTTCTTCTGCTCGGCGTCCGCTTGCGGGTCCGGCTCGCAGGCACCGAGCTTCGAGTCGATCCGCAGGCACGGTCCGCGCAGTAACTTGGTCAGCGCGCCGTAGAGCATCACGCCGTCCGGCCACTGCGTGGCGATCCGGCCGGAACCGCTGCGGTAGTAGTTGTTCTCGTGGTGGAACGCGGTGCCGACGAGCATCCGCTGGACCGCGGTGTCGTAGAAGTCGGCTGCCCAGCCGCGGACCTCGACCGCGCTGGCGCGCAGCCGCTCGACCCGGGAGATCGCGGACACGATGAAGGAGGCCTGCAGCTCCAGGTTGGTGACGATCGTGCCGCCGTTGGTGTTGGGGCCGTACATGATGAAGAAGTTCGGGAACTCCGGCACCATGATCCCGAGGAAGGCGCGCTCGTCGCCGTTCCAGTACTCGTGGATGGTCTTTCCGCTGCGGCCTATCACGTCGAAGGTGCTCAGGAAGTCCGCCTTGAACCCGGTCGCCATGATCACCGCATCGAGCTCGTGGGTGTCCCCATTGGCGTCGATGACACCGTCCGGGGTCACCTCGCGCACGGCGTGCGGAACAAGGGTGACGTTGTCCTGCAGCAACGATGGGTAGAAGTCGTCGCTGATCATCGGCCGCTTGCCGCCGTAGGGGTAGGTCGGGGTGACCGCCTCGATCAGGTCGGGCCGTCTAGCGAGGGTGCGCTGGATGAACCCGCGCGCCGCCGCCTCGGCCCCCGTGTTCTGCTTGGTTCCCGGCCGGAATACACCGCCGCCGATCTGGCCGCGGTCGCGCTGGTAGATCTGTCGCCACCGAATTGCCTTCTGGGCCAGCCGGGAGTCGAGCGCCTCGCGCTCGGCGTCGGTGTACGGGCGGGCCATCTTGGGCACCACCCAGCCGGGCTCACGTTGAAACATCACGACCTGCTTGGCGTCCTGTGACAGCGTCGGCACCAGCTGCGCCGACGTCGAGCCCGACCCCACCACGCCGATCCGCTTGCCCTCGGACTCGAAGGACACGTCCCACTTCGCGGAGTGGAACAGCGGGCCGGTGAAGGTGTCGATGCCGGGCAGGTTCGGCATCCGGGGGTCGCTGAGCAGGCCGACCGCACTCACCACATACTTGGCGGCCATGATGTCGCCGTCGGGGCCGTGCAGGGTGTACTCCTGCCGGTCCTCGTGCCACACGACCCGCTGGACCTCGACGCCGTAACGGACCTTCTCACCGAGGCCGAACCGGTCCAGGACGGCGGCGAGATAGCCCTGCAGCTCCGCCTGCCGCACGTGGGTGCGGGTCCACTTCCACGGCATCCACGAGTAGGAATAGAGGATCGAGGGAGTATCGACCTCGGCGCCGGCGTAGGTGTTGTGCCAACAGGTGCAGCCGGGCCCGTCGGCTTTCTCCCGCAACATCACCCGGTCGAAGCCCGCCTTCTTCAGCCGGACCGCGACCCCGATGCCGGCGAACCCGGCACCGATCACCGCCACAGCGGCTTCCTCGCGGCGTCGTCCCAGCAATTTGCGCAGCATTCTGCGGTTCCTCCTCGATCTCGGCGCAACGGTGTCGTTCGGGCCGATCAGTTCAGGTCCATGAGGCTGTGCTTGACCGTGACGCCACCGTCGACGGTCAGCACGTGCCCCGTGATGTAGTCGGCGAGCGGGGAGGCAAGGAATGCCGCGGCGTTGCCGATGTCCTCCGGCCTGCCCCGCCGGCCCAGCGGCACCTTGGGAGCCAGCGCGTCGTCGCCCGCACGGGCGGGGGTGTCGATCGTGCCGGGCGCGACGGCGTTGACCCGGACCCCGTGTGGGCCGTTTTCCACCGCCAGGGTCTTCACCAGGTTGATCAGACCGGCCTTGGCGACGCCGTAGGCTCCATGTCGGGTCGAGGCGCCGAGCCCGCTCACCGAGGCGATCGCCACGATCGCGCCGCGACCCGCGGGGATCATGTGCCGCAAGGTCTCCTGCGCCACGACCCACTGCTGGCGCAAGTTGAGTGCAACCACCGAATCCCACTCGGCGTCGTCGGTCTCGGCACTCAGCGACCACTTCGAGCCACCGACGACGTTGACCAGGACATCCGGCACCCCCTGGGCGCGGGCGACGTCGGCGAGGGTGGCGCGCACGGCGTCCCGGTCGAGGACGTCCACGACGTACGCTTCGGCGAATCCGCCCGCCGACAGTACGGCGTCTGCGGATGCTTTGGCCGCGTCGGCGTCCCGGTCCAGGCAGGCGATCCGCAGCCCGTCCCGGGCCAGAGCGGCGGTGCACGCCCGGCCGATCGCGGGCCCGGTGCCCACGACGACCGCCGTCCGCTGCCCGCCGGTGTGCTCACCTGTCATCATCTCGTCACCTCTCGGTTGTTGCGGATGCCGACCTCGGCCAGAACCGGGATCAGCGCGTCGGCCATCGCCCGATGGCCCTCATCGGTGGGGTGGATGCCGTCGGCCAGCTGGTCGGCGGTGACCAGTGGGAGGCCCTCCACCACCCGCAGCAGCGGATCGGCGGCGGCCAGCCGGCGCGCCTCGGCGCGCAGCGCGGCGCGAAGTTCGGCCAGGGTCGCGCCCATCACGTTCGGGCTGGACTCGGAGGCGGGCCGCAAGATCGGGTCGAGGACGACGATCGGGATGTGCGGATGCCCGGAGCGCACGACCGCCACGAAGTCGGCGAGCTGCCCGGCCAGGTGCGCGGGTCCGGTCGGGATCGCGGCGTGGTTGTTGGTGCCGAACGCCAGCGTCACAATGTCCGCCTCGAGCTCGGCGATCTGCTGGGCGACCACGGTCTCACCGCGACCGGAGCCTGCGAAGCCGAAGTTCCACACATCGAGGCCGAGCCTGCGCGCGGCCAGTGCCGAGTACGTCGAGCCCGGGTCACTCGCCGACCAACCCTGGGTGATCGAGTCGCCGTAGGCGATCCACCGCGGGGCAGCCGGTGTGGGCTCGATAGTGCCGCCGACCGGCGCCACCGACACGACCCGCGCCCGCAGCGCCTCGGGTGGGTAGAGAACGTAGGTCCCGCCGTCGGCTCGCACAGGGACGGTCACCGCTCCCCCGGAGCCGGGCACGGGCACCGCCCCGATCCGCTCCTGCCCGGACCACACGGACACGGCGTCCGTCATGGTCGGCGCCCCGAGGTCGTGGCGGGGCCCGGTCTCGAGTTCCAGGATCACGCTCTGCGCCCAGGAGACGAACTCGAGTCGTACCCCCGCGGGTATCTGGGCCGCGTCCCACGTGTCGTGGGGCAGCCGAGCACGGAAGGTCTCGGCGATCCTGCTGCCCACGAGACCACCTCGCAGAAACGGAGCGGGATCGAGGGCAGCGGACTGCGGTGGCGTCACCAGCGAACCTCGCTGTTCGTATAGTCGAACGAGTAAACCGAATATCGAAAGGATATTCATCACACCCCGGCGCGTCAACGGTCCGGCCACAGGGATCGACGGCGGTCGGCGACGACGACTCGATTGCCGAGAGCTGTAGAGGCTTCCTAAGATCGTTCTGATAACAGGACGAGCGTTCGTAAAATCGCACCTCAGAGAAGGAAGGACACGATGACTGTGAACCGAGGAGGGCGGCCGTCACACGAGCCGATCGCTCGGCGACGCCAAGCGGTCCGCGGCCGAGATCGACCGGATCACCGGGGCGGAGTCGTCGCCGTCGGCGGGCAGATGACGAAGTTCTGCGTGTCGATCTACCGTTGAGGGCAGGTACGACGCGGGTGTCCGCCTCACCGGGTGAGACACTGTCGCGAATACCGCATAGCGAAGAGGGAGGGTGGAGTGGCCGGTACGTCGTCGAACCCGACACGGCGGGTCGTCGAGCTGCTGAACTTCCTGGCCCGACGACCGGGCCGGGAGTACTCGTTGTCCGATCTGTCCCGTGAGGTCGGGATCAGCAAGTCGACACTGCATCCGCTCATCGAGACCCTGGCCGAGGCCGGGTATCTCATGCGGGACGACAAGTCACGGATGATCCGGCTGGGGCCGGTCCTCACCGGGATCGGCGCGGCCGCCCTGGGCCACCGTGCCCATCTCGTCGACTCGCTGCGTCCGGCGATGGAGGACCTGAGCCACGAACTCGACTCCCACTGCCTGGTCAGCGCGATCTTCGGGGACTGGATCGTGCCGATCGTCGCCGTGGGCGAGCCGTCTCGGGTGACCACCCTGTTCCGAGTGGGGGCGCGTGCGAACCCCTTCGCCCCGCCGATGGGCGTGCTCTTTCTCGCGGGCCGTCCCATGGCCGAGGTCCAGGACTGGATGGACCGCGCGCAGCAGCCGCCGATGGAACCGGCCGAGGTCGAGCTCGTGCTCAGCTCCATCGACCTGCTCCGGAGCACCGGCGTCGCCGCAGCCAGCAGACTGGGGGTAAAGGCCCGGATCGAGCAGGCATTCGACGAGTTCACCAATGCCCCGGAGCGCACGAGCGCCGCTCAGGGCCTGTTCGGCGAGTTGCGCCGCAGCCAGTACCTCATCACGGACTTCACCGCGGAGCAGCCGGTGGAGGTCGACTGGATCGGCATCCCCATCTGTGACGATCGGGGCCGTGTCGACTGTGCGCTGGTCGTGCTCAATCTCCCCCACCGTCAGACAGGGCCCGAGATATTACAGATCGCGCGACGGATGCAGGACGCCATACGGCCCGTGCGTAACGTGCACCTGCTCCCTGGAACCGACCTGAACCAGGTGTCCTCAGCCGCCACCCGGCACGATCCGGCCAACGGCCGCAGTGAACCGACCGACAGACGGACCAGGGCCGCGGCGCGGACGCGCTGAACGCGCGCGACGGCCTCCGGATCGAGCCGACATCGACCTGGGCCCCGCGGACGAGCATTCGTGTCCTACACGCGGCGGGACGCCCTCGCTATGCCGCGCCCCAGGCAGCCGCAAACCGTCGTACGACCGCTGCTACCTGGGTGCGTCCCGCGCTGAGGGTGTAGCTCAGTGCTGCGACATCCCGCCGTCGACGACGTGTATCGACCCGGTGATCATCGCGGCATCGTCGCCGAGCAGGTAGACGATCAGCGACGCCACCTCATCGGCGGTCGAGTCGCGCGGGATCACCCCTGGCAGGGCCTGCGGTACCACCCCCTTGGACCGGGCGACGTCGATCATCGGAGTGGCGGTCGGCCCGGGGCTGACCACCGTACAGCGGATGTTCTCCTTGGCGTACCGGTAGGCGATCTGCCGTGACAGGCCCGCGATAGCGTGCTTGCTCGACACGTACGCCGCACCGCCGGTGCCCAGCACAGACGCCACCGACCCGACGTTGACGATCGCCCCGCCCCCTGCCGCCCGCAGCGCCGGGATCGCCGCGCGGGACATCAGGAATGTGCCGCGCAAGTTCACCCCGATCACACGGTCGAAGTCCGCCAGCGGGACGTCCTCCACGGTGCCGTCCGTGGCGAGTGTCAAACCGGCCACGTTCGCAACGGCGCGGATCGGTGGCAGCTCCGCGCCGACCTGCGCAAAGAACTGCGTGACCGCGTCGGGATCGGCGATGTCGACCGCCCGCACGACGTGACCGTCGAGCGGGAAGTCCACCACGTCCTTGATCGCGCCGGCGTCGAGGTCGGCCAGCGCGAGCGCCCAGCCCTGAGCCGCCAGCCGTCGTGCCGTCGCCAGGCCGATGCCCGAGGCGGCGCCGGTGACGACCGCAGTCCTGTCCTGTCCCATATCCGTATTCCTCTTCTACTTGAGTGCGACCGGGTTGAGCGGCGAACCGACCGCACCGGTGATCTGCAGCGGCGGGGCGACGAGCTGGAACTCGTAGCGCCCGTCGTCGGCGCAGTCCGCAGCGAGCGCGCCGAGCGCCCAGTACTCGCCGAACTGCATGCCCATGTCGCGCAGGCAGAGCAGGTGCATCGGCAGCATGTTCCCCGGGATATCGGACAGGACATCCTCGACCTGGATATTGTCCGCGGCGACGGCGGCGATGTCGTGCTCGTGCAGCCAGGTCGCACACGACCAGTGCAGGCCCGAGGACGGCGTGCCGTCCCCTGTTTCCTGGAACTTTGTGACCCACCCGGTGTGCACCACCACGATGTCGCCCGGCCGGATCTCGACACCCTGGGCCTGCGCGGTCGCGCTGAGTTCGTCCGGGGTGATCGGCTCGCCGTGCGGGATGTCGAGTTCGCAGCCGCGATAGCGGGCCACATCGAGCAGTACGCCGCGACCGGTGATCCCCTTGCCGACGACTTTGTCGATGCCCAGCTTGCTGGCGCCGAGGCTGGTCACGGCGCTCGCCGGGAAGCCGTTGTACATCCGCTCGTCGTAGTAGACGTGGGCCAGCGAATCCCACTGGGTCGCGGCCTGCAGGTGCATGACGATCATGTCGTCGTTGAATCGGAGCAGGTCACCGTCCATGAAGCCGGACAGCTCCTGCGCGATCGGGTTCGCCGCCCAGTCCCGCCCTTGCTCGACGAGCGCACGAGCGTCCCCGCCGTCGACCGTCATCACATGCAGCGGGTTGCGCCGGAACTTCAGGCCGCCCTGCGGGCCGGTGTCGCCGAAAGCCATGCCGAGCGGGAACACCGCTCCCTTGGTCACCAGGGCGGCCGCGGCCTTGACCATGTCGGCGGTGATGTGGTTGAGGGTGCCCAGCTCGTCGTCGGCGCCCCACCGACCCCAGTTACGCACCTTGTCCGCCGTGCGGACGAACTCCTGCATCGTCGAGCCGCTGCTCATCGCGCTGCCTCCGTTGTTCCGTCGATATCTGCTGCGATCTGGAAGGCGAGGTCCTTCGCGTAGGGCCGCACCTGCACCAGCCCGCCGCCGATGAACCACAGACCTTCCTGGCCGGAGCGCTGCCAGAGCAGGCCCAGCTCGTTCCGTACGGGATCGATGCCGCCGAGCGCCGAGGTCTTATCGATGACCTCGTCACCGACGTAGGCACGCGCCGCATCGCGCATGTCCTGGTAACCGGTTGCGAGGATCACCAGGTCCGCAGGCAACTCGGCACCGTCGGACAGGACCACGCCGGTCGGGGTGAAACGCTCCAGTCCCGCGCCCTGGAGCACGGTGACCTTGCCGTCGATGATCAGCTGGGACGCGCCGCAGTCGATGTAGTAACCGCCGGGGCCGCCGGTGCGGCAGCCGAAGGACATCAGGCCGGAGCGCTCCCCCGTCTCCTCGCAGCCCATGACAAGCTTGAACGGAGTGCGGGACAGCCCGTCGAGCAACTCCCGATCCAGCTCCGCGATCGAAGCCGTCTGGGCCTCGGCCAGTTGCAGCAGCAGGGGCCACGGGATCGAGGTGGCCTGCAGGTCGGCGTACTCCAGCGGGAGCGAGTCCTCGTTGTACTGATTTTTGAAGAGGATCTCGTTGCCCCGGTCCCGGCTCATCACGTACGTGCTGCCGCGCTGCACGAGGGTGACCTCGGCCCCGGAATAGTGCAAATCCTCCATCACATCGTGTGCGCTGGTGCCCGCCCCGATCACCACGGCTCGCTTTCCCCGCAGCCCGTCCCCGGAACGGTAGCCACTGGTGTGCAGCACCTCCCCGGTGAACTCCGCCCGGCCCGGCACCTCGGGCTCGATCGGCTTACCCGAGAGTCCGGTCGCGACGACCAGGTGCCGCGGGTGCAGTACACGCTCACCCTCCGGGCCGCGGATCTTGACGCTCCAGCTGCGTGTCGCGTCGTCGTACTCTCCGGCGACTATCTCGGTCGAGGTCCAAACATTGACCTCGAGAGTTTCGCTGTAGGCCGCGAGCCAGTCCGCGAACTTCTCCTTCGGCGTGTACACGGGCCAACCAGCCGGGAACGGGAAGTACGGCAGGTGGTCGCTGTAGCACGGAGCGTGCAGCACCAACGAGTCGTACCTGTTCCGCCACACGTCGCCGACCCGCTCATCGCGCTCCAGCACCAGGGTGTCGACTCCCATCAGCCCCAGGTTCGCCGCCAAGGCCAACCCGTTCTGCCCGCCGCCGACGACCACGACCTGCGGATCGGGTCGATCGAACGAGGTGGCCGCCGCGCGCTTGTGGTGCCATGGTGTCTCCGCGCTGGAGCGAGCGGGCCGGGGCCGGCGGTGCTTGATAGCCCGTGGGCGGGTGGCGAGATCGTCGAGCGAGGTCAGGACTGTCCAGGCGCGCCACTCGCCGTCCAGGTCCTGCATCAGCCGGACGTGACCGAGGAGGTGGCCCACCGAGGTCTCCCCCTCGAAAAACCCCTCCACCCAGGTCTGCCCCGCCACGGATGTCCTCAGCGGTCCGACGGGCAGCGCCCGCAGTGCGCGGAGCGGGAGATGCCGCGAACCGCCGACGAAGGCGGCCACGGCCTCGGGTTCGGTGTAGCTGGCCATCTGCCAGTCCAGCGCCACCAGATCACGCCACCAGCAATGCGCAAGCAAGAGATTTGCCAGGCCGGGAGCACCAGGACTGGTCAGGGCCGCGGTGAACTGAGCGAACCAGGGCCCGAAAACCCTCTCCGCGTCGAGCGCGCCTTCAGGCGCGCTCGACGACATCGTCGTCGTGCTCAAGCCAGACCTCCACGTCTGCGTTCGAATAGTCGAACATTTATACTGATATTCGAAATGTTATCGACGTCACACCAGGGCGTCAACCCATCTCGCGCCGGTGAAACTTTGCACAATTCGTTAAATCATGTTTATGTTTGTGGATGGCCTCTCCCGTTCACCCACTGGACCTCTCGGGCCGGGTCGTCCTCGTCACCGGCGGGAACTCCGGAATCGGCCTCGGCATGGCGGACGGATTGGCGCGCGCAGGTGCGACGGTCTGCATCTGGGGCCGCAATCCGGACAAGAACGCAGCCGCGGTCGCCCGATTGCGGGAGCACGGCCGACGCGCGAAGGCGTACCAGGTGGACATCGCCGACGAGTCGGACGTCGTGTGCGGGTTCACGCGGCTCGTCGAGGAGTTCGGCCGCCTCGACGCCTGCTTCGCCAACGCCGCGGTCGCCAACTCGATGACCAACCCGCCCTTCCTGCAGTCCACGCTGGCCGAGTGGCGAGACCTGATGCGCATCGACCTCGACGGGGCATACCTCACCACCCGCGAGGCCGCCCGGCACATGAAGGCCCTCGGCGAGGGCGGCTCGATAGTGCTGACTTCCAGCCTCGCCGCGCGGTTCGGCGCCGCGCGGGAGGAGGCGTATTCGGCCGCCAAGGCCGGGCTCGTCGGGCTCGCTCAGTCACTTGCCGTCGAGTTCGGCAGATACGGCATCCGGGCCAATGCCCTGCTACCCGGGTGGACGCGTTCGCCCGTGTTCGATGGGTGGCTGGAAAACCCCGCGGTCACCGACCGCATCAAAGCCCGGATCCCTTTACGGCGGTGGGGCGAGCCCGAGGACTGGGCAGGCATCGCCATATACCTCGCGAGCCCGGCATCGTCCTTCCACACGGGCGACACGTTCCGCATCGATGGCGGTTACGGCATTTTCTGATCGGCGCCCTGCGCTTCGCCATCAGTGACCTGCTCACCGATACCGACAAGTGCGTGCTCGCAGCCGCGATCCACGGGGCCGCGGTGACGTGTACGGCTCACGGCACCCCGCTGCCGGCGTCCACCGGCAGCACGGTCCCCGTCACGTAGCGTGCGGCATCCGAGGCGAGGTAGAGCACGGCTTCGCTGACGTCCTCCGGCTCGACCCACGGCACACCCATCGGAATTCCGCCCGCCGCCCGTTCAGCGAGCTGCGCATCTGATGCTCCCGGGATGTCCGGGACGTACATCTGCTTGATCGGGTCGCTGAGGAACATCGGGGTGTTCACATTGCCCGGGGCGACGAGGTTGACCCGGATCCCGTCCGGCGCCGCCTCCTTCGCCGCCGACCGCACCAGCCCGACGAGTGCGTGCTTCGATGTCACGTACGCCCCGACGTTCGGCAGCCCCTTCAGCGAGGCCCCCGAGCCGGTGATCACCACCGACCCGCGGGTGCCGGTGTGACGCATCGCGGTGATCCCCGACTTGAGCACATGCCAAGCGCCGACCACGTTGATGTCGAGCACGGTCCGGAAGACCGCCTCGTCGATCTCCCAGGCCCGTCCTGCGGAGTGCACGACCCCGGCGTTGGCCACGGCAACATCCACCGTGCCGAACTCCGCGACCACCCGGTCGAAGACACGTTGGACCTGGTCGGCCTCCCGCACATCCGCGACCTCGGCAAAGCCCTTCGCACCCGTCGCACGCACCGCGTCGGCTGTCGCCTCCAGCTCTGCGGGTGTGGCGAGCGGATAGCCCAACAGGTCGATCGGGGCACACACGTCGAACACCACCACGTTCGCTCCCTCGGCGGCGAAACGCAGTGCGTGCGCCCGGCCCTGGCCGCGCGCTCCCCCCGAGATGACGACCGTCCGCCCCTCGAACCGGCGGCTCATACTCGATCTCCCGGACACAGAGCCGCGCCCTCGAACAGATCCGGCGGCCCCGTGCGACCGAGCGCCTCGACGAGCTCGCGCTGAGCGTCGAACTCGGCCGCGATGCCCGCGACGTCCGGGATCAGGATGGGCTCGCGCTGAGGCATCATTGCTCACATTCCAAGTAATTAGATAAATCATTAACCTGCTTGGACTCACCGTCAGCCTTGCGACGACGAGCGTTGCAGGAGGTACTCCGTGTAGGACGAAATCTCACGTATACATCAACGCGGACAACATATTCCACTTCAAACAACCCTGTATGCCCAACCGGATCGTCTACCCTCAGGCCTGAAACATGGACGCGACAATACCGAACCCGAGCCGAACCACCTACCTAAATAGTTTAACGAGTTATATATTGGCCAGATCAACGTCGTAGCGTGCGAGGGAGAGCTATTCATGACCGCAACCCGCCCGGACTGCTCACGAGTCGCAATCGTGACGGGAGGCACCCGCGGGATCGGGGCCGCACTCTCCCGCAGGCTGGCCAAGGCCGGTACGCGGGTCGTCGCGGTCTACCGCGGTAACACGGCCGCGGCGACCGCGCTGGCCGCCGAGTCGGAACAGATCGATATCCGCCAAGCCGACATAGGCGATCCCGAGGCCTGCGCCACGCTGGTGAACTCGGTGATCGCAGAGCATGGCCGGCTCGACCACCTCGTCAACAACGCCGGGCTCCTGCTCGAGGCCCGGTCCACCGACACCTCCGTCGCGGACTGGGACCGGACAGTCTCGGTCAACCTGTCCGCGGCCTTCCACCTTTCTCGGGCCGCGATCCCGGCGATGCGGGATGCGGGGTACGGCCGGATCGTGAACGTCAGCTCGGTGACGGCGGTCCTTGGCAGCCCGAGCGAGGCGGCCTACGGTGCCGCGAAGGCCGGGCTGCACGGGCTGACCCGGTCGCTGGCCCGTGAGGTGGCACGCGCGGGGATCACCGTCAACACCGTTGTGCCCGGCGTCTTCGAAACGGACATGACCCGCGCCATGCCGGAGAAAACCCAGGAGGCGATCCGCAAGATGATCCCGCTGGGCAGGCGCGGCGACCCCGACGAGCTGGCCGCCGCGATCGAGTTCCTGCTGGGCGACGCCGGCGGGTACTGCACCGGCTCGGTACTCACTGTCGACGGCGGCCTCGGCATGGGCGGCTGAGGATGGCACGCACGGTCGATCCCGCGGGACCCTCCTCCCTTCTTACGACAGTCCCCGCCGTCGGCAGGCTCGGCCTACGCAACCGGCGCTCCGCGGAGGGCGTCCACGTCACGATCGACCACGACGGCCGTTGGGACTCACCCCTCGCTCCGGTGGGTCCGGGCCTGGCAGCCCTGGTCTGCGATTCGGCGACCGGCATCGCGGTCTCGCTGCTGGACGAACACGCGCGGATCTCCACCGCGCTACTGACCGTCGACCTGCTCGGGCCCATCCCCGCACGGGGTGAGATCGAAGCAGTCGCCCGGGTCGAGACCGACGGCGAGATACCGCCGGTGGGCGACGGTGACTTCGTGGCCACCACCGCGGTCCTGCGCGACGGGCGGGGGCAGGAGTTCGGCCGGGCGATCGGCTGGTGGGCGCGGCGGCCCCCGCTCGCGTCCGGCCACTCCTACGGCGCACTGCCCATCCCCGCCGTTGTGCCGCTGCCTGCCGCGTCCACCGACGACCCACTGCGCGAATCACTCGGTCTGTCGGGGCTCGAACGCGGCCCGGACACGATCGCGTTCCGACTCGACGAGGTCGGGAACCTGATCAACCGCTTGGCCACTCTGCACGGCGGTGTCGGCGCGCTGCTGGCGCAGGTCGCCGCGGTCGCAGCGGTGGATGCCGTACCTCCGCCGCGGGTGCTGTCGATGTCGTGTCACTATCATCGCGCGGCCGGCGTCGACGGCGGCCCTGTGATAGTGCGCGGCGAGGTGACGCGGCGCGGCCGGACGACGGCCGTGGCCACAGGAACGATCGACACCCCGGACGGGCGTCCCGCCCTGGTCACGACCGTGACGATGGCGCTGACCCCGGACTCGGCCCGATGAGCGGGCCGCTCACTGGTGTGCTGGTCGCGGACTTCACCCGCTTGCTCGCCGGCCCGCACGCGACGATGATGCTCGCCGATCTCGGCGCGGACGTTGTCAAGGTCGAGGCACCCGGCGGGGACGACGCCCGGACCTGGGGACCGCCGTTCGTGGCGGACGGCAGCAGCGTCTACTTCCAGTCCGCCAACCGGAACAAGCGCAGCGTTACCTTGGACCTGAAGACGCCGGAGGGCCGTGCGGGCGCGCAGGCCCTCGCCGCGCGGGCGGGGATCCTGCCGCACAACTTCCGGCCTGGGGTGGGAGGGGAGGGCGGGCTCCGGCGCCCCCCAGCCCCCCCAACGCAATACAG
>CBJNFW010000024.1:0-46891 GCA_966435935.1 uncultured Nocardia sp.
AACAGCAGCAGCAACAGCAACAGCAGCCGAGCGACTCGGGACCGATGTCCGGGCAGCCCGTCGCGCCCGACGGGACCTGGCCCAGCACGCCGGTGCCCGGCGAGAGCAACAACGGCAATAGCAATTCGAACAGCTCACCGGGCAACCGGTAGCGTCGGCCGGCGTGTTCGAGGAGCAATTGCCGAAGGCGCATCCGGGACCCCGGGGGGAAATACGGGCATCTCCAAACCGATACCCGTCCCCGGCCCCGGACGCCGAGCCCCGGTCGGCGACCTGGCGTGACCGTCCCAGCCGTACCGATCCGCTGACCTCGCAACTGTCCACCGCGATCGGCGGACCGGTCGGCGACCACGCCCTCATCGGCCGGTCCCGATTCTGGACTCCGCTGCGGGTCATGCTGGCCTTCGCGGTGGTCATGCTGGCGCTGAGCTGGGGCGGCAAGGCCGCGTGCATCCAGCAGACCACCACCGGCGACGGCCGCCTGACCCTGGACTGGAACAACGGCCGTCAGTACGTGGCGATGTGCTACTCCGACACCGTGCCGCTGTACGGTGCCGAACGCCTGGACGAGGGCGCGTTCCCGTACAAGAAGAGCTGGACCGAATTCGGCTCGGACGGCAAACCGCACACCCGGTACATGGAATATCCCGTGCTTTCCGGTCTCTACCAGTACATTTCGATGGAGCTGGCCAATGTGTGGGATTCGCTGCCGCTGCCCGGTGCGCTGCCGGTGGTGGTGTACTTCGACGTCGCTGTGATCGGTCTGGCGATGGCCTGGCTGGTGACGGTCTGGGCGTCGGCGCAACTGGCCGGGCGGCGGGTATGGGATGCCGCACTGGTGGCGCTCTCGCCGCTGGTGCTGGTGCACGCGTTCACCAATTTCGACGCGCTGGCAACGGCATTCGCCGCCACCGGAATGCTCGCCTGGGCGCGGCGCCGGCCGGTCCTCGCGGGCGTGCTGCTCGGCCTGGGCGGTGCGGCGAAACTGTATCCGCTGCTGCTGCTCGGCCCGATCGTGGTGCTGTGCCTGCGCACCGCCGATCGCCAGCGCATCCCGGGCATACGAGAGTTGCTGCGCCGCAGGAATTCCGGCCTCCGCGACGCGTTGGCCGAATACCTCGCGGGCGCCCGGATCAGTCCGCTGCGCGCCGCGGGTGTCACCGTCGGCTCCGCCGCGCTCAGCTGGATCGTGGTGAATCTGCCCATCGCCGTGCCGTTCACGAACGGCTGGTGGGAGTTCTTCCGGCTCAACACCCAGCGGCAGGCCGATCCGGATTCGATCTACAACGTGATCACCTCGTTCACCGGCTGGACGGGATTCGACGGCACGCTGGCCCCCGAGCAGACGCCCTCGGCGCTGAACACGGTCTCGCTGCTGCTGTTCGTACTGGCCTGTGCCGCAATCGCTTACATCACCTGCACCGCGCCGCGCCGGCCCCGGCTGGCACAGCTGGCCTTCCTGGTGGTCGCGGCGTTCCTGCTCACCAACAAGGTGTGGAGTCCGCAGTATTCGCTGTGGCTCGTCCCGCTCGCGGTGCTGGCACTGCCGAATCGGCGAATCCTGTTGACCTGGATGACGATCGACGCGCTGGTGTGGTTCCCCCGGATGTACTACTACCTGGGCACGGACCGCAAGGGCGTACCCGAGCAGTGGTTCACCGGGACGGTCTTCCTGCGCGATCTCGCCGTGATCGCGTTGTGCGCCCTGATCGTTCGGCAGATCTACCGCCCGGCCGAGGATCTGGTGCGGCTCGAGGGGGTCGATGACCCGGTCGGCGGAATCCTGGACCGCGCACCGGATCCGCTGCTTCCGTGGTTGCCCGCCTTCCTGCGGCCGCACGCGGCGTATGCCGCCGCACCATCGGTTCGCTGACGCCCGCGCCGGAACCGTTGCGCGCCCGAACTTTTCAGGGCGACACCGGAACCAGCTCGTCGCTGGGACGCGGCTCGGCGGAATCGGACGCGCGACGCCCGCGCAGCGGTGCGTAGACGAAGGCGAAGAGCAGGTACACCAGCAGCATGGCCCGGCCCCACACGCCGAACAGCACGAAATGCTTCTCCATCTCGGCGGTGGAACCCGTGCTCAGCACATAGAAGTAGCGGAAGATCCCGATCCCGAGCGACGCGTCGGCCAGCAGATACGCGATCACCACCGACCACGGGATCTCCAGCAGCACCAGGAACGGGATCAGCCACAGCGTGTACTGCGGCGAATGCACCTTGTGCAGCAGCAGGAATCCACACAGCATCGCGGCGCTCACGCCGACCCACGGGAACAGCCCGCTGGCCTGGTAACGCCGCCAGCCCAGCCACAGCGCCACCGCGAACGAACACACCACCAGAATCGGCGAGGCCGCGGACACGACGTCCTGGAAAGACCGCTCGGCGCCGGGCGCATCGCCGAACAGCGGCCGCAGTCCCCAGAACCAGATCGAATTGGTGGTGATGTCGGCCTGCCGCAACTGCTGGAAGGTGAACGACGCCCGCCAGCCCTGGTATCCGGCCAGGACGAACGGCAGATTGATCAGTACCACCGTCCCGATCGCCGCCGCGGCCACCGCGCCCGCGCCGCGCACGTCGTACCGCCGCGTCAGCCGGGCCAATACGCCCTCGTTCTCGTCCGGCCCGGAATCGACCGGTCGCGCGCTGCGATGGCGCAGCGCGTCCAGACCGTCACTGCCACCGACCAGGACGTGCAGCATCAACGGCAGCACGAAGATTCCGGGATACAACTTCAGGCAGAAGCCGATGCCCAGCAGAATCGCGGCGAGAACACCCCGGGTCCGCACCGAATACCTGGTCAACGCGGTGACCACGTACACCGCGCCGACCGCCGTGCACACCACCGGCAGCTCCCAGTTGTGGAACGCGTACAGCACCAGCGGCGGCCCGGCCGCCCACAGCAGCGCCGCCTTTCCCGACATCCGCCCCAGCATCCACGCCGTCGCCAATGCGAAGGGGGCCAGCAGCAGCGCCGAGTGCAGCAGGAAGGCCGCGTCGGTGTGCGCACCCACCGCGCCGAGCCACATCAGCAGTCCGCTCAGCACCGGATATTCCACCGCGCCGCCGGTCAGCGCGCCGTGGGTGGTGATTCCGCCGGTGAGATACGGAAATACGTGCTCGTTGATATCGCGGCCCAGCCACAGGAACTGGATATCGGAGTAGCAGACCCGCGCATCCTTGATGTGATCGAACGCCACGCTGCGGCCGTTCGATTCGAAGGGCGCCCCTGCGCATCGCGCCTTGTTCAGATAGGCCAACAGCAGCGTCACAGCGCACAGCAACAGCATCGTCACCGCGGCGGCCCGGCCCGGCCGCGGGAGGTTCGCCCGTGTTTCCGGACGATTCGACATGACACCCACGATAGGTGTCTGTACCCAAATTCCGCGCGGACAGCTCAGCGTGAAGATCGATTTCGCGACCGAATACCTGCTCATGTAGCCTTGGCGGGTTGCTGACGCAACGACCCTCCTGCCACGGAACGTCCGTGGCCGCACCAAGACCACAGGAGGTGATGGGTTCCCGTGCGTCATTACGAAGTGATGGTCATCCTCGATCCGAGCCTGGATGAGCGTACCGTCGGTCCGAACCTGGACACCATGCTGAACGTCGTGAAATCCGACGGCGGCAAGGTCGACAAGGTCGACATCTGGGGCCGCCGCCGGCTGGCCTACGAAATCTCCAAGCAGAGCGAAGGCATCTACGCGGTCGTCGATCTGACCGCCGAGCCTGCCACCGTGAGCGAGCTCGACCGCCAGCTGGGACTCAACGAGTCGGTCCTGCGCACCAAGGTGCTGCGCGCCGACAAGAAGTAGAGACCCCTGTCCCCCGCGTACTCGTTTGCGTCGGTGCCTGTCTCTAGGCTCTAGCACAACAACGCGAATACGCGGATCGCACCGGAGAGCAGGAGGAACCATGGCAGGCGACACGGTCATCACCGTCATCGGCAATTTGACGGCGGATCCCGAGCTTCGATTCACGCCCGCGGGCGCCGCGGTGGCGAATTTCACCGTCGCATCCACCCCCCGCGTGTTCGACCGAAACGCGAACGAATGGAAAGACGGCGAGGCTCTGTTCCTGCGCTGCAACATCTGGCGTGAGGCGGCCGAGAACGTGGCCGAGTCGCTGACCAGGGGTTCGCGCGTGATCGTGAGCGGTCGCCTGAAGCAGCGTTCCTACGAGACCCGCGAGGGCGAGAAGCGCACGGTCGTGGAACTCGAGGTCGACGAGATCGGCCCCTCGCTGCGCTACGCCACCGCGAAGGTCAACCGGACCACGCGCGGCGGTGGCGGCGGTGGCTACTCCAATGCCAATTCCGGTGGTGGTGGGGGCTTCGGCGGCTCCAACGGTGGCGGCGGTCGCGGCGGGCAGGCCGCCGGCGGCGACGACCCGTGGGGCAGCGCTCCCGCAGCCGGCTCCTTCGGGGGCGGCGCAATGGACGACGAACCGCCGTTCTAGAACGGCTTTCATACGGGGTCACGGATGTGACTCCCAGGCAATACGGAGAACGAGACCATGGCCAAAGCACCGGCACGCGAAAAGGTGCTGAAGAAGAAGGCTTGCGCCTTCTGCAAGGAAAGCAAGGCTGCTGCCAAGGACGGCAAGAAGTTCGCGGCCATCGACTACAAGGACACGACGCTGCTGCGCAAGTACGTGAGCGACCGCGGCAAGATCCGCGCGCGCCGCGTCACCGGCAACTGCGTGCAGCACCAGCGCGATATCGCCATTGCGGTGAAGAACTCGCGCGAAGTGGCGCTGCTGCCGTACGTGTCCACGGCTCGCTGAGAACGGGAGGAACACAATGAAGCTGATTCTGACCGCTGATGTGGACAACCTCGGCGCACCCGGCGACACCGTAGAGGTCAAGGACGGTTACGGCCGCAACTTCCTGCTTCCGCGCGGTCTGGCGATCGTCGCCACCCGCGGCGCGGAGAAGCAGGTCGCGGGCATCCGGCGAGCGCAGGACGCGCGCAAGGTGCGCGACCTGGACCACGCCAACGAGCTCAAGCAGGCCATCGAGGGCCTGGAGTCGGTGTCGCTGTCGGTGAAGACCGCAGGCACCGGCAAGCTGTTCGGCTCGGTCACCACCGCCGACGTCGCGGGCGCCATCAAGGCCGCCGGTGGCCCGGTGCTGGACAAGCGCAGCATCGAGCTGCCCAAGGCGCACATCAAGAGCACCGGCAAGCACGGTGTCGTGGTGCATCTGCACCCGGATGTGGCCGCCAAGTTCACCCTGCAGGTCGACGCCGCGGAGTGATCTCGCGCACGAGCGCATGAACGTTCGAAGGCCGCCTTCGTACCAGGTGTACGAGGGCGGTCTTCGAACGTGCTTCACTGCGCCCGGATCATGATTAACCAGCCGTTAGCTGTATTTGCGCCCCGAGAACGGCCCGGCTTTCGGGATCGATCTTCCGCCCGACCTCGGCGTATTCGGGACAAGGTGGGGATAACCAGCCGAACCGACCGACCGTATTGTGATCTGCGTCATAGCCGACGAGTGTGCTGTTAACCTGACACGCCCGGCTGTTCATCTCGAACGACACGCCGCCGCTTTATTAATCCACATGTGCGTAACTGCGAAAACGCTGATTCACCTTGCGATTATGTTGAGCGCAAGCCAGTTTTCCCCAGGTACTCCACATGGGGTGCACAACAGCAGGTGAACTATCCCCAGTTTGTCCACAACTGCGTGCACAGCCTGGTTTGGTATCCCCAGTCTGGTCCCATAGGTTCGATCCGATGTCGTGATCCGGTACCCGGGCCCGCACGCACTCCTCGGCCTCGCAGCATGCACCATCGGTTTGCTCCGTGCCGCCCCGCGGCCTCCGCGCCTCGTCGCGACGGTGTCTTCCGGGACGGCGCGGCCCGCGGTGGGGGCCGGGAAAATGTCGGTGCCCGGGGGTAGAACAGGTCATCGAAAGCGTTATCGCCGGGCGTGATAGAGAGGACGGTCGAGTCTCGTGGCAGTCGTCGACGATCGCGGCACCCCGGAGTACTCGGAGACGCCGGGGGAGGATTTCGGTCGGCAGCCACCGAACGACATGGCGGCCGAGCAGTCCGTCCTCGGCGGCATGATGCTGAGCAAGGACGCCATCGCCGACGTCGTGGAGGTCATCCGTCCCGGCGATTTCTACCGTCCCGCCCATCAGGCCGTCTACGACGCCATCCTGGATCTGTACGGCCGGGGGGAACCGGCCGACCCGGTGACCGTGGCGGCCGCCCTGGACCGTCGCGGTGAACTCAAACGCATCGGCGGCCCCCCGTATCTGGTCACCCTCACCCAGACCGTCCCCACCGCGGCCAACGCGTCCTACTACGCGGAAATCGTTGCGGAGAAGGCGATTCTGCGCCGGCTGGTGGAGGCGGGCACCCGCATCGTCCAGTTCGGTTACGCCGGCGCCGACGGCCAGGACGTCGCCGAGGTAGTCGACCGCGCCCAGGCCGAGATCTACGAGGTCACCGAACGCCGCTCCAGCGAGGACTTCCTGCCCCTGGAAGAACTCCTGCAACCCACGATGGACGAGATCGACTCCATCGCCAGCCGGGGCGGCATCTCCCTCGGCGTCCCCACCGGCTTCACCGAGCTGGACGAGGTGACCAACGGCCTGCACCCCGGCCAGATGATCATCGTCGCGGCGCGCCCGGGTGTGGGAAAGTCCACGCTCGGTTTGGATTTCATGCGGAGCGCTTCGGTGAAGCACGGGCTGGCGAGCGTCATCTTCTCGCTGGAAATGAGTAAGACCGAGATCGTCATGCGCCTGTTGTCGGCGGAGGCGAGGATCAAACTCGGCGATATGCGTTCGGGCCGGATGAGCGACGACGACTGGACGAAGTTGGCCCGGCGGATGAGCGAGATCAGCGAGGCGCCGCTGTTCGTGGACGATTCGCCGAACTTGACCATGATGGAAATCCGCGCAAAAGCCCGGCGGCTCAAGCAACGTCACGATCTGCGCCTGGTGGTTGTCGACTACCTCCAGCTGATGACCTCGGGTAAGAAGGTCGAATCCCGCCAGCAGGAAGTCTCCGAATTCTCCCGAAGCCTCAAACTTCTCGCGAAGGAACTCGAGGTCCCGGTGGTCGCGATCTCCCAGCTGAACCGTGGTCCCGAGCAGCGAACGGATAAGCGCCCCATGGTCTCCGACCTGCGCGAGTCGGGATCGCTCGAGCAGGATGCGGATATGGTTATCCTGTTGCACCGGCCCGATGCGTTCGAGCGCGATGATCCGCGCGGGGGCGAAGCGGACCTGATTCTCGGCAAGCACCGTAACGGACCGACGGCCACGATTACCGTTGCGCACCAGTTGCATTTGAGCCGGTTCGTGGATATGGCTCGCGGGTAGGCGCCTGGGCCTCGCCTGCCGAGAACCTGCTCACTCGGAGTACCTGCGGTTCGCCGACCAGGTCGAGCGCCTCGGCCGCGGCCCGATGCCGGGCGTGAACATCACCGGCGACCAGGTGGCCCAGGCCGTGGAAAGGCTCCGAGACCTCGCGAGCAGGTTCTCCGGCTGACGCGGCCGAGCGGTTCCGGACACCGGCCACATCCGAGCGCTACCGGAGCAGGCCGCCGAACCCATTGTGGGACAACAGTTCCCACAACCGCTGCGCCAATGCCGCGTCGCCCTCGATCCGGATCCGCTCGGAGATCTCGGCCGGACCGGGGGCGACAGGCCCGGCAGTGAGAGCCGCGAGAGTACGCAGGTCGGTGGTCACCACGACGTCGGCGAGGTCGGCTTCGCCCGGTACGACGCGGACCGTGCCGTCGTCGATGTTCAGCGCGGCGGTGGAACCGTCGAGGTGGAACTGGACCGTCGCACGGATACCGGTGGTGGCGGCCGGATCGATCAGGGTCGCGAGGAAGACCAGGGTCCATTCCGCGCGGTAGTTCTCCCCGGGACGTCGCGGTTCGTCGAATTCGTGGCGCAAACCCCACAGGGCGAGCGGGACGAGAGCGGCGGCGAGTTCGCTGCCCGCCCGAGTCAGGTCGTAGACCTGCGAGGCGGCGGGGCGGGGCAGCTGCCTGCGGGTGATCAAACCGTCCTGTTCGAGCTGTTTGACGCGGGCCGCGAGCAGGCTGGTGCCGATGCCGTCCAGCGCGTCGGCCAGGTCGGAATAGCGTTTCGGCCCGGACATCAGCTCGCGCACGATCAGCAGCGTCCAGCGCTCGCCGACGAGGTCGAGGCTGCGCGAGAGCCCGCAATATTGGTTGTAGGAGCGTCGTGCCACCGTTCTCCCTGTTCTAAATTATTCAGCAGTTACTTCTAAAACTTATGTTAGCATCGTCGTAGCGTTGGCCGACGAAGGGGAGATACTGTGACGGCGCTACTCGAAGATCCTGAAATCGTTGCGCTACAAGCGCTCTCAGCCGACATCGACGCCCAGGTTCGGCATCGCTTCGTCCGGATCGATGGTCTGCGCACCCACTACGCGGAGGCCGGGACGGGTGAGCCGCTGATCCTGCTACACGGCTGGCCGCAGCACTGGTGGGAATGGCGGCACGTGATCGGCCCGCTGTCACGGCGATACCGGGTGATCTGCCCGGACATTCGCGGACTCGGCTGGTCGGAGGGGAGCAGTTCGGGCTACACCTTCGAGCGGCTGGCGCAGGACCTGATCGATCTGATGGACCACCTGGAACTGCCGCGAGCACGGATAGCCGGGCGGGATTGGGGTCTGGCCATCGGTTATCGAGCCTGCCTGGACCGGCCGGATCGCTTCGAGCGATTCGTCGCGATGGCAGGCGTACATCCGTGGACGGCGGACGGTTTCGGAACGGGTGTCTTCCTGCGCCCGTGGCATGTGTACCTACTTGCCCTGCAAGGCAATTCGCTTCGACTGCAGAACTGGCTCAGCGTCCGGAGTCTGCGTGCGTGGCGATTCCGAGGTCGTTTCTCCCATGCGGAGATCGCGGCATATCAGCAGCGCATGCGGACCCCGGCCGCGTACCGGGCCACGGCCGAATTCAATCGCAACGTCATGGCGCACGAGGTCCCGTACTTCGTGCGCAACTGCCACCGGCTCCGGTTGCGAGTTCCAACGCTGCACCTCAACGGGGCGAACGACCCTCTCTCGGAAGGGATTCCGGACAGCTACCGAGGACGGGCCGATGATATGCGGCTCGAAATGATCCCGGACTGTGGGCATTTCATTCCGGAGGAGCAGCCCGAACTGTTGGTCGATCGGCTGACGGACTTCTTCGGCTGATCCCGTCGGTTGGGGCGGTAGCGCGCCCGGATGCGGAAGCGCTCACCTTGCGGCCCGGGGAGGCTCAGGAATTCGACCGGGCGTGGTTCGGCATTGCCGAACCAGTGCGGCAGGTGGGTGTCGAATTCGGCGACCTCGCCGGTGGACTGGACCAGATCCTGATCGCCGAGGATGACGCGGAGGCGACCGCCCAGGACGTACAGCCAGTGGTAGCCCTCGTGCGAGCACGGGCCGGGTTCGCGGTCGTGACGTTCGGGCGGCCAGGACTGTTCGACGGCTTGCAGCCCACCGGGTCGACGCGTGAGGGGGATGACGGCCATGCGTCGCGCGTGAACGGGCGCGGAAACACCCGCGGGTCGCCACTGGCGGGTGCGCCGACGAGTTCGTCGGGTGGGACTCGATAGGCGCGGGCCAGCGGAACCAGCAGTTCCAGACCCGGTTCGCGCTGGCCGGATTCGACCCGGGACAGCGTGCTCATGCCCCGATGGGGCAGATAATTTGCGGATTCCGCAAAGTTGTTTGCCGAATTCATCCACGCGGCAGGTTGGGTGGTACCGATCCGATCAGCGATGCAGGGAAAATGGACGCGGACTTCTGGGATCCCCACGGCCCCCCACCGGCGGGCACCCACCACACGAGCGACACCGTACTGCGCGCCGCAGCGAAAGCCGAATTCGTCTGCACCACAATGACTTCGGTGCGCACTTTTCCCGGCGCCCCATCGGCGATGCGGACCGGGCCGGTGCGGAGTCGCGTGCTACGCCCGTACCGTCGACACCTGTCGTAGATTCGAATCTCTTGCCCACCAACCACTTCAACGCGTCGATGGAGTAATGGCCCGGGGCCGGATGAGGACGCCCGAGGCGTATTCCTCCAGCGCGTGCGCCAGCCATCCAGCGGTACGGCCGACAGCGAAAACGGTTTCGCCCGCGCCGGGGATCATCTCGAAGACGATGCCGAGGACCGCGAGCGGGAAGTCGCAGTTGAATTCCGGGAGTCGCCGGGTGCGTAGTTCGGTGCGGACGGCCTCGGCGGTCGCGATGACAGGGTGGCCGGAAGCCATGGGATACACCATGTTCCACAGGTGAGTGCCGCGGGCGTCGCCGTTCTTGTAGACGGCGTGACCGAAACCGGGAATGCGTTCGCCGCGGCGCAGGCGGTCACCGATGACGCGCGGGACCCGGGCGGGTTCGGAGATCTCGGTGAGCATGCGTTCCACCGCCGGCGAGCTGCCGCCGTGCATCGGACCGCCGAGTACGCCCAGGCCGCAGCCCACCACGGCGTAGGGGTCCGCTCGGACCGAGGCGGCCACGCGGGCGGCGAAGGTCGAGGCGGCCAGTTCGTGATCGGCGAGCAGGATCAGCGCGGTATCGATCAGCCGCAACTCGGCCGCTCCGGATGGCGGCCGGGAAGTCAGCCGCGACCAGAGCAACGCCGAGACCGATTGCCCGACAGGCTCGCTCAACGCGGGCAGGGCCTCGACCATTCCCGCGATCAGGGTGCGGCCGATGGCCGCGACCGCGGCCGGATCACGCCGAAAACGCCCCGGATCGCTGATCGCGAGCGCGGTGACCGCCACTTGCAAACGGTCCAGCGGAAGTAGTCCGGCGGGCAGTCCGGCCTGTACCGCGCGGGCGGCCGCGACCGCTTCCGGCGGACACCGCCACGGCCCGGCCGAAGCGAGTTCACCGCGCCACAGCCATTCGGCGACCTCCTCGAACCGATGCTCGGCGGCCAGTTCGAGTGCGTCGCGGCCGCGGTAGTACGGGCGGTCCCGGCCGAGCGTGGTGATCCGCGATTCGATGGCGATCTCGGTCGGTGCCGGTTTGCGGCGAGGCCGGCCGGGCCGGGCCAGCTCCTCCACCCCGGCCAAATCGAACATGCTGCGCCGACGGTCCGGATCGTAGCGCCGACGCAGCACGCCCCGGCTGACGTAGGCGTACAGCGTCGCAGGCTTCACGCCGAGCCGATCCGCCGCCGATCGCGCGTCGATCCACTCCATGCGTTGACGATAATCAATATTGATTCATCTCGACCAGTGATTCACAGTGGATCCGTGACGCTCATCTCCCAGTTCGAGTTCCAGACGAAGGTCTTCGTCAAGCTCGATTCGCCGCTGTACGCCGTGCTCGCGACCGGCATCGCACAGGACATCGGCGAGGGCGGCCCGTGCGCGAAGGCGCTGGCCGGATTCGAGGACTCGCCGCGCGATTCGGTTGTGCCGCTGCGCTTTCTGGCGGCGGTACACGCGCTGGTGCTGTCCGGGGCGGCGCCCGAGTTGGCCCGGTACTACTCGAGCGCCACCTCGCGGGCGGTGCCGCCGGACGCCGATACCTGGCCCGCGTTCCGCGCCGTCGTCGCCGAGCAGATCCCGTGGATCGCGACCTGGTTGGACACCCCGCCGCGGGCACCGCAGACCAATGAGGCCGGGCGGGCGGTGCCGCTGATCGCCGGACTGCTGGCAGCGGTCGATGCGACACCGCTGCCGGTGCGGCTGCTCGAGTTGGGCAGCAGTGCCGGGCTCAATCTGCGCGCCGACCATTTCCGTTGGCGCGCCGGCGATCTCGTTTGGGGCCCGCCGGACTCGCCGGTCGACCTCGGCGACGCCTGGCGGGGACCGATTCCCGAGTGGCTGACCGCGGCCGTGCGCCGTCATCCGACACTGGACGTCATCGAACGGCGCGGGTGCGACCCGGCCCCGCTGGACCCGCTCACCCAGCGCGGCGCCGTGACGCTGCGGTCGTATCTCTGGCCGGACCAATCCGGGCGAGCGGAACGACTCATGGGCGCGCTGCGGATCGCCGAACAGGTCCCCGCCGAGGTGATCGACTCGGGCGCAAGGGATTTCCTCGCACCGGTGAACCTGGTCCCCGGCACGCTGACCGTGGTGTGGCATTCGGTGATGCGCCAGTACGTCGATCCGGCCGAGTGGCGCGCGGTCGCCACCGAGCTGGACCGCCTCGCCGCGGCGAGCACACCGGAGGCCGGATTCGCGTATATCGCGTTCGAGGGACAGAACAATTCCGACGACCGCCACGGCTTTCGCCTCACCGCTCGCATCGGCGACGGTCCCGAAACCATCCTCGCCCGCGCCGCACCGCACGGCGTCCCGGCTTACCTGCACCCGGCCGACTACTGACGGGCCCTGCGCCGAACGCACTGTGCCACAGTATTATTGCCGCACCGGCACGCCGGGTACGAAGAGCAGCCGACGCCGCAGCGCCGTACCGGCCAGAGCCCGTCCCGGCGCGTATTCGGCCGAGTCGTACCAGTCGGTCAAGTGCCGCATCGACGGGAATTCCACGATCACGACTCGCATCGCCGCGGGCCGATTCCCCTCGGGCACATCAGGTTCGGCTCCCCTGGCCAGGTACCTGCCGCCGTACGCGGCGATCGACTCGGCCGCGATCTCCCGGTAGCGTGCGGCAACCTCCTCATCCAGGATCTCGACCTCGGAAATCACGTAGGCGGACACGAATACTCCTTTCTCGTGGGTGCTGAATCCGCCCGGGACGCGGCAATTCGGCCGGCCGAGGTGGGCGTGGGCGGCGACGTCGAGCGAAACTCACGGCACGCTCGGCCCGATTCGCTCGTGCAGCAGCAGAAATGTGTAGGCGGCGAGGGTTTGGGCGTCGGTGATCTCACCGTCGCGGATCATGCGCTCGATGGTTTCGCGGGTGAACCAGGATGTTCGCATGTCCTGTTCCTCGGGTTCGCGTTCGGGTTCGCCCGGGGTGAGCTCGGTGGCGAGGTAGATGCGGCCGCGTTGGCTCAGCGTGCCGGGCGCGGTGTCGAGAAGGCCGAGGTAGGTCATCCGGGCGGCGCGCAGGCCGGTCTCCTCGCGGAGTTCGCGGTGGGCCAGATCGACCGGATCGGCCGGCGCGCGGTCGGGGAGGGTGCCCGCCGGGAACTCCCAGCAGCGTTGTCCGAGCGGATATCTGAACTGTTCGACCAGGAGCAGGCTGTCCTGCTCGCAGGGCACGATCATGGCGAAATCCGGCCGGGTGACCACGCCGTAGATGCCGGTGGATCCGTCGGAGCGACGGATGTCGTCCTCCCGGACCTCGAGCCACGGATTGGTGTACACGGTGCGCGATCCGAGCGTCTCCATGCGGAAAATTCTGCCCGAGGATCGCATGCGCCGCCGCGCCCTCGGCCGCGGCGGGCCCGCGGACCACGCTCGGAACTACCGAATCACCGAGCCGGACAAGCGGTTCAGCCTCGAGATCAACCGGACCGGATCCGGGTCAGGCGGGGGTGGGCACGTCGGCGGTCGGGCGAGCCAGCAGGTGCCCCCAGGCGGTGCGGGCCGCGGCGGCGGAAACGTCGGAGGTGTCGACCGGCGGTTCCGCCCCGGCTAGTTCGACCAGGGCGCGGGCCAGCCCCAGCGCGGGCACGCGGTGGCGGCGGGCGGTGTCGAGGATTTCGGCGAACGCCTCGGCGGGACTGTAGCGGCGCAAGGCCACCAGCACACCCTCGGCGGTGTCGAGCATTCGGGCGTCGTTGCGGTGGAAGGTTTCGATAACGGGCTGCGTCATGATGCTCAGGTCTCCTGCGGCGTGGTCGCCGGTCGATGATGTGGTTTGCGAGGAGGACTCACCCGGCGCCCGCGGGCGCCGGTGAGCCGAATGCGGGGTCTTGGCGGACCACTACACGGAAGGTCAGCCGCCGCAAGGGATGCGGGCCGCGGCAGGTCGAGGGAACCTACATTGTCGAGCCGGACACTGATGCGGATACGGACTGTCGACTGATGTCATATTTCGTCCCTCACCTCCTCACTGCCGAACTACGATCGCCGGGACGCAGGCCGTCGCCGGTCGTGTGAGCACAGAGGTGTACCACCGCGAAATACGAAGGGGCCACCCGCTCGACAGGGTTTCGGCAGTGCACGAGATGTTCCGGGTATGGACGGCCAACCGAGGGCCGCACGTGCCGCGGGTGACCCGGTCGATCTCGGCGCGTGCGCGGCGGCCGGGATCAGTAGCCATTATTCATGCAGGAGCCGCACCCTACGAGGTGCTGACCTTGCCATACTGAGGCCGCCCGGGCCGGAAGTCAAGCAAGATCATTTCCCGTGTTCGAGGGCTCGAGACCCGTTGTGGATCAGCCGGTTTCGCCCCCGATCGAGGATCACCGAACCGGCGAGCGTGTCGGTGCCGATCACTAGGCTGCGCATGTGAGCGAGCCGAACCTCATCGAACATCCCGATATCCCCACCACCAGGAGCGCCTACGACGAGGTGGCGCAGCTGTACGCCGACCTGTTCGCCGACGCGCTCGCCGCGCAGCCGTTCGATCGCGCGATGCTGGGCGCCTTCGCCGATCTGGTCCGGGCCGCCGGACCCGGCCCCGTGATCGACGTCGGCTGCGGTCCCGGACGGATCACCACGCATCTGGACGCGCTCGGACTGGACGTGTCCGGTGTCGACCTGTCCCCGGAGATGATCCGGCTGGCCCAGGCCGATCGTCCGGATCTGAACTACCGGATCGGCACGATGGAACGGCTCCCGTTCGGCGACGCCGCGATGAGCGGGGTGGTGAGCTGGTACAGCATCATCCACCTGCCGCCGGAGCGGGTACCCGGCGTGCTGGCCGAATTCGCGCGGGTACTGCGACCGGGCGGGCACCTGCTGATGGCATTCCAGGCCGCGGCCGACGAGTCGGTCGCCGTCCAGCCGCACGACCACCGGGTGACCACCTCCTACCGCTGGTCCCTGCACGGGATGGCGGAACTGCTGTGCCCGCGCGGCTTCACGGTCGTCGCGCGGATGCAGCGCGAACCCGATCCGGAGGAGCGCACCCGGCACTGGTACCTGCTCGCGACCCGGTTGCCCGCCGCCGACTCGCCCGAGCCGGGGTGATTCCGGCCGGATTCGTGATATCCAGGGCAGATGCGAACCTCGTACGACGTGGTGATCGTCGGCGGCGGCCACAACGGGCTGGTGGCGGCGGCGTATCTGGCGCGGGCCGGGCGTTCGGTGCTGCTGCTCGAGCGCGGGCCGCACACCTGCGGCGCGGCCGTGTCCGAACGGGTCTTCCCGGGATTCGACGCGCGGCTGTCCCGCTATTCGTATCTGGTGAGCCTGCTGCCCCGGCGGATCGTCGAGGAGCTGGGCCTGCGGTTCGCCACCCGTCGTCGGCGCATCTCCTCCTACACGCCGGTCGCGGACGCCGGTCTGCTCGTGGATACGGGAGATTCGTCCCGCACGCGCGAGAGTTTCGCCCGGCTCACCGGTTCCGACGCCGATTTCCGGGCGTGGCAGCGGTTCTACGGGACGACCGGCCGATTGGCGCGGCGCGTGTTCCCCACGCTCACCGAACCGCTGCCGACCCGGAGCGAATTGCAGCGGGTCGTCGACGACTCCGCGACCTGGGAGGCGATCTTCGAACGGCCGCTCGGCGAGACGATCGAAACCGCGTTCACCGATGACACGGTGCGCGGGGTCGTGCTGACCGACGCGCTGATCGGCACCTTCACCCACGCCCACGATCCGGCGCTGCGCCAGAACCGCTGTTTTCTCTATCACGTGATCGGCGGCGGAACCGGGGACTGGGACGTTCCGATCGGCGGGATGGGCGCGCTGACCGACGCACTCGCCGCGGCCGCGCGGGCCGCGGGCGCGCGGATCATGGTGGACAGCCCGGTGCACGCCGTCGAAACCGACGGCCGCACAGCGGAAATCCGTTATTCGGGTGGCACGGTCGCAGCGCGCTACCTGCTGGTGAACGCCGCGCCATACGAATCCGCCCGGCTGCTGGGCGATTCCGCGCCGCCGAAGCCGGAAGGCGCGCAGCTCAAGGTGAATATGCTGCTGAACCGCCTGCCCCGGCTGCGCGGAGACATCGATCCGAGGCAGGCGTTCGCCGGGACATTTCATATCGCCGAGGCGTATTCGGAGCTGGAGAGCGCCTATCGCGCCGCCGAGGCCGGGATACCACCGCCGCACCCGCCCTCGGAGATCTACTGTCACACGCTCACCGATCCGTCGATCCTGGGGCCGGAACCGGCCGCGCGCGGGATGCACACCTTGACGTTGTTCGGATTACACACTCCGGCAAGGCTTTTCGAACACGATCATGATCGCGTCACCCGGGAAGTGCTCGACGCGACGCTCGCCCGGCTGGATGCGGTTCTGGCCGAACCGATTCGGGACGTGCTGGCCACCGACGCCGCGGGCCGTCCCTGTCTGGAGGTCCGGAGCCCGCTGGACCTCGAACGCGAGATCGGACTGCCGGGCGGGCATATCTTCCACGGCGATCTGAGTTTCCCGTATCGCACCGACGACGATCCGGAACCGGCCGCGCGGTGGGGCGTGCGAACCGAGCATCGCAATGTGTTCCGGTGTGGCGCGGGCACGGTCCGCGGCGGCGGGGTGAGCGGCATCGGCGGCCACAACGCTGCCATGGCCGTACTCGAAAGCCGCTGAGCCTCAACGCAGGACGGAACGAATCACCAGCGTCTTGATCGGCAGGTCGAATTCGCCGTCGCCGATCTCCGGAACGCCGCGCAGGTAGCCGGTGATCCGATCGAGCAGTGCGGCCCGCTCGTCCGGTGAGATCACCAGCGTGTGCGAATGGGTGCCGATCGTCGCGGCGAGACTTTCGGCGGTGCGGCGCTGCACGTGCGGGAACTCGGCCTGCTCGAACTCCTCGAACAGCGGATCGGACACCGTGCCCTCGGAGGTGCGGGTCCGGAAGGAGACCTGCGATCGCGACAACCGGTCCAGTTCGGCCACCCACTCCACCTCGGCATCGTGCATATTCCAGAACGCGGCGAACACCCCGCCGGGGCGCAGCACCCGGGCGATCTCGGGAAACGCGCGTTGCCGATCGAACCAGTGCAGAGCCTGTCCGACGAGTACGGCGTCCACCGAATCGTCCTGCAGCGGAATGCTTTCCGCGGTCCCGTCCAGTGCCGTCAGCTGCGGGTGGCGGCGCCGGAATTCCGCTCGCATCGCCTCGTCCGGTTCCACCGCGGTGACCCGCGCGCCGACCGTGCGCAAGCCCGTGGTGAGTTTGCCGGTTCCGGCGGCCAGGTCGAGCACTTCGGGACTCGGCCCGCCGAGCGGTTCCAGCGCCCACCGGATGCCCGCGAGCGGATAGTCCGGCCGGTGCTCCTCGTAGGCGGCGGCCTCGGGACCGAAGGATTTCGCCCGTCGCGCCCGCAGTTCGGTGTCGTCCACTTCCCACTCGCTCGCACTGGTCACGCCGATTCCTCCAGCTCACTCGCCCCGCCGATGCTCCGGCTCGCCATGTTAATGCTCGGCGGGATGCTCATCGTGCGGTCCGCCGGGAGGTTCGAGGACGGACATCCGCACCCGCCATATCCGCGGCGGCGGCGAACCTTGGCCGCTGCGCGTCCAGGCGGCCGCCATGGACAGCCGGATCAGCCGCCCGGCGGCGTAGAACAGCAGCGCGGCCAGCGGTAGTTCGCCCACCCCGGCGGTCACCAGGGATATCGGCAGGTCGGGGGTGTTCCAGTCCAGGACGATGTCGAACCAGGCATCGCAGCACAGCAGGGTCGCGGTGATGATCGCCCACGGAATCAGGATCGGCCGCCGCAGCCAGGCCCACAGCGCGGTCATCCCGATGGCGGCGACCAGGAAGCAATCGAATCCGACCCAGGCGATATCCCAGTGCGCGACCTCGCGATGTTCGGGCAGACTGCTGGCCAGATAGATGATCCACGCCAGCAGGAAGACGAAACTTCCGGTGATCACGGCCAGGAACAGCCGCCGCAGATGGACCGCCGCGGGGTGGTTCGGAGTCAATGTGAGCGACATGATCTACCTCCGGCTGGATGAGCAAATCCCGCTGCCGATCGGATTGCGGTCCGATCATCAACATAAACCCTGCTACCAGCCGGAATAATTCCGATCCGACCGCTGCGGACCGCTCAGCGCACGACGGGCAGCGTCGAGCCGGGTTCGGCCAGCCACAGCAGCCAGTACGGGACCATCAGGGCCGCGAACTCCTCGTAACCCTCCGCCCCCGGGTGGTAGCCGTCGGCGGCGTGGATCGCACGCATCCAGGTCTGGTTGCGCAGCAGCGGCTGGTGCACCCGGACATACGGAACGTCCTGTGCGGCACAGACTTCGGCGTAGAGCGAATCCAATTCGCCGATGCGCCTGTTGTGTTCGTCATCGGCATTGGGCGGCGGCGCGACGACCAGCGTGGTCCACCCGCGTTCGGCCGCGCGCCGCAGGATCGAGGTGAGATTCGCCGCCGAATCCGCCGGAGGCACCCGCACCCGCCCGTTCTCCAGCAGCGTATCGTTCACGCCGAAGGAAAACACCACGCGCGCATCGGTTTCCGCGCTCAGGCGCGGTTCGCACTCGGCCTCCCAGCGGGCCGCGACATCCGCCGACGTCTGCCCGCGCACCCCGAGGTTGTAGTAGGTGAGCGGCTGCCCGGCGCCCATGGCGCGCATCGCCAGGCGCCCAGTCCAACCCAGGCACCGGCCGTCCCCCATTCCGGCCACCAGTGAATCGCCGACGAAACAGATACGGACATCTCGGATCACCGAGTGATCGTTGCACGCCAGGACGCACGACTCGGGGCGAAAGGCCGGAATCGGCGAGGGTCCGCCCTGTGTCGACCGCCGGTACCCCATAAGATCGGCTCGTTGGTCCGGGAGGGAGACGAATGGAAACCGAAACGCCGCTGCCGGCATGGTTCACCGGCCTGCTGGCGCATCGTCGCTGGGTCCGCCGTACCCGTCCCTTCTCGCACATCTACGTGCGTGAGGTGTTCACCTCCGCGTTCTACACCCGGGTGGCCGCCGAATACGAACGGCTCCGGACCGACCGACCCGAACTGTTCGCGAAGGTGGCGCAGAATTACGGGGCGTCGGGTGTGAGCCTGGCCGAGCTGCGCGACGGGCCGTTGGAAATCTTCCTCTCGCGGGCCTGGCACGACCTGATCGCCGGAGTGGCCGGTGCGTCCGGTGTCACAGGCGATGTCGAGGGTTCGGTTCACCACCATCCTCCGGGCAGTCCGCGTGGCTGGCCGCACAGCGATCTGGCCCCCGCCTGGTTCCGGGCCAGGCCACCCGGTGAGCACGAGGTGGGCCTGCCGGACCCGGGCATCGACCTCAAGACCGGCGCGCGCACTCCGGGGGCCGAGGCGCGTGAGTTGGTCCGTGCGGTCGCGGTGCTGTTCTATCTCGGCAATCCCGACTGGCAGCCGGGCCACGGCGGGGAGACCGGGCTGTACTCCGCGATCGGCGCGGTCAATCCGCAGCCCGCGGTTTACGTTCCGCCGCTGAACAATTCGATGATCGTGTTCGAATGCACGCCGCGGTCGTGGCATGCCTTCGCCGGCGGCAACACCGCCGCCCGCAACAGTGTGGTGATGTGGCTGCACCAGCCACGCGAACAGGCGGTGCGCCGCTGGGGAGGTTTCGGAATTGCCGAATGGTGATCAGCGCCGGGTCGCCTTGGTGACCGGGGCGGGCGGGCTGCTGGGCAGCGTGTTCTGCGGCGCGTACTACCAGAACTACGACATCGTCGCGGTCTGCCGCGACCGGGTGCCCGCGGTGCCCTCCCAGGAGGAGTGGTTCATCGATCCGCTCGCGCCCCGGGCGGAGTTGCCCGAGAACGCGTCCCAGGTCTTCGTGATCCGCGCCGACCTGGCCCGCGAGGGGGAGGTGGAGCGGGTGGTGGATCTGGCGCTGGCCAAGTTCGGCGGCGTGGATCTGCTGGTGAACAATGCCGCCCGCATCGAACTGCAACCCAACGGCATGGTGGACGGCGATACCGCCCTGAACGAGTTCGAACCGCAGTTCGCGATGAATGTCGGTGTGCCACTGCGGCTTTCGACGCGCCTGGCGCAACGCTGCTGGGTTGGCGCGGATCTGCGGAACCGGGGACGCAATCGCAATATCGTCAACGTGTCGAGCCTGTCCGGATCGGAGGTGTACCCCGGCGGGCAGGCCATCTACTCCGCGACCAAGGCCGCGCTCGATCACCTCACCCGCCACCAGGCCAATGAATTCGCCGAATTCGGCGTCCGGGTGAACGGCATCGCGCCCGACTCCTTCCCGCACCGGGTGCCGACCCAGAAGGTCGCCGCCGCCATCGCCGAACTCGACGCGGGCTCGATGACCGGCCTGGTGTTCGGCGTGCTCGCGCCGCCGGAACCGCAGAGTCCGCAAACCGCCCCGGCCGAGCCCGAATCCGCCGAGCGCGAGACCGCGGCGCGACCGCCCGAAAGCCGACCGGCACCACCGGGGTGACGGCGTGTTGCCCCTGATGCGTCACGGGGCGTCCTGCATACTCACAGCTAGTCGACCGAGAGGACCGACGCAGCTCTCCCTCGATCCGAAAGTTCCGAAAACGACATGCGAGTCGACGGGCGGGAGATACCGGTCTCCGGCAGCCTCCTGCAACCACACAACCGGCGCACCAGCGACATCCTCCGGGTGATCGCATCCGCTGCGCTGGTGGCGCTGGTCATCGCCGGCTCGCTGATCACCCGGCCGCGCTGGGAGGCGCTGGAACGCTCGATCTCGGACATTCTGGGCGTCCTGACCCCGGAACAGTCCAATATCGTGTACCTGCTGTACGGCATCGCCATCTTCGCCCTGCCGTTCGCGATCCTGGTGCGGCTGCTGTTCCGCTGGCAGTGGAAACTGCTCGGCGGATACCTGACCGCCGGACTGATCGCGGTGCTGGCGCTGTCGATCACCGATACCGGAATCTCCGCACCGCGCTGGCACCTGGCCGAACCCCAGCAGCTCAACACGTTCCTGTCCCAGTTCCTGGACGACCCGCGCTGGATCGCGATGCTGGCCGCGGTGCTCACGGTGGCCAGTCCGTGGCTGCCCGCGTCCTGGCGGCGCTGGTGGTGGGCCGCGCTGCTGGCCTTCGTCCCGCTGCACCTGTTCGTCAGCCTGACGGTGCCCTCGCGAGCGATGTTCGGCCTGGCCGTCGGCTGGTTCGTCGGCGCGGTGATCACATTGGTGGTGGGCACGCCCGCGCTGGAGGTACCGCTGGACGGCGCGGTGCGGGTGCTGGCCCGGCGCGGATACACCGTCACCGCGATCCGGGTGGTGCGCCCCGGCGGACCCGGTCCGCTGCTGCTGTCCGCCGATACCGGCCCGAATCACCGGCTCACCATCGAGATGTACGGCCAGAATCAGCGCAGCCGGGGCATGTTGCGGCAGCTGCGGCGGTTCGTCGCCTTCCGCAGCAGTGAGCGCACGCCCGTGTTCGCGTCGATGCGCCGCAGTGTGGAACATCGCGCGCTGCTGGGCATCGCGATCGGGGATCTGGGGCTGGCCAGCAACAAACCGCTCACCGTCGCGGCCCTGGAGCGCGGCTGGACGCTGTACGCGCACACCATCCCGCGCGGGGAGATCCTGTCCGTCGCCGCGGGCGAGGAGGTGCACAAGCAGGTGTGGCAGGCGTTGCAGAACATGCACCGCGCCCAGATCTCGCACGGCGACCTGCGGGCCGAGGAGATCCGCATCGCCGATGGGCGGGTGCTGTTCGGCGGATTCTCGGCCGCGGAATTCGGCGCCTACGACACCCGCTTCCAGTCCGATGCGGCCCAGCTGCTGCTGACCACCGGATCACTGTTCGGTGCGGAATCGGCGGTGCGCACCGCGATCGAGGTGCTGGGTGAGCAGGCGGTGATCGATGCCTCGCGGCGGCTGACCAAGGCGGCGCTGCCCCGGCTGGTGCGGGCCTCGGTACACGATGCGGGCGGGGTGATGAAGGACGTCCGCGAACAGGTCCTGCATCAGACCGACGAGGACCGGATCGAGGCCGCGCACATCACCCGGTTCTCCCGCAACCAGTTCATTCAGCTGGTCCTGCTGATCGGCCTGGTGTACGTGGCCTACCCGTACATCAGCCAGGTGCCGACCTTCTTCACCGAACTGCGCACCGCCAACTGGTGGTGGGCACTGCTGGGCCTGTTCGTCTCGGCGATGACGTACGTCGGCGCGGCGATGGCGCTGTGGGGATGCGCGGGCGGATCGGTGAATCCGCGAAATCTCCTGCTGATGCAGGTCGCGAACACCTTCGCCGCCACCACCACCCCGGCGGGCGTGGGTGGTCTGGCGCTGAGCGTGCGATTTCTGCAGCGCAGCGGGCTGGGCGCGGTGAAGGCGACCGCCGCGGTGGCGTTGCAGCAGGCGGTGCAGGTGATCACGCACGTCGTGCTGCTGATCGTCTTCAGTGTGGCGGCGGGGGTGTCGGCGAATCTGTCGCATTTCGTGCCGAGCGCGACGGTGCTGTACTTCGCCGCCGGCGCGCTGCTGGGCGCACTGGGCGTGACCATGTTCGTGCCCAAGGTGCGGCGCTGGCTGCGCACCGAGGTCCGTCCGCAACTGGCCGAGGTGGTCAGCGAATTGCGTACGCTCGCACACGAACCCAAACGCCTGGCGATGATCGTGCTGGGTTGCGCGTCGACCACGCTCGGTGCGGCGGCCGCGCTGTGGACCGCGATCGAGGCGTTCGGCGGGCACACCACATTCGTGACCGTCACGGTGGTGACGATGATCGGCGGAACGCTGGCCTCGGCCGCACCGACCCCGGGCGGTGTGGGTGCGGTCGAGGCCGCGCTGATCGGTGGTCTGGCCGCGTTCGGCGTCTCCGCGGGGATCGGGGTGCCGGCGGTTCTGCTGTATCGCGTACTGACCTGCTGGTTGCCGGTCTTCTGCGGCTGGCCGATCATGCGCTGGCTCACCGACAGGGAGATGATCTGACCGCGCCTGCCCGCCCGGGTGATCGGACTCACCCTGGCGCGGTGGCGGTATGCGGCGTTATGGTCTGGCCAGATTGCGCATAGGGTTCCGCGCCCAGACCGCCTGAACGACAACACAATCAGGGCTGTGTGGACCGGACCGAGCTGCGCCACGAGGGCATTCGCACCTGCGAGGCTCCGGCATCTGAGGGGATAAAAGCCTGGAGGACTCTATCGGCCTGCCCGGATTTCCGGGCCTGACAGAGAGCCCTTCGTGCTATGAATATCCTTGCCGCCGCGGCGATCTCGGATCGATCCTCCGCCGGTGTGCCGGTGTCGGTACTGGTCGCCACACTCCTGGCCGCCGCGCTGCACGCGAGCTGGAATGCGATCGCGCACTGGATCCCGGACAAGACCGCCTCGATCACCATCGTGAATCTCGGCGGCATGGTGTGCGTCCTGCCGCTGACGTTCGTCGCGGCGATTCCCGCCGCACCCAGCCGGGGCTGGCTCGCGGCGTCGGTGGCGCTGCACGTGGCCTACAACTATCTGCTGATGACCTCGTACCGGCTCGGCGATCTGAGCCAGACCTATCCGCTGGCGCGCGGCACCTCACCGCTGGCGGTCACCCTGCTGGCGGCAACGCTGCTGGGCGAATCGCCCAGCGTGGGCCAACTCGCCGGCGTGCTGCTGATCTCGGCGGGACTGGCGTGGCTGGTGCTGTGGGGGCAGCGGACGAATCCGAGCCGCCCGGCGGCGCTGGGCGCGGCGGTCGCCACCGGACTCATGATCGCCGCGTACACCACGGTCGACGGCATCGGAGTTCGCTTGGCGCACAGCACACTCGGCTATATCGCGTGGCTGATGCTGTTGGAGCAGATCGTGATCCCCGCGGGCGCCTTCGTCACGCACGGCCGCACGCTGTGGCGCCGGATCCGCCCCGTCCGGCTGATCGGGGTGGCAGGCGGCGCCATGAGCGTGGCGGCGTACGGACTGGTGCTGTGGGCCCAGACCCGCGGGGCCCTCGCCGAGGTGGCGGCCCTGCGGGAATCGAGCATCATCGCCGGAGCATTGATCGGCACCCTGCTGTTCGAGGAAAGTTTCGGCACAGCACGGATTTTCGCCACCTGCGCCGTCACCGCGGGGATCGCGACGATGTACCTGGCGTGAGGCTAGGCCGAATATTCCTTGCGCAGTTCGACTTTCACGACCTTGCCGCTGGCGTTGCGGGGCAGCTCCGGCACGATCACCAGATCCTTGGGGTGCTTGTAGCGCGCCAGGTTCTCGTTGAGGAACGGGGCGAGCTCCTCGAGCGTGAGGGTGTCGTCCGGATTCAGCAGGGCGACAACGGCTACCGGGACCTCGCCCCACTTCTCGTGCGGGCGGCCGACGACGGCAGCCTCGTGGATCTTCGGATGCGCGAACAGGACGTTCTCCACCTCGGCGCAGTAGATGTTCTCGCCGCCGGAGATGATCATGTCCTTCTTGCGGTCCACCACGTAGACGAAGCCCTCGTCGTCCTGGCGGACCAGATCGCCGGAGTGGAACCAGCCGCCCGCGAAAGCCTCCGCGGTGGCCTAGGGCTTGTTCCAGTAGCCCTGCATGAGAGTCGGCCCGCGGTAGACGATCTCGCCGATCTCGCCCGGCGCGACGTCGTTCATCTCGTCGTCGACGACGCGGGCCTGGATGGTGGGGATGGGCTTGCCGACCGAACCCAGTTTGCGGATCGCGTCGTCACCCTCGAGTACGCAGGTGATCGGCGACATCTCGGTCTGGCCGAACACCGCGACGTTGCGCGCGTTCGGGAAGCAGTCGTCCATCGCGCGCAGCACGGTGTCCGAGGCGGGCGCGGCGCCCCAGCACAGCATCCGCAGCGCCAGCTTGCGGGTCTTGACCGTCGGCTCCTCGCAGATCATCTGCCACTGCACGGGAACGCAGAACGCCGCGGTGGCCTGCTCCTTCTCGACCGCGTCCAGCCATTCGGTGGCGTTGAACGCGCCGAGCGGATGCAGCACGGTGGTGCCGCCGAGCATGAAATACGGTGTGAGGCTGCCGAGTCCGGCGATGTGGAACAGCGGCGAGGTGCAGAAGCCGATCGACCCGGCGTCCAACTCCATTGCGCGGATACAGGTCAGGGCCTGAGCGTTCATGTTCTCGTACGACAGCACCGCGCCCTTCGGGCTGCCGGTGGTGCCCGAGGTGTACATGATCAGCGCCGGGGTGTCCTCCGGAATGTCCAGCGGGACATGGGGTTCGCCCTCTTCGGCGAGCAACTGCTCGTAACCGAGCACACCCTCGCCGCTGCGCCCGCCGATCACCACGCAGGTCTCCAGGGCGGTGGCCTGACCCATTACGCCGGTCGCCAGCGGGGCCAGCATGGTATCGGTGACGATCGCCTTGGCGCCGGAATCGGCCACGATGTAGGCGACCTCGGGCGGGGTCAGCCGGAAGTTCACCGGCACCGCGATCGCGCCGAGCGCGTTGATGCCGAAGACCGCCTCGATGTATTCGGTGTAGTTCAGCGCGAGCAGCAGCACCCGATCACCGAAGCCGACCCCGCGGCGGGACAGCGCGTCGGCGAATCGCAACGACCGCTCGTGGAACTGCTTCCACGTGGTGTCCTGCCCCTTGAACCGGAACGCGACCTGATCGGGGCGCATCACCGCGTGCGCGGCGACCTGATTGTTCCAGTGGTTGCGACGCGATCGGATCGGCTCGGCGAGCGCCTGGGCACCGGTGGTCATGCACGAACTCCCTTCGGAACCGCCGCGCGCTCGCGCACCGGCTGCCCCGATGGCGTCCACGGCTGAACAATAGTGAGAATACCAGCTAACTTTTTGCCGTGACAAGGATTACAGAGAGGGTTGTACGACATCCTTCTCATTGTGCAACACAGCAGTTCAGGTAGGTGATTTACACCGATTACACGGCTCTGCGGCGACAGTCTGATACAGACGGTTCCAGATACCTACGCAAACACGGGCTTACATCAAGGGTTGTCCCGGCCCACCCGGCCATGCCACTATCGACGGCATTCGCCGCAGCGAGCCGCACACGGCGCGAGCACCAGATCCGGCGGCGGCGATGCCTGTACTTCCCGCAGCATCACAGGGACCGCCGCCGGTCACACTCGAGCAGGAGGACACCGATGTTGCACACCAGGTTCACCGAGCGATTCGGGGTGGAACATCCGATCGTGCAGGGCGGGATGATGTGGGTCGGCCGGGCCGAACTCGTCGCGGCGGTGGCCGACGCCGGCGGCCTCGGCTTCATCACCGCGCTCACCCAGCCCACCCCCGACGACCTGCGCCGCGAGATCGCGCGCACCCGCGAGCTGACCGACAAGCCGTTCGGCGTGAACGTCACGATCCTGCCCTCGATCAACCCGCCGCCGTACGAGGAGTACGTCCGGGCGATCATCGAATCCGGCGTGAAGATCGTGGAGACCGCGGGCAGCAACCCCGAACCGTTCCTGCCCTACTACAAGGACGCCGGAATCAAGGTGCTGCACAAGTGCACCAGCGTGCGGCACGCGCTCAAGGCCGAGCAGATCGGCGTCGACGGCGTGTCCATCGACGGTTTCGAATGCGCCGGACATCCGGGCGAGGACGATGTGCCCGGTCTGGTGCTGATCCCGGCCGCCGCCAAGGCCCTGGAGATCCCGATCATCGCCTCCGGCGGTATCGGCGACGCGCGCGGGCTGGTCGCCGCGCTGGCGCTGGGCGCGGACGGGGTGAACATGGGCACCCGCTTCATGTGCACCCAGGAGTCGCCGGTGCACCAGAAGGTCAAGGAACAGATCGTCGCGCAGGGTGAGCGCGACACCCAGCTCATCTTCCGCACCATGCACAACACCGCCCGCGTCGCGGACAACGAGATCAGCCGCAAGGTCGTGGAGATCGAGAAGGCCGGCGGCGTCTTCGAGGACGTGCGCGACCTGGTCGCGGGTGCGCGCGGACGGCGAGTTTTCGAGGACGGCGATCTGAACGCGGGCATCTGGACCGCAGGACAGGTCCAGGGCCTCATCGACGACATCCCCACCTGCGACGAGCTCATCTCCCGCATGGTGACCGAGGCGGAGGGCCTGATCAACGATCGGCTGGCGTCGTTCGTGCGCTGAGCCCGTCCGCGGTGCGGCCGGCCGAGGGGGAGGTCCCCGGCCGGCCGCACTCACCTCCGGTGCGAATGTACCCCTGGCTCAAGCCCGCTCGGCGACCGCGTTGAAATCGTGGCTCGCGATGATCTCGATGCCGTGCGGCAGGGCGTGCAGGCGTTGCACCGTTTCGAACGCGCGATCGCGATCGGCGTCGACGAGCTGTCCGGGCATCGGCGCTTTCTCCCGGATCAGCTTGATCTGCAAGGTATTCCACACCGCGTCTCCGGCCAGCAGCACATGCGTGCCGTCGTTCACGGCCAGCAGGACACCGATGCTGCCGGGCGTGTGACCGGCCAGATCCAGCAACACCACCGAACCGTCACCGAACAGATCGTGACTCGCGGGGAAGGTCAGCACCGGCGGCCCCTCGAGGTGGAGCGGACGCATCGCGCGATCGCGCAGCGTTCCCCGCACCACACCGTACGGCGCGGTCTCGCCCGTCATCGCCCACTCGTATTCGACTGCCGGAACGCGCAATTCGACCGTTTCGGGAAGTTCCAGCAAACCGGACACGTGGTCCCAGTGCAGATGTGTGGCGATGGTGAAGTCGATGTCCGAACCGGACAGGTCCCGGCCCGCGAGCGCATCCTCGAGGCCGAGCACCGGCTTGCCCGGGGCCACGAATACGCCCATCGGAAAGGGCAATCCGGGCACCACGCGCTTGTGCACGCCCGCGCACATCGCCGGATCGATCACGAACCGGGCGCGGGGATGTTCGACCAGGAACGCGCCCATCCCCATCGGCAGCGTCCCGAGGCTGCGCACACCCTCGGCGACCAGGGCGGTCGGCGCCGACATCCGGGCCTGCAACAGTGCGGTGAAGCGAACCCGGTTGCGCGGGTGTGGAACTCGGGCACATTCGAGTCCGGCCAGAAAGCCCGGATCGGGACGCCGGGGGCGCAGCAGACGCCGTGGGGTCGCGGCCAGGGCCGCGCAGCAGTGCGCGAGGGTGCCCAACGCGCGGGGTCTGCCGTCGGAGAAATCGGTCACATCACCACCTTTGCCGAACGTGCCCCGTCCGGCGAAAACGGGCCCGGAGCTCGTGTGCTGATTCACAGCGACACCGTAGCGATCCGGATGCGCACTGCAAAGCCCTTCTCCGCGCGCCGAGTTCTCGGCATAATCGACCGAGGTACCTGACGGCCGGCGGCCACCGCCGAATGCGGGGAGGAGTAGCCGTGAGGCAGCGTTCTTCGGTCGAAGGCCGGTCCACCGGACGGCGGCCGGACCTTACCTCCGCGGCGGTGACGGCCATCGCGGAGCTACTCGGCATCCCCGCTCGGGCCGTATCGGTCAGCACCCCGTTCAGCGATCTGGGGCTTTCGTCGGTGCAGCTGGCCAGGCTCACGGCCGTGCTCGAAGATGCGCTGGGCGTCGAGGTTTCGCTGACCGACCTGTTCGATCATCCCGATATCGACCGGCTCGCCGAACATCTCGCGACCCGATGACAGCCGGCCCCGGCGGCACCTCACCACCCGCATCCGTTGCCGGACAGCGGGACTCGACGACCATGACGGAATCCGGCGCCGCCTCCGTCCCCCCGGTCGCGATCATCGGCATCGGCTGCCGGGTGCCCGGCGCGCGGGGCGTCGGCGAATTCTGGCGGCTGCTGCGCGCGGGCGGGGACGCGACCGGATCGCCGCCGCGCGATCGCCCCGGAGCCCGGCGGGGCGGCTATCTGACCGAACTCGACGCGTTCGACAACGAGTGGTTCGGGATCTCCGAACGTGAAGCGGCCCTGATGGATCCGCAGCAGCGGCTCGGCCTGGAAGTCGCGGTCGAGGCCCTGGACGACGCCGGGGTCGGTTACCGGGTGCGCGGATCACACACCGCGGTGCTGTTCGGCGCGTGCGGGTTCGACCACGGCACGGTGGTGCTCGGTCGCGGCGGGCACGACGCGCCGTACGCGGTCACCGGATCCGCGTTGAGCATCATCGCGAACCGGCTGTCCTACGCGCTGGATCTGCACGGGCCGAGTCTGGTGCTGGACAGCGCCTGTTCGTCCTCATTGGCGGCGGTGGACATGGCGCTGCGGCTGCTCGCCGACCACACCGTCGAACTGGCGATCGTCGGCGGGGTGAATCTTCCGCTGCTGCAACACACCTCGGACTACCTGGAGCGGGCCGGCTTCCTCGCGCCGGACGGGCGGTGCAAACCCTTCGACGCCGCCGCGAACGGCTATGCCCGTAGCGACGGGTGCACGGTGCTGATCCTGCAGCGCACGGCCGACGCCCGGCGCGAGGGCAATCGGGTGTACGCCGAGATAGCCGGCGCCGCAATCGGATCCGACGGCCGGTCGAACGGGCTGTACGCGCCGAACGGGCTCGCCCAGCAGCAGGTGATCCGCCGGGCCTGGGCCCGCGCCGGAGCCGATCCCGGCGCGGCCGGTTACGTCGAATGTCACGGCACCGGGACGCCTCTGGGAGACGCCGTCGAGGTCGGCGCACTGGCCGCGGTGCTCTCCGAGAGCGACCGAACCCACCGGGTCTGGATCGGGTCGGTGAAATCGAACCTCGGCCATCTCGAGGCCGCCGCCGGAGTCACCGGAGTGGCCAAGGCGGCGCTGAGTATCGCGCACGCCACGATCGTCCCGAACGTGCACTTCCGCAACGAGAATCCGCTGCTGAACCTCGCCGCTCGCGGACTGGCGGTACCCACCGAGCCGGTCGGCTGGGCGGCCGAGTCGGCCTCGGGCCGATTTGCCGGGGTCAGCTCGTTCGGATTCGGCGGCACCAACGCGCATGTGGTGTTGCGCGGCGTGGACACCGTCGCGCCACAACGCGTCACCGACTCTCCGGTACTGCTCACGGTCAGCGGGCGGGACGAGGACGATCTGCGCGAGCAGGCCGCGCGCTCGGCCGAGGCGATCAGCCGAGGCAACGGCTCGCTCGGCGAATTCGCCGCTGCCGCATCGCGATCGATACCCGAGCGGATGCGTGCCGCGGTCGTCGCCCGGGACCGCGCCGAGGCGGTCGCCCGGCTGCTGGAACTGGCCGAGGCCGACGGCTCTCCCCAGGGCGACGAAGCGGCGAACGGGATCGAGACCGCCGCGGCTGCGACCACACCGCCCTCCGGAACGCCGGACCCGGCGCTCGCCGAAACCGCGTCGTCGGCAGAGTCCGGAACCACACCCGCACGCGGGACGTCGTCCGAAGGCACGTCGGTCGTGCGGCCCCCGATGACACCGCGCGAGACGAGATCCGTTGCCCCCGTGGGACATACGTCGGCGGCCGACACCGAGACCATGTCCGGGCGGGTCGCTACCGTGCCGCGTGCCGCACTGCCGCCCGGGGCGGTCACCCGAGGCGCCCGGGAGATCCCGGCGGCGGTCGATGCTCTTGTCCGGGATGCGCCGGTGCACAGGGCCTCCAACGACGAAGCAGGGCGCGCGGGAGCGGTAACCGGGCCGTCCGGGCGACGGCGGCGCGGGCGGATTCTGCTGGTGTTCTCGGGGCAGGGCGGACAACATCAGCGGATGGGGCGCGGACTCGCGGCGCGGTATCCGGTATTCGCGCGGGCACTTACCGAGGCCACCGAGGCGGTGACCGCGGTCGGCGGGCCTCGGGTGTGGACGCCGCGGCACGGTTTCGGGCACAGCCTCGAATCCACCGATATGGTGCAGCCGGCGCTGTTCGTATTCCAGATCGCCCTGGCGGAACTGCTGGCGCACTGGGGAATTCGGCCCGATGCGGTGGTCGGGCACAGCCTGGGCGAGATCGCGGCGGCGGTGGTCAGCGGTGCGCTCTCGCTCGGTGACGGCGCGCGGATCGCCGTGGCGCGCAGCGCGATTCTGGCGCAACTGGACGGTCGCGGTGCGATGGCGATGCTCGAGGCCACGCCGGAGGAGGCCGGGCGGCTGGTGGAACCGGTCCGCGCCCATGTCGCGGTGGCCGCGGTCAACGGGCCGCGGTCGGTCGTGGTGTCCGGGACGCCGCGTTATATCGAGACGCTGATCCGGCGAGCTACCCGACGCAGCGTCTACGCGCGGCGGATCGCGGTGGACTTCGCCGCGCACAGTCCACAGGTCCACGAGCCCGCGACCGAACTGCTCGCCCGGCTCGACGGAATCAGCCCGCGCGCACCGCGAATTCGGTTGTACTCCACGGCCCGGCCCGGCGAGGCGATCACCTCCGCCACTCTGGACGCCGAATACTGGGCCGAGAACGCCGAGCGCACCGTGGAATTCGCTACCGCACTGGAATCCGCCGCTGCCGACGGCTGCAGCACGGCGATCGAGATCTCACCGCATCCGGTTCTCACTCCGGCGATCCGCGAATTCCCGGACTTCAGCGAGGCCACCCACCCGATGGCCGACCGGGAGGACGAAGCCGCCGCATTCCTGAACGGCATCGCTCGGTTGTACGTCGAGGGCCGGACGCCGGACCGGTCCGCGCAGGGCGCGTTCACCGGACCGACCCTCCGAAGACGCTGGCGCCACCGCACTTTCCCGCTGGTGACCCACGCCGAACCCGAGCCCGTCACCGAGGATTTGGATGATCACGTCGTGCGGGGTGTGCCGATCGTGCCCGCGATGTACTGGCTGCGCCGGCTGCTGCGGATCGCCGGAGCACACACCACGCGGCTGGCGGACTTCACCGTCGACGAACCCACCGCTCTGGCCGACCTGCCCGGTGTCGCCGTGCACGCCGGAGCCGAACTGCTCGAGGTGACCGGCGCGGTCACGCTGGCCACGGCCCGAATCACCGCCGAGCCGACGCCGGGGGAGATCGTCGGCTGGATGCGCGCGATCGATGCGCATCGCATCGCCCAACCCGGTATGCGCCCCATCGATATCGGCGAGTTCTACGCCGTGCTGCGGGCGCGCGGCCTCGATTACGGGCCCCGGTTTCGTCCGCTGCGCGGCATCGTCGCCGAAACCGGCAGCGCCATCGGCCTTCTCGGCCACATACCGTTGGACACCGCGGCGCTGGACGGCTGCCTCCAGCTCATCGCCGCCGCCGCGGGGCCGCACCTGCCCGCCCACGTCCTGCCCCTGCCCGCCCGCATCGATTCCGCCTGGCTCACCACGTCACCCGGCGTCCTGCTCGCCCAGGCCCACGCCTTCCTGCGCGACACCGACACCGATGGCCTGCGCTGCGACGTCCTGGCCACCGACCAGCACGGCGCCCCCGCGGCCGCCCTCCTCGGCGTCCGCATCCACTACGCCCGTCTCCCCGAACAGCCGCCGTCAGCCGCTATCTCCGGTAATCCCGCCGCCGGTAAGATCGCCCATTCCTACACGGCCACAACAGCTTACGAATGGCTGCGCTCCGGCTCCGCCGCTCCGGGCGGACACCGAGTGACAGCCGATGCGACGACGACGCAGACCGGCGCAGCGGAGCACCGACGCGATTCGAACGACCCCACCGGCGCGGACGGTCCGGCCGAGCGGCTGGATCTTGGTTCGGGACCATGGCAGCGGATCGGCCCGTACCCCTCGTTCGCCGATACGCCGGGAGTCGTACCGCACCGGCACGATTATCGACCGTTCCGCGGCGCGGCCTTCCAAGGCCCTGCGGCAGCGCCGGATACCACGCGAAGTGAGTTCTCCGGTGACAGCGATCTCGTCGGCCGGCAGGGTGTCGGCGGCGCGATGTCGGCCGGTTCGGCGCAGCACTCCGGCGAATACGTGGATCCCTCCGGGGTCCGGTGGGAGCAGGTCCACGGTGTGCGTGATCTTGCCCGTGGTCCGTGCGACGGGGAGCCCGAACTCGCGGCGCACGGGCTCGGGACGGTTTTGCGGCGGGAGACGTGGGTTCGGCTCGCGATGCCGGAGATCCCTGGGGCGCAACGCGATTCGCGGATCCGGCGGGCGTTGGTGATCGGCGAGTCCCGGTTGGCGGTGGGCTTGACCCGGACGCTGGATCGGTGGGTGCCCGCCGAGCGGGTCGCCCGCGACCCGATCGAGGCGGTTCCGGTCGTATCCGCGACGCTCACCGGGCGCGAGGAACCCACGGCGGTGGTCGCGGTGTGGCCGGCGGTATCGGCTCCCGGGTCGGCGGTGGGGGAGATCGGCCGGGCTCTCGAACTGCTGCAACGGATTCAGGAATGCGACGCCATGGCGTCACTGACCGTGGTGTTGCGCGATCGCCGGAGCGTAACCCAGCAGGGCATCGCCGGATTGGTGCGGTCGCTGCAACTGGAATCGGGCCGGCCGGTACGGCTGGTGTGGGCCGGTACCGAGCGGGTCGAGCCGGGTCCGCTGACCGGCCTGACGCTGTCGGGTCATGGCCTGGACGAGGTGCGAATCGGGCCGGGCGGCGTGCAGGCCAGGCGCTTCGAACCGGTGTCCCTCCTCGCGCGTCCGGTCGAAATCCGGCCGGTGGGAGCGTATGTCGTGACCGGCGGTCTCGGCGCCCTCGGCGCGGCTGCGGCGCGATGGCTGCTGGACCGCGGCGCCGGTGATGTGGTGGTGCTGACCAGGCAACCACGTCCGCTCCCGCCGCTGCTGGAGGGCCTCGAGGACCGGATCGTGGTACTGCGCTGCGATGTCACCGATCCGCGCGATCTGGCCAACGCCCTGCACGACGTCCGCGAATGCGGCGCGCCCATCCGCGGGCTGGTGCATGCCGCGGGCACCCTGCACGATGCCGAATTCGGTTCTGTGACAACGAATCAACTCGCGTCGATGTTCGAACCCAAACTCGCCGCGACTGCCGATCTGCTCGATCTGACCGCCGCCGACCCGATCGATTTCGCCCTGCTGTTCTCCTCTGCGACCGGAGCTCTGGGCGCACCCGGCCAAGCCGCCTACGCCGCGGCGAACGCCGCCCTGGACGCCCTCGCGGAGTCCCGCGCGGACCGCAAGGTTCTCAGCATCGGCTGGGGCAGTTGGGAATCGGGCCTGGCCGCCGTCGCGGGCGGCGCCGAACATCTCCGCCGCGCGGGCGTCATCCCGTTCAGCACGGCGCGCGGTACCGCGATCCTGGACGCCCTGCGCGGCTATGCCGGGCCGCACGTGCTCGCCATGGACTACACGCCCACCACGGACGATTCCCCCATAGCCCGCCGCCTGCGCACCGCCCTGCCGACGGCTGCCCGGGGCCCGGGCGACCCGGGCTCCCCGGCCGATGCACCCACAGCTCGAATACCGGTGAACTCCGATATGCCCGGGAGCGAATACGGGTATGCCTACGGGCCGACGAGCCCAGCGGCCGATCCGGTTTCCGCGGCGGGCTCCGCCGGTTCGGCAGCGGGCCAACGCCCGGCGCTCGACACGTCGGCTGCGAATGTGCCGGTAACACAGGTGGTTCGGGCCGCACTCGCCGCCACCCTGGGAATCACGGCGGAAAGTATCGGTCCGGAAGCGGAATTCACCGGGCTGGGGCTGTCCTCCCTGCTGGCGATCGAACTGCGCCGGACGCTCGAGGCCCGGCTCGGGGTTCGCATCGCGACCGCCGAACTCTTCGAGCACCCCACAGTGGCGATGCTGGGGGCGGTGCTGTCCGCACGGCTGTCCCGCGCCGGCGGGGAGACCGGATGAACGAACCGGCCGACGCGCTCGCCACGGCGGTCGCGCGATGGGCCGCCGAGCGTCCGGACGCGCCCGCGTTCACGGCGCTGTCGTATTCCGGTCCGCAATGCCGGTCGCAGACCCTGACGTTCAGCGAGTTACACAGTGCTGCAAGTGTTCTCGGCGCGAAAGTCGACGCGATGACGGCTCCGGGGGATCGGGTCGCCATCTTGTGCGATCACGGCCTGAACTACGTGGTGGCTTTTCTGGCCTGTCTCCATGGTTCCCGAGTGGCCGTGCCGTTGTTCCCGGTCGAGCGTCATCGCAACGCAGATCGGCTGGCGGCGGTCCTGGACGATGCGCGACCGGCACTGAGCCTGGTCGACCCGGGCAGCGAAATGCGCACCGCGGCCGGCGGGTTCGCGACCGGCGTCGTCGCGCCGGTTACCGTCGAGCCGGCAGCCACCGCGGTACCGCCACAACCGGCCACCGAACATCCGGCCTACCTGCAGTACACCTCCGGCTCCACGAAAAGCCCTGCCGGAGTGCGGGTATCGCACGCCAATCTGGCCGCGGCACTCGATCAACTGCGTGGCGGACTGCCCGTCGTGAACCGCAAACCCATCGTCACCTGGCTGCCGTTCTTCCACGATATGGGCCTGGTCTTCGCCGTGTCGCTGCCGCTTTACACCGGCGTGCACGCGGTGAGCCTGCCTCCGGCCGAATTCGCCAAACGACCGATCCGCTGGTTGCGAGCCTGCGGCGACTATCGAGCCGGGGCCACCGCCAGCCCGAATTTCGGCCTGGCTCACGTCGTTTCGGCCAGCACGCGGCAAGAGTGCGAGGAATTGGACCTGTCCGAGCTGGAGCTGGTGCTCAACGGCGCGGAGCCGATCCGGGCCGAGGTTCTGACGGCGTTCACGAAAGCCTTCGCACCCCACGGTTTCCGGCACAGCGCCCATACCGCCGGATACGGCCTGGCCGAGGCAACCCTGCCGGTCACCTTCGGCGCACCCGGCGAACCACCCGCGGCGGCCGAATTCGATCGCGCGGCCCTGGCCGACGGGCACGCGATCCGCGCCGAACCCGGCGCGGGAATCCGGCTGGTCGGCTGCGGCACACCCGCCGGCCAGCAGGTCCGCTTGGTCGATCGATCCGGAGCCCGGGTGGCCGCGGGCACGGTCGGTGAGATCTGGGTTCGCGGCCCGAATGTCTGCGCCGGATATTTCGGCAAACCTGGCGAGACGGCAGAGACTTTCGGCGCGCGAGCCCCCGGCGAAACGGAGAACTGGCTCCGCACCGGCGATCTCGGCTTCCACCACGACGGTCAGCTCTACATCGCGGGCCGCCTGAAGGACCTGATCGTGATCGCGGGCCGCAACCACTACCCGGCCGATATCGAAAGCACCGCAGCCGATTCCGCGCCCGAGGTGCGCACCGGCCACATCACCGCATTCGGTGTGGACGACGGCGCCCACGAGACGTTGATCCTGGTCGCCGAGTTGAACGAGCCGCCCGCCGATGCCGCCGAGGTGGCCCGCCGGATCCGCGCCGCCGTCGCCTCCGCGCACGATATCGCCCCGGCCGAGGTGGTGCTGGTCGAACGCGGCCAGATCCCCAAGACATCCAGCGGCAAAGTGCGCCGCGGCGAGTGCCGAATCCGCTACCGCCGGAACGAGTTGGTACGCGTCGGCCCCTCGCCCACGGTGTAGGCCTGATCCACACCCATCCACAGGCCGTGGCGCATGAGCGACGGCCGTGGCGGCGGGCGCGGTCGTGCTGTTCTTCGTGCTTCGCCGGCTGGAACGGTCCGGACTGCGCCGTCGCGCCCATGCGGTCTCCGAACAGCGAAGATTCGCACTGGAGTTACGGGTTGGCCTGCCCCGTCCACTGCGGCGGATGAATGCGCTTCGACCGATCGGGTCGGCGCGAATCCACGACGCTTCTGCCCAGCAGGCAAACACCGGGCAACGCCGGGTGCGCACTGCCGAGAGCTGCCGGACCGGTGGAAGGCCGACACACGGTAGTGACCGCTCGTGACCGAATTCGGCGCGCCGCCACCCGATTCGCCGGATCGTGTGATGAAGGTCACTCGCTGATTTTCGCGTCGGCCGTGACCATTCGCATCGCGAGGGAATATCCGGGACGGGACGTCGATGAGTTCAGCACGACCACTCCGGCGAGTACACCGAGCGCGGATCCGACCTACCGGAGAACGGGAATGCTCATGAAGAGTAAGGGCTTCACGACACGTCGAACAGCGCGAACACACTCAGGACGAGGCGGTGGGTCCTCGGCCGAGCAGTCGATCCGTCTCGCGCCGTTCGCGTTTGGTGGGACGTCCGGCACCACGATCCCGGCGCGGCATCGTCGCCACGATCTCGGGAGCGGGTGGCGGCGGACTCTTATCGATCAGGCACTGTGCGGCGATCGCCGCGCCCACACGTTTGGTGATGACCTTCTCGACTACGACGATGCGGTCGAGCCCGTTGATCCGGGCACGCACCTCATCGCCGGGTTTGACCTGATGAGCAGGCTTGACCGCGACGCCGTTCACCTTGACGTGCCCGCCGCGACACGCGGTCGCGGCGGCCGACCTGGTTTTGAACAGCCGGACAGCCCAGGTCCAGGAGTCGACCCGGGCTGTACTCGGTTGCGCCGAGGGCAGTTTCGCTTCCAGAGCGGTACTGGTCGCGAGGATCAGGCGACGCGACGCGCGGTAACGATCGAATGCGGATCGAGGTGCGCGTAGCTGACGGTCTCACCCGACTGCGGCGCCTGCAGGATCTTGCCGTCGCCGGCGTACATCGCCACGTGGCCGCCGCCCTCCTGGATGACCAGGTCGCCGGGCTGCAGGTCCTGGTAGGCGACCGGCTTGCCGACGTGCGACTGCTCGAAGCTGGTACGCGGCAGGTTGACTCCGGCCTGCTTGTAGGCCCACTGCACGAGGCCGGAGCAGTCGAAGCTCTGCGGGCCCGAGGCACCCCAGACGTAGTCCGAGCCGATCTTGCTCTTGGCCGCGCTCAGCGCGATGTTCTGCGGGCCCTGGTGGTCGTTCACACCGGGCAGGGCCGCGGTCAGACCGGGAATATTGGGCTGCTGCGGGCTCTGCGGGGCCAGCGCCTTCTGTGCGGACTTGATCTGATCCGCGTGGTCCTTGATCAGATCGGCGTGATCGGCGAGCGCCTGATTCACGGCCTTGACCTGCTGAGTGAACGAGGAATCGACCGGCACATCGAAATCACCGACACCGGGAACGTTGATGGTCTGAGCCATCGCCGACACCGCGGGCATGGCTCCGGTAGCCGAGGCGACCGCACCCATGACGAGTGCGCCCTTCACGGAATTCGGGAGCCGAGATTCCCGTTGCAGACTGTGTTTACCCACCGAGCTGAGTCTCCTGTTTCTTCCACTCCACCCGCCGACCGAGTTAGCTGACGGGTTCGGGCCGGGAAGATCGGTCCTACCCCGACCGACCTGTTTAGCCGGGCGAGGATTCACCCCACTACATCTGGGTCCTCGGTTCAGCGAACGAGCTTGCGCCCGAACGCCGATTTGGCGGTGACTCGACTGGCCGTTTCCCCTACGAAGCGGCCCACTTCGTCAAGTCACGAGAAGATTACGGCCAGCACGTGATGTTGTCCACCCCACAGCGCGGCGTGTTTTGCCGACCTCGACGAAGGCCCAGCACAGAGCCGCGATTCGGCGTGTCACGCGGCGGGTAACGGACCGATCTCGGCTCGGACACAACTGTTATCGACTCGGGTTGGAACGTTATCAACTCGATTCCGTCCGTTATCGACGGGCAAATCCAGCGCGTCGACACCCCGGCCACGACGAATCCTCTCGCCCACCGATCGGAGCCCGCGAACGGGCAGCCGCGGGTTCAGTCCCCGCTGCCGTCACGCTCGGCGAGCGCGCGTTCGAGTTCCGCGATGCGGCGCCGGGCATCGGCCAGTCCGGTCTCGAGCTGACCGAGCGCCATCACGAGCGGACCGACCGCGAGATCGGCCACCAGTTGCGGATCGTCGAAGCCCTGGCCGATCGCCTGGAGGATGTTCCCGCGAATGCGCGCCGCGAGAACGGCTTCGCGCGGCACGTTCCACGATCCGACGACTTCGGCGGTGCCGCCCTCGGGTACCTCGACATCCGGTACGCCGGCATCGGGTTCCTCGCTCATGACTCTCCTGCGCCTCGGCCACCCGGCATCGCGACGGGTCACATCATCTGTGCCAACAACCACCAGCCTAGAGACCGCGTTCCCGGGCCGCACATCCCTCGCTAGTCACATCTAGGGAACGCGGTAGATGTCCGAAGATTTTCCGCGCGACACACTACGGTGGAACGGCATGGACCCCGTGCGCAATCCGTATGCTCCCGGCGCCGGACAGCGCCCGCCCGAACTCGCCGGGCGGGCGAAACAGCTCGACGCGTTCGACGTGGTGCTCGAACGCATTTCGCGCGGGCGGCCCGAGCGCAGCGTCATGCTCACGGGATTGCGCGGCGTCGGAAAGACGGTGCTGCTCAACCAGCTTCGGTCGGCCGCGCGCGCACGCGATTGGGGCACCGGCAAATTGGAGGCCAGGCCGGATCAGGAGCTGCGGCGGCCGCTGGCCTCGGCTTTGCACATGGCGGTGCGGCAGATCGCCGTGGCACACCGCAATCTGGAGATGGTCGACGACTTCCTCGGCATACTCAAGGCTTTCGCGCTGCGCGCCACCGTCGACAAGGGGATGCGCGATCGCTGGCAACCGGGTATCGACGTGCCGGCGGTGACCGGCCGCGCCGACTCCGGCGATATCGAGATCGATCTGGTCGAATTGCTGATGGAGGCCGCGCAGGTCGCCCGCGACATCGGCGTCGGCATCGCGATATTCATCGATGAGATGCAGGATCTGGGCGCGGCCGATATCTCCGCGATCTGCGGCGCGTGTCACGAATTGAGCCAGGAGGCAGCGCCTTTGATCGTGGTCGGCGCCGGCCTGCCGCATCTGCCCGCGGTGCTGTCGGCCTCCAAGAGCTACTCCGAGCGGCTGTTCAGTTATCACCGCATCGACCGGCTCGATCGGGAGTCGGCCGATCTGGCGCTGATCGCCCCGGCCGAGCGCGAGGAGGTGAAATTCACTGCCGAGGCGCTGGATTCGCTGTATCTCAAGGCCGATGGATATCCGTACTTCGTGCAGGCCTACGGCAAGGCGACCTGGGACCTGGCCGCGCAGAGTCCCATCACCGCCGAGGATGTGGAACTCGCCGCCCCCGCGGCGGAGGAGGAGTTGGCGGTCGGCTTCTTCGGGTCCCGATACGAGCGGGCCACCCCGGCCGAGCGGGAGTACATGCGGGCCATGGCCGAACTGTCCGGTGACGACGGCCCGGTGGCCACCGCCGCCATCGCCAAGGAGCTGGGCCGCCGCCCCGCTTCGCTGTCACCGGCTCGGGACGGCCTGATCAAGAAGGGGCTGATCTACTCGGCCGAGCGCGGAACCATCGGGTTCACCGTGCCGCACTTCGGCCGGTACCTGCGCAGCGTCGCCTGATGTGCGAACGCCGGGAAGGCATCCGGTCCTTCGAGGGTGAGCGTGACCGGTCAACACCGAGCGATTCGGGAATCTACCCATAGCTAGCTGGTTTCCTAGATATCCATAGATTCCTATCGTCGATTCCCACATCGATTCCGAAGACCCGTGGCCCACCGAAGCGGACCCGAGCTGTCGATGTCTCCCGGCATCGTGAGGCCGCGACTGTCTCGTTGGGCGTTCCAGCCCGCGGCCATGCGTCCGCAGCTTTCTCTAAGTAGATCTACGCGAAGCGCAAGATAGGTCTAGAAATCCGGACAGACCTGCTGCGGGACTCGCAACGGAGCCACCGCGCGCCAGGACCGGCCGGTCCCGCGCCGACCGGCGGTCGACGACCGGCCGCAATTCCACAACGCGTGGATAACGCCCGTTTGGCCTGGTTAACGCCCTGGCAATTCAACTCGACAACCGGGCAAGAACGGACTCGCACCAGGAGGACGTCATGTCCACGACCGCACTCCCCGCCGCGACCGGCGAGGGCCGGCATGCCACCGTCAGCGCCGACGACGGCACCCCGCTCGCCGTGCGCGTCTTCGGCGCGGACGACGCGACCCTCACCGTCGTCTTCGTCCACGGGCACTGTCTGCGCGCGGACTCCTGGTCCTTCCTGCGCGAGCAGCTGCTGCCGCACTGGGACCCGGGCACCCGCATGGTGTTCTACGACCATCGCGGGCACGGTGATTCGGGTGCGGCCGATCCGTCCACCTACACCATCGACCAGCTCGGCCACGACCTGGACGCGGTGCTGCGCGCGGTCGCGCCGACGGGACCCGTTGTGCTGGTGGGGCATTCGATGGGCGCGATGGTCACGCTCGCCTACGCCCGGCTGCATCCCGCGGCGATCGGAACCCGGGTGGCGGGCATCGCGCTGCTGGCCTCCGCGGCCGGCGGCATCACCAGCGTCGGGCTGGCTCGGGTGCTGCACCGGCGCACGGTGACCACGTTCCAGGTCGCGGTCCGGCGAGCGCCACGAGTCATGCAGGCGTCCAAGCAGTTCGGTCGCCGGGTCTTCGAACCCGTCATGCGCGAGGCGAGTTTCGGCACCCGCGCGGTGAGCCCGCGCATGGTCGCGGTCGCCACCGCGATGCTCAACGACACGCCGTTGCTGACCATGGCCAGTTTCCTGGACTCGCTGATCCGGTTCGACGAGACCGCGACCCTGGCGCTGCTGGCCGATCTGCCCGCACTGGTTCTGGCCGGTTCGGCGGACATCGTTATCCCGTTCGCGCATTCGGTGGTGCTGGCCTCCCAGCTGTCCGCGGCCGAACTGGTGCGCCTGGACGGGGCCGGGCACAGCGTCATCCTCGAACGCGCCGAAGAGGTCGCGATCGCGGTTCTGGCCCTTGTCGAGCGGGCCCGAGTCACCTGCGCGACGCCGAGTCCGATCTGCGCGATCGCCGGATGAGCTTGGCACAACAGCCGAAACGCCTGGTCCGCGAGGTGTTAGAGCCAGAATCGAAAAGTTCGCGTACTGTGTTGTAGATCACGATGTGCGGTCGATCACAGTAAGATCATCTTCGGCCGCATGGGGCGGCACAGCGCCGAGTCGCCCTCATCCCGCTCGAGGAGGTTTCGATGACACGCAGCGATATTGCGGAGCTCCACTTCGCGGTCGGGCAGCTCCAGCAGTGCATCGGCGCACTGCGCGGCCACTACGGCGACGCCCGTTCGGTCCGCCGCCTGGAGAACGACCTCGAACGGCTCCTGCTCGACACCGAGGATTTCGAGCAGGCCCCGCCGCCGGAGGTCAGCAGCCGCCGCGAACAGGACATCATCTACGTCCCGGACAGCAAGTCCGACGAGGCCGCGTGGATGGGCGCCCAGGACGAAGGTCTCGGCTTCCACTCCCGCCCCCGCACCAAATAGGTAACGCTCACCGCCGCTCACCGCGCCGGCGCCTCCCCGCGGCTTCGGCGTGTTGTTGAGCGCGGGGAACCCGAGCTTCGGGACGGCGGCCGAGCGGGCGGTACCCGGTGAGTTACCCATGTGCTCCCGGGACGAGTTTTCCTTTCCCGCTCTCGCGGGGTTGGGTGATCGGCTGCCGCCGGTGGCGTGATCGTGTGCGTGGACCGGCGGCGCTGCAGTGTCGCTCGCCGAGTGCCGGGCCCAGTTCCGCACATCCTGGCGCGGTGGAACGCCCGAGGGGCTGGGTCGCCGCTTTCCGCTTGCGCAGTGGACCGGCGTCCGTCGCGCGGTGATGCCGGCAGGTAACTTCGGCGGCTCCGGCACCCGCTTCCTCCTCGATGCGCGCGAGCGCGTACGGCACGGCGGCGAAGATACGTCCGCCGCCCGGTGCACAGCACCCGCCGAAGGTCCGCGCGGTACACGCCCGCAGCCCTTCCGGTGATTCGATCTTGATATCACCGTCCACGCGAACGCTCGTCGATCATGGACAGCGCGATTGTTGCTGGTACATGGCCGCGCGGCGGGCGGAGGTCCGGTTGCGAAAAGTGCGGATTGTCAATGTGTGCCGAATTGTCTTGTTACTCAAGATAGTTCGAGATTGTTGCCGATGATTCGCCGGAACCCGTCACGCCGCACGAAGATCAGAAAATGTGGCGCAAATCATATCTATGCAAGCGGTGCGATATTCCCGAAGCCCGTGACAGCTCATAGCTCAGGTGCCGTATGGTGCTCAGCATCACATTCGATGCCGGAGGTAACGATGATGTTCCGCGGGGCAGATAGGCGAGGCATCCTGCCGTGAGTGAGCTTGCGAGCGAACCAGTGACCACACAGCGCACAGTTTCCGAATCGGGCACGGGAGTCTTCGGCCGGGGTCGCGCGAGCATCCCGGACCGCACCCTGCGCACCGACAATTGGTGGCTCCCACCGACGATGACGGTGATCGGCCTGGCCGCGTTCGTCATCTACGCGACGGTCCGGGCATTCGTCCGCACCGCCTACTGGGTGCCGGACTACCACTACCTGACGCCGTTCTACTCACCCTGCGTGAGCACGTCGTGCGCCGAGGGGTCGAGCCACTTCGGGCATTGGTTCGGCGCCCTGCCGAGCTGGATCCCGCTGGGGTTCCTGGCCCTGCCGTTCCTGCTGCTGTTCCGGTTGACCTGCTACTACTACCGCAAGGCCTACTACCGGGCGGTGTGGTTCTCCCCGCCCGCCTGCGCGGTGGCCGAGCCACACGCGAAATACACCGGGGAGACCCGGCTTCCGCTGATCATCCAGAACGCGCACCGCTACTTCTTCTACATCGCGGTGATCGTCTCGCTGATCAACACCTACGACGCGATCATGGCCTTCCACGGCAAGAACGGCGGATTCGGCTTCGGACTGGGCAACATCATCCTGGTCGTCAACGTGATCCTGCTGTGGGCGTACACCCTGTCGTGCCACTCCTGCCGCCACATCGCCGGCGGGCGGCTCAAGCACTTCTCGGCCCATCCGGTGCGGTACTGGTTCTGGACCCAGGTGTCCAAGCTGAACACCCGCCACATGCAGCTGGCCTGGACCACGCTCGCCACCCTGGCGATCACCGACTTCTACGTCATGTTGGTCGCCAGCGGCACTCTCACGGACCTGCGGTTCGTGCACTGATCACGTCCGATCCCATCTCGCTCAAACCCTCTGCCTCTCAGGAGTATTCGGTCCATGCCTGAAGTCGAACGGCACAAGTACGACGTCGTGGTGATCGGCGCGGGTGGCGCCGGATTGCGCGCGGTGATCGAGGCGCGCGAACAGGGTCTGTCGGTGGCGGTGGTGTGCAAATCACTGTTCGGCAAGGCGCACACCGTGATGGCCGAGGGCGGCTGTGCGGCGTCGATGGGCAACGCCAACCCGAAGGACAACTGGCAGACCCACTTCCGCGACACCATGCGCGGCGGCAAATTCCTCAACAACTGGCGGATGGCCGAACTGCACGCGCAGGAAGCCCCCGATCGGGTGTGGGAGCTGGAAACCTATGGGGCGCTGTTCGATCGGACCCCGGACGGACGAATCAGCCAGCGCAACTTCGGCGGTCACACCTACCCGCGCCTGGCGCACGTCGGCGACCGCACCGGCCTGGAACTCATCCGCACCATGCAGCAGAAGATCGTCTCGCTGCAGCAGGAGGATTTCGCGGCGACCGGTGACTACGAGGCGCGGATCAAGGTTTTCGCCGAATGCACCATCTCCGATCTGATCAAGGACGGCGACCGGATCGCCGGCGCGTTCGGGTACTGGCGCGAATCGGGCCGGTTCATCCTGTTCGAGACTCCCGCGGTGGTGCTGGCGACCGGCGGAATCGGCAAGTCCTACAAGGTGACCTCGAATTCCTGGGAGTACACCGGCGACGGGCACGCGCTCGCGCTGCGCGCCGGGGCGACGCTGATCAACATGGAATTCCTGCAGTTCCACCCGACCGGCATGGTCTGGCCGCCGAGTGTGAAGGGCATTCTGGTCACCGAGGGCGTGCGCGGCGACGGCGGGGTGCTCAAGAACTCCGAGGGCAAGCGGTTCATGTTCGACTACATCCCGGCGGTCTTCAAAGGGCAGTACGCCGAGACCGAGGATGAGGCCGATCAGTGGTTGCGCGACAACGATTCCGCGCGCCGCACACCGGATCTGCTCCCGCGCGACGAGGTGGCGCGAGCGATCAACGAGGAGGTCAAGGCCGGACGCGGTACCCCGCACGGCGGTGTCTACCTGGATATCTCCTCCCGGTTGCCGCGCGAGGAGATTCTCAAGCGGCTGCCCTCGATGCACCATCAGTTCAAGGAACTCGCCGATGTGGACATCACGGCCGAGCCGATGGAGGTCGGGCCGACCTGCCACTACGTGATGGGTGGTATCGAGGTCGACCCGGATACCGGTGCGGCGGTGGTGCCTGGCCTGTTCGCCGCGGGTGAATGCTCCGGCGGAATGCACGGATCCAACCGGCTCGGCGGCAACTCGCTGTCCGATCTGCTGGTCTTCGGCCGACGCGCCGGACTCGGCGCGGCATCCTATGTGGAGCAGCTTCCCGACCGGCCGAAGGTGTCCGAGGACGCCATCGCCGCGGCCGAGAAAACCGCTCTGGCGCCGTTCGATCCGCCCACCGAGGGCACCGCGGAGAATCCGTACACCCTGCACAGCGATATGCAGCAGACGATGAACGATCTGGTCGGCATCATCCGCAAACAGCACGAGCTGGAAGAGGCCATCGAGAAGCTCGGCGTCCTGCGCGAACGCTACGACCACGTCACCGTGGAAGGGAGCCGGCGGTTCAATCCGGGCTGGCATCTGGCCCTGGATCTGCGGAACATGTTGCTGGTCAGCGAATGTGTGGCGCAGGCGGCGCTGATCCGGACCGAGAGCCGCGGCGGGCACACCCGCGACGACCACCCGAAGATGGAGGCGGACTGGCGCAACAAGCTGCTGGTCTGCCGGGTCGATCCCGATGACGACGCACAGACCGTGCCGGGCGTCACTGTGACGCAGGCCGATCAGAAGCCCATGCGGGACGAATTGCTCGCCCTGTTCGAACTGAGTGAACTCGAGAAGTATTACACCCCTGCGGAACTCGCCAATCATCCGGCGGCGGCAGGAGAAGCTTCCCGGCCTGATCGGTCAGGGGCCGGAGGCGGCAGCGAGCGTAACCAGGAAGGCCCCCCGATCGGGCCAGATCCGACACCGAAAGGGGCTGAGTAGCAATGGGTTACGACGCGAAATTCCGAGTGTGGCGCGGCGACGACGAGGGTGGCGGCCTGCAGGACTTCACGGTCGAGGTGAACGAGGGCGAGGTCGTACTCGATATCATCCACCGGTTGCAGGCCACCCAGGCCCCGGATCTCGCGGTGCGCTGGAACTGCAAGGCCGGCAAGTGCGGTTCCTGTTCGGCCGAGGTCAACGGACGCCCCCGGCTGATGTGCATGACGCGCATGTCCACCTTCACCCAGGACGAAGTCGTCACGGTGACGCCGATGCGCACCTTCCCGGTCATCCGAGATCTGGTCACGGATGTGTCGTTCAACTACGAGAAGGCGCGGGAGATCCCATCCTTCACCCCGCCGGCCGATCTGAAGCCCGGTGACTACCGGATGCAGCAGGTGGATGTGGAACGCTCCCAGGAGTTCCGCAAGTGCATCGAATGCTTCCTGTGTCAGAACACCTGCCACGTGGTGCGCGATCACGACGACAACAAGAACGCGTTCTCCGGTCCGCGTTATCTGATGCGGGTCGCCGAACTGGAAATGCATCCGCTCGATGTGGCCGACCGCCGTGATATGGCTCAGGACGAATTCGGCCTCGGCTTCTGCAATATCACCAAATGCTGTACCGAGGTTTGCCCGGAACATATCAAGATCACCGACAATGCCCTGATTCCGATGAAGGAACGGGTCGCCGACCGGAAATACGATCCGATCGTCTGGCTCGGAAACAAACTTTTCCGGCGATAGCCGGGCGACGCGACTCCGGGTCCCGGCCGGACCGGGATCCCGGAGTCGCGAGAAGTTTTGCGGGGATGTATTCAGCCGGGTGACAACGCGATTCGTCTCGGTAGCGCTGCGTGCACCGGCTACAGCTGGGTCACCACGCCGACGGCGACCAACGCGACGAGCAGGCCGAACAACAGTGCGGAGAACACCGCTCCGCTCAGTACGTACACACCTCCCGCCGATACCGCGAACAGCATTCCTACGATCAGACGCTCAACCCAATCGCCCGGGAACAGTCTGCGGTACCGGGGAGTGTTTTTCAGCCCTCGGTCCACATATTAGCGTTACCCATAACCAGCATGAGCAAACATGCTTTCGTTGTACAACGGCCACCGATTCGTGATCTTTAGACCATGTCTCATATGGCTGATTTTGCTTTCGCCAGTTTCTTGAAGCAGGTG
>CBJNFW010000025.1:0-46694 GCA_966435935.1 uncultured Nocardia sp.
GGCGCTGGACGTGACCGACGACGAGTCGGTGCGGACGTTCTGCGATGCGGTGGAGCGAGTCGACGTGCTGGTCAACAACGCCGGCGGGGCCAAGGGGCTGGCCCCGGTGGCCGAGGCGGACCTGGACGACTGGCGGTGGATGTGGGAGACCAACGTGCTGGGCACGTTGCGGCTGACCAAGGCGCTGCTGCCGAAACTGATCGCCTCGGGTGACGGACTGATCGTCACCGTCACCTCGATCGCCGCCCTCGAGACCTACGACAACGGCTCGGGCTACACCTCGGCCAAACACGCCCAGGGCGTGCTGCACCGCACCCTGCGCGGCGAGTTGCTCGGGCAGCCGGTGCGGCTCACCGAAATCGCCCCGGGCGCAGTGGAAACCGAATTCTCCCTGGTCCGCTTCGACGGCGACGCCGACCGCGCCGCCAAGGTCTACGAGGGCATCGATCCGCTAGTCGCGCAGGACATCGCCGAGATCATCGCCTTCGCCGCCGGCCGTCCGCCGCACGTCGATCTGGACACCATCGTGGTCAAGCCGCGCGATCAGGCCGGGCCGGGGCGCTTCGCCCGCCGCACCTGAATTCCACAGCAGCACAATATAATTCGCTGACCGGCTCGCCCGCCGGTCGACGCCGGCCGGCGGGGCCCGCACACTCGCGAGAGCGAACCCAGCGAGCGTTCGCGCCGGCTCACCGTCGATCACCAGCTTCGCGCCGCCGAGTCGCGGGTGGTCAGCCGACTCCGCGCATCGTGATGATCATGAGCAGGGTGATCCCGCCACATTCCGAACGCCGCGGGCCTCGTCCGAAACGAATACCGTTGGCGCGCAACATTATCAGCCACCGACACAAGGGAATCCGCGCACTGGAACCGTCGGTACTCGACACGATGCGGCCTGCCCCCGCCGATCTGGGGATGTGTGGTGTGCGGTTTGTGTTGGAGACCGCGCTGGGGGCTACAGTCCCTTCCCACCTGCGTGCCCCCCCCCCGACTCGCAAGGCCGGACCTGTCGGTCGGCGCTTCGCCGGCGAATACCTTTGGCGCACATCGGCCTTCGCAACCCAGGTAATGCTCCGCCCCAGAAACTCAGTTCCCTCCCGGCGGCCCGGGAGCGACCGGCGTTGCCGAGACGACGGGCGCGGGCTGGCCGTGCAGCGCCGACATCGACTGCCACTTGTCCCAGGAGATCGTCCAGTCGTAGATGTCGCCGTCCGCGGCCGACAGCGCGATGGAGGTGCCGGTGACCTCGACCGGATCGCCGTAGAGGGCGGTCGGGAAGTACTTCTGGGCATCGGCGGTGCTGAGGTTGATGCAGCCGTTGGTGACGTTCGAATTACCTTGTGCGCCAGCCGACATGGGGTTGGCGTGGATGAACTCGCCGTTGTTCGAGATGCGCACGGCCCAGCGCTCGCGGGCATTGGTGTAGAACGGCGGATTCGACATCGTGAAATCCTCGTACTTCTCGGTCACCACGTGGATGCCCGAGCGGGTCACGTTGCGCTTCTCGTTGCCCTCGCCGTAACTGCAGGCGAAATCGAACAGCGTCGAACCGTCGCGGATCACCTGCACCCGGTGCGTCTGCGCGGCGCCCCGGACGATCTGACTGCGGCCGATCTTGAACGAGGAGGTCAGATCGGAGTCGCCGTAGTTGCCGCCGCCCATGTCCAGCCCGTACAGCTTGGCCGCGAATTCGACCGTCGTCCCCGGCGCCCAGTACTCCTTGGGCCGCCAGTGCGCCCGCGAACCGCCGTTGTCGTCCGGCAGCCACGCCCAGCCGCCCTCGGTGGGCGGAGTGGTGGTGACGGTGAACGACTTCTCCACCGCGGCCTTGTCCGTCACATGACTCTTGAACTGCAGCATGATCGGCGCGGCGATGCCGACCTCCTGGCCGTCGCCGACATTCACCGTCGCGGGCACGGTCTGCTTCGGCGACACCGTGGTGAACTTGCCGTCGATCGCGACGGGTTTGCCGTCCGTGCCGACCGCGGTGCCCGACCAGGTGTAGGTCGCGCCGTAGCCCAGCGGTTCGCCGATCCTGTAACTGGTCTTGTCCGGGGAGAGCGTGCCGGTGACCTGCTTACCGCCGGCATTGCTCAACGCGATCTGTTTGATCGTGCCGTTGGCGACCTTGGCCGAGATCGGCGCGACCGGATTCACATCGGTGGTGCCGGCGCCCGGCTCGAAGGTCACCTTGGCGACCGGAGCCTTCTGCTGCGCGGAACCACCGCCACCGCTGCCGCTCGAACATCCGGCCACGAACGCGGCCGCCGCCAGCTGAGCCATCCCCGCGAGCGCGGCGCGGCGGCTGGTAACCCTTCGAATGCTCACTTCCGCGAATCTACCGCGTAAGTTTTCCGGCTCCGACCGACTTTCCGGTGCCGCGCGCCACGCCCTCAGAGTGTCGAGCCGACGATGACCGGCTCGGGTTCCAGGCGGATCCCGAAGCGTTCCGCGACGCCGTCGCGCACGGTACGAGCCAGCTCGAGCAGGTCCTCGGCACCGGCATCACCCCTGTTCGTCAGTGCCAACGTATGTTTCGTGGACAGCCGGGCGCGGGCGGACTCACCCGGGTACCCCTTGCCGAATCCGGCCCGCTCGATCAGCCAGCCCGCGGAGAACTTCACCCCTGTTACCGATGGGTAGGAAGGCACTGTGACATCGCCCACATGACGTGCGATGGCCGCGCGCACCTCGTCCTCCCGCTCCGGCGGCACCACCGGGTTGGTGAAGAACGATCCCGCGCTCCAGGTGTCGTGATCCGCGGCGTCGAGCACCATGCCCTTGCCCGCGCGCAACCGCAGCACCGCCTCACGCACCTGATCCGCCGGCCGGGTCTGCCCCTCGGCGGCCTCGAGCGCGGCGGCCAGCTCGCGATAGTTCAGCGGTGCGCTGCGCCCGTCGGGATGCAGGGCGAACTCGACTGCCAGCACCACCGACCGGTCACTGTGCCTGAGCACCGAGGTCCGATAGCCGAAGCCCAGCTCCTCCGGTGCGGCCCAGCGGGTCTCGCCGGACGCCCGATCCAGCAGCCGCACCCGCCGCAACAGCTGCGCGACCTCCACGCCGTACGCGCCGACGTTCTGCACCGGCGTCGCACCGGCCGAACCGGGAATTCCGGACAGACATTCCAGTCCGCCGAATCCGGCCGCGACACTGGCCGCGACCACCTCGTCCCAGACGGCGCCCGCCTCGGCCACGACCCCGTCCGGGCCGAATTCGACTCCGCGCGTGGCGATCCGGACCACGACCCCGCCGAAGCCCGCGTCCGCGATCAGCAGGTTCGACCCGCCTGCCAGCAGCAGCACCGGAATCCCGGCCGCGTCCAGGGTGCGCACCGTCGAGACCAGCGCCTCGACGCTGCCACAGTCCGCGACCGTCGCCGGACCGCCGACCCGCAGCGTGGTCAGCTCGGCCAGCCGGACCGAATTGCGCACCCGCGCACCGGTTGCGGCCAGCAGTTCGGTCACGTCCTCGAACGGCACCACCTGAGATGTACGCACAGCCACAGACGGTAGCCTGTTCGACCATGGCGACACCTCTGGCCTTCACCGCGAACTACCAATTCTCGACCGCGGCCGTACGCGCGGCGTTCGCGGAGGAACAGTACTGGAAGGACCGTCTCGCCGAGGTCGGCGGCCCGGAGGCACGCCTGGAATCTTTCCACTACGACGGTGAACAGCTGCGGGTGGCGATGGTGCAGTCCATCCCCGAGGCCGAACTGCCCAGCGCGCTGACCTCGGTCCGGCCCGGCGATCTGATCATCCCGCGCACCGAGACGTACTCCGAATCCCGCGAGGCCGGCGTCTTCGAGGCCCATGTGGAGGGCGCGCCGGCGGAGGTGCGCGGCACGGTCACCCTCAGCGGTGACGACACCCATGTGCAGGCTGTGGTCGAGGGCACCGTCGCGGTGAGCGTCCCGCTGTTCGGCAAGAAGATCGAGGCCGTTGTAGCCGAAAAGTTGCTAGAGCTGCTCGCCGCGGAGGCGGAATTCACCAGCACCTGGATCGCCAACCGCTGATCGGGCAGTAACCTAACTCCCCATGCCCCGCCGACTCGCCTACTCAGCCCGCTATCCGCTGCACACCACCAAGGAGGTGTACGCGGCGCTGGGCGATCGCGCCTACTGGGATGCGCGGATGGCCAAGATGCGCGAGTACTCACCCAACGAGGTGATCTCACTGGAGGCGGGCGACGGCGGTATCGAGGTGGTGCTCGAGCACGTCCTGCCGCGGCACATGCTGCCCGATCTGGCGCAGACCGTGATGCGCAAGGACATGATCATCACCCGCACCGAGTCCTACGGGCCGTACGGCCCCGAGGTCACCGGCACATTCGACGCGACGATTCCGTCCGCCCCCGGCACCCTGTCCGGCAAGATGCACCTGTTCCCCACCGACACCGGCTGCACGCTGCGCACCACGCCGACCGCGCGGGTGACCATCCCCCTGCTCGGAGCCCGACTCGAACAGCTGATGCTGATCAATCTGATCGATCTGCTGCGCGCGGAGGCCGAATTCACCACGCAATGGCTGGAAGAGCAGAACCCGACGAGCTGAGGGGCGCCGGATCGGACAGTCCGCTCATCCCTGGCAACCCGCTCAGCGCATCCGGCGAACCGCTCAGCACGTCCGATAAGCCCCCAGGCACGTCCGGCCGACCGCTCAGCACGTCCGATAAGCCCCCAGGCACGTCCAGCCGACCGCTCAGCACGTCCGATAAGCCCCCAGGCACGTCCGGCCGGCCGCTCGGCAGGTCCGGCAGACCGCTCGGTACATCAGGTAAGCCGGTCGGCTCGATCACCCGGGGAACGACCGGCATCAACCGCTTACGGCGCAGCGATCGATGGCTGGTCCACAACGAACTGATCCGCACCCGGCTGCGCGAGGCTGCCGATCCGCTCGTGGTCGACCTCGGTTACGGCGCGAGCCCCGTGACGACGCTGGAGCTGGCCGCTCGGCTGCGCCGGGTGCGCCCCGACGTGCGGGTGGTCGGACTCGAGATCGATCCCGAACGCGTCGTCCCCGGCCGCGACGGTGTGCGATTCGCCCGCGGCGGTTTCGAACTCGCGGGTCTGCGCCCGGTCCTGGTGCGCGCGTTCAATGTACTGCGGCAATATCCGGAGGACGCCGTCGCCTCGGCGTGGGCCACAGTGCTGGGCGGGCTGGCACCCGGCGGACTGCTGCTCGAGGGCACCTGCGACGAACTCGGCCGCCGCTGCGCCTGGATTCTGCTGGACCGTTCCGGCCCGCTGTCCCTCACGCTGGCCTGGGATCCGTTCACCGTCGACCGGCCCTCGGACCTGGCCGAACGCCTGCCCAAGGCGCTGATCCACCGCAACATCCCCGGCGAGCCGATCCACACCCTGCTCACCGCTGCCGACCGGGCGTGGGCCCGGGCCGCCCCACACGCGCCCTACGGCCCGCGGATCCGCTGGCGCGAGACCGCGAAGATCCTGCGCGAGAACGGATTTCCGGTCCGGCCCTACCGCCGCCGGATGCGCGACTGCGTACTGTCGGTTCCGTGGAGCACGGTCGCTCCCGTAAACTGTTGACTCACAGCGATAGTCGCGCTTCGCCGACCAGCTGTGAGCGGCAAGGCGGATGGGCAGGGTGTCGGCTGCGGCAGGCGCCGGAGTGTCCGGCCAAACGCGATGACGTTCAGGCTCGGTTCACCGACCGCCTGAGCCGTTCGGCCGCGTGAGAGGGCAAAGACGCTGCGGCGGTGCGGATTTCGTCGCCGTCGCAGCGGTGGATGGCGACCGCGTCGGCGACCAGTTCATCCAGGGCGATCTGGCCGATACCGGATTCGGCCAGATCCAGGACGGTGCGCAGCGGCGTGGTCACCAGGAACGCGCCCGCCGATTCGACGTCGTCGCGGCGCAGCGTCCGGCGCAGCACGACAAGTCCGGCCGAGCTGGGCAGCCGCCCGCCGCTGACGGACAGGTGCACGAAACGCGGGCGCAACCGGCCCAGGCCGTGCAGTTCGGCCGCGCTGTGGTGGGAGACCGCGGCCGCGCCGTCGAACCATGCCGACCACTTCGCGTAATCGTCCAGCGGCCCCGGCGGCCAATCGCCGAGCCGCATCAGCCCGACGCCGACCCGCATCGCCCGCCCCTCGACCAGCGCCGCGCGGATCAGCTCCTCACATCCGGCCCGGACCACCGTGCGGGTGGTGAAGTAACCGGCGTACCGGCCCGCCAGCCGCCGCAACACCGACCACGCCTGCTCCGGATCGCGCACCCGGCCGCCCACACTGGTCTGCCGACGTTCGCGCGGGCCGGCGTTGTTGCGCGGATTACGGCCTCCGGGCCCGCTACTGGCGGCGCCGGCTTCCCTGGACATGCGATCCAGGCTACGCCCGGAGCGTGTGCCTTACGTCACAATCGGCCGCGACTCGCAATCGCTCCTTCAACCGTTCCACAGAACGAACTCAGAAAGTTCGGGAAGAATCGCACCCATGAGCCTTCCAGAAACCGCGACCGCCGCGCCGCGCCGCGGCCGGAACGTGCGCAGGATTGTGCTGATCGTCGGAATCGTGATCGTGCTGGCTGTCGTCGGCACCGCGGTCGGCTTCGAAACCTATGCCCGCAAACACTTTTCGCAATGTATCGCGACCCAGCTCGAAAAGAGCCTGGGCACCAGGGTTTCGGTGAGCTTCGGCGCGAAACCACTGTTGCTGACCTACCTCGACCACAAGGTCGGCTCGGTCACGGTGTCCAGTGACGACGCCAAGTTCGGCCCGGCGGTCGATATGAAGGTGCGCGCCACGATTCACGACGTCACGATGAACGGCAACAGCGCCACCGTCGCCAGGTCCGATGCGGAGGCCAACTGGAGCGACGACGGGATCGCCCAGACGCTGCAGGGCCTGGTCTCGGGTGTGACCTCGAATCCGAGCGCGGGCACCCTGGATGTGAAGGTGCTCGGCGGACTGGCGGATCTGGAGCTGACCCCGCACATCGTGGGCGATCAGATCCAGGTCGACACCAACAAGGCCACACTGCTCGGCGTGATCGGCATACCCAACGATCTGGTCGACAACATCGTCAAGTCGATGACCCAGAGTCTGCAGAACTATCCGCTCGACATGCATCCGAAGCAGGTGACCGTCACCGATTCGGGTATCGATGTGAAACTCGCCGGCGGCGCGAGCACCATGCAGGGCGACCCCAACTCCCAGGTGAGCTGCTGAGCCCGGTACCTATTCCGGAAATCCCTGCAGCACAGCGCGAGACGCGGACATACCGAGCCTGGTCGCCCCCGCGGCGATCAGCTCGGCCGCGGATTCGGCGGTGCGGATGCCGCCGCTGGCCTTGATGCCCAGTCGCCCGCCGACCGTGTCGGCCATGATCCGGACCGCACGCACCTCGGCGCCGCCCGCGGGATGAAAACCGGTGGAGGTCTTCACGAAATCGGCGCCGGCGCGTTCGGCGGCGCGGCACACCTCGGCGATCGCCGCATCGGGCAAGGCCGCGGATTCGATGATCACCTTCAGCACGGTGTCGTCACCGACTCCCTCGCGCACGGTGACGATATCGGCGAGCACCGCGTTGTAATCCGCCGCCAGCGCCGCGCCGACGTCGATGACCATGTCGACCTCGGCCGCGCCCTGCTCCACCGCCAGCCGCGCCTCACTGCCCTTGATCAGCGAATGATGTTTACCCGAAGGGAATCCCGCGACGGTCGCCACGACGAGTCCGGGCGCGCGCACCGGCAGCATCGACGGCGACAGGCATACCGCGTAGACGCCCAGTTCGCGCGCCTCATCGATGGTCGCGGCGACGTCGGCGGCGCTCGCCCCCGGGGCGAGCAGGGTGTGGTCGATCATCGCGGCCACCTCCGCGCGAGTGAGCACACGATCTCCGGACTGCGGCGAGGTTTCGGCCATGGGCACAGAGTCTGGCACATCGCCCGCGAGGCGTTCCGCGCGTGCGGGCCGACGGCTACCCGCCTTCCGCACGTGCCTGGGACGGAACGAATTTCGTTGCGTTCGGGACCGCCCGTCCCGCACACTCGTGATGGCCGGTCGTGCGGGCAGTGTCGTATCACCACGGATGCGGCCGGGCTCAGTCGAAGGGGAGGAGCGGTCAGCGTGCTGATCCGTCGTGAACGGACCGGCGACATTCCCGCGATCGATGCGGTGCATCGAGCCGCGTTCGCACGGTCCGGGGCAGATGCCGATCCTGCCGAAGTCGGCCTGGTCCATCGCTTGCGCACCGATTCGGGCTGGATGCCGACGTTGTCGCTGGTCGCACAGGTCGTCAACCGGGTGGTCGGGCATGTCTGCCTCACCCGCGCCGGTGTGGGGCCCTATCCGGTGCTGGCGCTGGGCCCGATCGGCGTCCTGCCCGAACATCAGCGCAACCGCGTCGGCTCGGCGCTCATGCATGCCGCCCTCGGCGCGGCCGACGCTCTCGACGAACCGCTGGTCGGACTGCTCGGCAGCCTGGAGTATTACCCCCGCTTCGGTTTCCAGCCCGGCTCCCGGGTGGGCATCGTCCCCGAAGAACCCTCCTGGACCGCCCATTTCCAGGTCCGCCTCCTCACCGCCTACGAGTCCGGCATCACCGGCGAATTCCGCTATCCGGAGCCGTTCCACGCACTCTGAACTCGAGGGGTCCTCGCCGCCTGCGAGGATGGGGGCCATGTGCGAGCGTCTGAGTCATCTGCCGGAACGAAGGGCGCGCGCGTGCACACGTGGATCCGCGGCAAACGTGGTCGTGTGCACGAGCGCATCCGGCCGTCGAGGAGTCGCGGCATGAGCGCGGCGGATGAGGATCGGCGTTTCGTGTTGACGCTGGGATGTCCGGACCGGCCGGGAATCATCGCCCGGATCACCTCGTTCATCGCCGGGTTCGGCGGATCGATCATGGAAGCCGGATATCACTCGGATATCGAGTCCGGGTGGTTCTTCACGCGGCAGGCGATCAAGGCGGCGACCGTGCCGTTCGGGCTGGACGAGTTGCGCGCGCGGTTCGGCGGCGTCGCGACGGAATTCGGGCCGGAGACCGATTGGCAGCTGCTCGATTCCGGGGTACGCAGGCGCGCGGTGCTACTGGTCAGCCGGGATGCGCACTGCCTGCACGATCTGCTGGGCCGCGCGACGAGCGGTGAGCTGCCCGCGACCATCGAGACGGTGATCGGCAACCATCCCGACCTGGCCGACCTGACCAGGGCGCACGGCGTGGAATTCCACTACGTACCGTTCCCGAAGGACCCGGCCGAACGCGGCCCGTCCTTCGCCCGGGTGCGCGAACTCGTCGACGCCCACGATCCCCATGCCGTGGTGCTGGCCAGATTCATGCAGGTCATGCCGCCGGACCTGTGCGAACACTGGGCAGGCCGCGCGATCAACATCCACCACAGCTTCCTGCCGTCGTTCGTCGGCGCCCGCCCCTACCACCAGGCCTTCGCCCGCGGCGTCAAACTGATCGGCGCGACCTGCCACTACGTCACCGCCGAACTCGACGCCGGACCCATCATCGAACAGGACGTCATCCGTATCGACCACGGCGACGAGGTCCGCGACATGGTCCGCCAGGGCCGCGATATCGAACGCGTCGTCCTGGCCCGCGGCCTGCGCTGGCACCTCGAAGGCCGCGTCCTGGTCCATGGCCGCCGCACCGTCGTCTTCAACTGACCCTGCCGAAACCCTGACCGCACCAAGGGTTCTGGGCGCACACCTATCTCATACAAACGGAACAGCTCCATTCAGAGATGAACCGTTATGAGCGAAATTCACTTTGAGAAAGCGCACTTCCGATATTGATCTATTAAAAGCAATTCAAATTTGCAGAGTACCAATATCGTTGTCGCACACCATATTTGGACACTTTTCGTGAATTTCGAGTACGGTGTCGAAACATGACATCCAACCCATCCAATCCACACGACGTACTGGTGCGGAAATTGCTTTCCGACCCGGATGACGCCGCGGCCGCGATTCGCGCGGTTGTGCCGGAAGATATTGAGCGCAGCCTGGATTGGGAAGCCATGAAACGGGTCGACGCCTCTTTCGTCTCGGCCGATCTCTCTACGCGCTACAGCGATCTGCTGTTCCGCACCAATCTCACGCGCGAACCGCGAGCGGCATACGTCTACCTGCTGATCGAACACCAGAGCAGCCCGGATGCGCTGATGGCCTTCCGCATCCTCGAGTATCAGGTCTCGATCATCCGGAAACATCTGCGGGACTGCGCGAAACAAGGCCAGAAGGTGAAACGTATCCCCGCCGTATTGCCGCTTGTCATCCATGCCGGCCCGAAGGGGCTGCGGTGGAACGCACCGCTGGAAGTCGGCGACCTGTTCGATCTGGATCCCGAGACGCATACGGCGATGCGGGACTACCTCCCCCGTATGCGCTACCTGCTGGACGACACCAACCAGATCGACACGTCCGCCCTGCTGGCCCGCCGCGGCACTCCCCGCAGCCGACTCGGCATGATCCTCGTCAAGACCGCCGGCCAAGGCCGAAAGTCCCTGCCGGACATCCTGTTCTCCCTGGTCGACGACATCCGCGAGATCCTCGACGGCCCCAACGGCAAGGAGGATTTCGAAACCCTGGTCAACGTATATTGACGGCGTAGGCGATCTGACAACAGACGAACTCGCAGCCCTCGCCGACCAACTCGGCCCCGTCGCCAAGGAGATCCTCATGACAACCGCTGAGCGATACCGCACAGAAGGACGAGCAGAGCTGCTGCTCAAGCTTTTGACTCGCAAGTTCGGCCCGATAAGCCCTGCGATCGAGCGAAAGATCCGCGCAGCCGACACCGACCAAGTCGACACCTGGGCCGAACAGATACTCACCGCATCCACCATCGATGAAGCGCTCGCATAAGGCCCCTTCATGACAACCGCTGACAGGTACCGAGCAGAGGGCAAAGCACTCAGACGGGCAGAAGGACGGGCAGAGGGACGCGCAGAAGGAGGGGCCGAGCTCCTGCTCAAGCAGTTGACCCACAAATTCGGCCCGATAAGCCCTGCGATCGAGCGAAAGATCCGCGCAGCCGACACCGACCAAATCGGCACCTGGGCAGAACAGATACTCACCGCATCCACCGTCGACGAAGCGCTCGCATAAGACACGTCATGACAACAGCCGACGGGTACCGAGCAGCAGGCCGCGCAAGCGGTTGGGTGGATGGGCTGCTCGAGTGAGGTTCTGGCGCTGGACTGATCGGCCCGGCCTCAGGGCCAAGACCGGGCGCCCTTGACCGGCCTTGGCGGGTGGTGGAGCTGGGCCCCGCCACCGGCTTTTCCTGCGGGCCGTCGCTCTCGGCGACGGCTTCTCTAACTGGCCAGCGAAGACTTACGGCGGCCTACGTGGATCATGCGGCGGATTTCGGCGTTGAATTCCGCGGGCGCCTCGAGGTTGACCAGGTGGCCGGCGGGGAGGGTGAGGAGACGGTCGAGGGAACCCTTCTCGGCGAGGAGGTCGGCGATCTCGATCGAGTGCAGGGTGGGCAGGAGTTTGTCGTATTCACCGGCGATGACGCTGGTGGGGACGGTGATATGCGACGCCGCCTCGCCGAGGTCGATGACGGACAGGTCGCGGGCCACCGCGCCGCGGACGGTCGGGGAACAGCCTCGGACGATGGAGAGGGCGAACTCGACCAGCTCGGGATCGCAATCGGGAGTCATGATGCGGGACTGGAACAGTTTGCGGGCGACGGCGAATCCCGGCAGCGGTACCGGTGCGCCGAAGACGCTTCGCGCCACCCAGACCGGGGCCGGAAGGTGCCCGCCGCCGAGCATCGGAATGATGGTGGCGCGGCCGGGGATCTGCCGCGCGGCGGTCGTGGCCAGCACGATCGCCGAGGCCCGCTGGGCGACCTGCTTCGGATAGTGCTGCGCCCAGGCCTGAATAGTCATCCCGCCCATGCTGTGCCCGACGAGTACGGCCCGCTGAGCTGGACGCAACACCGCGTCCAGCACCGCGGACAAATCGCCGGCCAGCTGCTCCGCACCGAAAGGCTTTGTGCCCCATTCACTTTCACCGTGACAGCGCTGATCGTAGGCGATGACCCGGAACTCGCCGGCGAACTCGTTGATCTGCGGATTCCAGTACTCGACGCAGCACGACCAGCCATGGATCAGCACGATCACATCGCCCTGTTCGGGACCGTAGGCGTGCACTCGCAGCCGGGCGCCGTCCTCGGTGACGACCGAAATCTCCTCGGCCGACGGATGCGAATTGAACGATGCGGTCCGATACTTCCGGCCGCGCAGACGTCCGCGATGGGCCGCGGCCAGTGCGTCGGCACCGGAGCGAAATCCGGTCACCACCTCGGGCAACTTCGCCAGCATGAGCACTCCTTTGTGTCCTCTCGCACATCACCGCGCGAACCCGGTGCTTGCTAGGGCAAGCACCGCCGCCTCGGCGGCGAGTATTCGGCAGCACTCCGAACTCGAACATTCACCTCTCTGCTCTGGATATCGCGGCGGTCCCGGCGAGCGCTACCGTTATCACTGGTAATGAATTACCCACGAATCGGTCATCGGAACACCTCGGCGCGATCTCTACGCCGTGGCCGACCGCCTCGGGAACGCGGTACCCAGCACGCGGGCGAGTTCGGCGTTGAACGCCTCGACCGCCTCGACGTTGCCCAGATGCCCGGTCGGCAGGACCGCGAGGCGATCGAGCGAACCGATCTCGTCCAGGATCGCCGCGATCCGCTCGGCATGCACCGGAGGCGTCAGATCGTCGGCGCTGCCGGCGATCACGGTTGTCGGCACCCGCAGCGACGCCGCCGAACGGTGCAGCGCCAGGTCCGCCAGCAGCACCCCGAACAACGCCCGCACCCGAGCCGGGCAGGACCGCACGATGGACAACGCGAAATCGGCGACGTCTCCGGTGGAAGCCAGACTCATCACCTGCCGCCGGAAGATCCACCGCACCGGCCCGATCGGCGGGAACACCAGCGGCGCGCCGAGTAGGAACTTCCCGAGCGGAAGCAGCAGCGGCACCGGCAACCCGCGCAGCGGCGGGACGACGCTGGTCTCCACGACCAGATCACCGGCGGCGGTATTGGTCAGCACCACCGCAACCGCGCGAGCGGCCACCTGATCGGGATACCGGCCGGCCCACGCCTGGATCGTCATTCCGCCGAGGCTGTGCCCGACGAGCACGGCCCGCTGACCGGGACGCAGGGTGGCGGCCAGCACCGCGGAAAGATCCTCGGCGAGCAGATCGGTCGTGAGGGGGCTGTGACCCAATTCGCTTCCGCCGTGGCCGCGCTGATCGTAGGCGATGACGCGATACCGCCCGGCGAAGGCGTTGATCTGCGGATTCCAATACTCGATACAGCAGGTCCACCCGTGCACGAGCACGATGACGTCTCGGCTGTCGGGACCGTAGGCGTGTACCCGCAATGTGGTGCCGTCGGACGTGGTCACCGGCACGACCGCGCACGGCGCGGTCGGCGGATTGAACCGTTCATCGGCATAGGTCCGGGTGCGCAGGCCGGTGCGATGGGCGCGCATCCGGTCGCGGACGAACTCCAGCGAACCAGCGATCCAAGTAGGCAACGTTGCCTGCATCGGGACACTCCCTTGTGTGTTACTTACCGATACAGTAACGCCACTCAGGGGGTGCTTGCTAGTGCAAGCGCTCTACCAGCGCGGACCGCGCTGCACCTCATCGACCTTCGGGCGGACATCGGCCAGGTAGACGCCGGTCGCGACGACACCCGCGATGAGCCCGAACATCCCGAGGCTGAACCAGCCCAGCAGCGGCAGCCCGACCACCGCCGTGGCGACGGCCAGAATCGAGATCCAGATCGGCTTGGTGAGTTTGTCGACCGCCGTGAACGCGTCACGACGCTGACGGATGGCGTGGACCAACGCGAACAGGCAGGCACCCAGTGCGGCGATCTGAATCACCAACATGGTCATGCCGATCAGGGAGTACACACCCCAATGATAGGAGAAACGCCCCCGCGCAGCCGGATGGTGCGCGGGGGCGTGCTCTCGAACCAGGAGCCGAGATTACTGCTTGGCCGTGGTGGTGGCCTTCTTCGCGGGCGCCTTCTTGGCCGGAGCCTTCTTGGCCGCGGCCTTCTTGGCCTGGACGTCGTCGAGCGGCGCCTCCTCGGCCGGGGCGGGCTCGTGCGTCACCTGAACGACCTCGGCGTCGACGACCGGCTCGGACTCGACCCGCTCCTCGACGGTGCCCAGCAGGCCGCGGGCCTGGTCGGACACCTTGCCGATGACGTCCTCGGCACGGGTGACGACGTCGGTGTAGATGCCCTCGACCTTCTCGAAACGCTCCTCGAAGGCCGGGTTGGCGCGCAGCCGGTCGACGGTCTCCTCGCCGCGCGAGGCCAGATCCTGGTACAGATCCACCAGCTGGCGGTAGTACTGGTCGGCGACCTTGCGCAGTTCCTCGGGGCTGAGCCGGTCACGCAGATCGGCCAGATCCTCGGGGAGCTCGTTGGGCAGGCCGCTGAGCCGCTGACGCAGCGTCTCGAACTGCTCCTGCGCGTCGGCGGGCAGGTTCGCGATGCGCTCGCGGGCCTCGTCCACGCGGCCGGTGACATCGACGGTGGCGGCGCGCTCGCGCACCTTGCCCACCAGGTCGTTGACGGCGGCGTAGAGGGCATCCCCGGCGCCGACGGTCGCGTAGAGCGGTTTGGTCACGGTGAGTGTTGCTTCGGTCATGGTTCGTTCTCCTGGCGTGGCGGAACGTCGGTGGTAGTGCTCGGAACGGCGTTGTCCCTGGTCCCCCCGGGAACGCCCCCTTCGGATTCCGTTGCGTCCCCTGCGAATTCGTTCCCCGCATTCTCACGGCGGAACGATTCGTAGATGTCCAGCAGCACCTGCTTCTGCCGTTCGGTGATCACCGAATCGGCCAGCAGCGCGTCCCGGACCGGGCTGTGCGGCCTCTGCTCGAGGTAGCCGGCCCGTATGTACAAGACCTCCGAGGACACCCGCAGACCCTTGGCGATCTGCGCGAGTACCTCGGCGGACGGGTTTCGCAGTCCACGCTCGATCTGACTGAGATACGGATTGCTCACCCCCGCCAGCTGTGCGAGCTGTCGCAGCGAGACCTGCGCGGCCTCTCGCTGCGACCGGATGAAGCTCCCGATGTCGTGCGCCGCGTTGGCTACGCGGGCCACCTTCTCGCCGAGATCCGCGGATGGTTGCGCGGATTGCTCGACGTTCTGCTCGGGACCCTCGGGATCCTGTGCCATCACTCACCTTCCGGCGGTTGTGCGATCAATTCTAGGGCAGGGTGCTAGCTCTTGCAAGCACCCTGTTAGCACTTCTTTCGAGCGTGCCGGAACTACCCCGACCAGCCGGGGAACAGCAGATGCGAGGCGGCGTAGATCACCAGCCCGGCGAGCGAGCCGACCACCGTGCCGTTGATCCGGATGAACTGCAGATCGCGCCCGGCCTGCAATTCGATCTTGCGACTCGCCTCGTCGGCGTCCCACCGGGCCACGGTATCGCTGATCAACGTCGCGATCTCGGACCCGTAGTTGGCCACCAGATAGCGCACACCGCGCTCGAGCCAGCCGTCCACCTTCTCGCGCATCTCGGTCTCGCGGACCAGCCGCTGCCCGAGCTGCTGCACGTTCTCGGTGATCTTGCGCCGCAACGTGCTGTTCGGATCGTCGGCCGACTCCAGCACCAGCCGCTTGGCCGCGCGCCACGTCGCGCGAGCCATCCCGGTGATCTCCTCGCGGCCCATGATCTCGGCCTTGATCCGTTCGGCCTTGGCGATCATCGCCTCGTCGTGTTGCAGATCGTCGGCGAACTGCTCGAGGAAGCGATTGGCCGCCAGCCGCACCTCGTGATCCGGCTGCGAGCGGATCTTCCAGGTGAACTCGACCAATTCCCGGTAAACCCGTTCGGCCAGCATCACATTGACGAATTTCGGAGCCCAGGACGGCGCCTCGGTGGTCACGATCCGGTCGAGGGTCTCCTGACTGTTCAGCGCCCACTGATGCGCGCGCTCGGCCAGCAGGTCCAGCAGCGGGGCCTGCCGATTCTCGGACAGCAACTCGGTCAGCACCCGGCCGATCGGCGGACCCCACAGCGGTTCGGCGATGCGTTTGACGATGGTTTGGTCGATGATCTGCTCGACGTCCTCGTCGCGCAGCGCGTCGATCACCGCGCGCAGAATCGTGGACGATTCCTCCGACACCCGCGCCGCGTGCACCGGATCGGCCATCCAACGCCCCACCCGCAGTGAGATCTGCGCCGAATCCACCTTGGCCACAACGGTTTCCGGGGACAGGAAATTCGTCCGCACGAAATTGCCGAGGCTCTCGCCGAGCTGATCCTTCTTCTTCCGGATGATCGCGGTGTGCGGAATGGGCAGCCCGAGCGGATGCCGGAACAGCGCGGTCACCGCGAACCAGTCCGCGAGCGCGCCGACCATGCCCGCTTCCGAGGCCGCGCGCACGTACCCCACCCAGTTGCCGCCCGCACCGCGCGAGGCGATCCAGCAGCACACCAGATAGATGATCGTCGCGGCGGCCAGGAAGGCCGTGGCGACGAACTTCATCCGGCGCAGATCGCGACGTTTACCCGAATCGTCCATCAGCTCGGCGAAGGAGCCGGGCGGGTCCCGCCGGACCGGCCCACCTGTGGTATTTCCCACTCCCCGGGACGGTCCGGGTCGGCCGTCCGAACCGTTCGGAACGGGCGATTCGGGCATAGCGAGCGTCGTGCCGGTAACGCCTGTCCGCACCGGATCCGGGCCCGTCGACACTGCATCGGCCCCGCGTGAGGCACTGCCGGGAGATTGCTCCATATTTCCATTCTGATCCGCTGTTCCGACTCGTACGGTTCGGGCTGCGTTCGATACCCGCTCGAAGTGGCCTCCACGAACTCGGAACATCGCCGATCGGAAGGACCTAAGCTGGAGTGGCCCCGTACCCGACACGAGGAGTCACCCTGTCCACCGAAGCCGCCCCCAAAACCAGCCCGGCGCGTACGGTCCGGGTGGACGGTCGCAAGCGGCGCTGGCATCAGCACAAGATCGACCGGCGCGAGGAATTGGTCGACGGCACCCTGGCAGCGATTCGCAAGCGGGGTGGCGATGTCGGCATGGACGAGATCGCGGGCGAGATCGGCGTGTCCAAAACCGTTCTGTATCGGTACTTTTCGGACAAGAACGATCTGACCCGCGCCACCATGGAGCGGTTCATCGAGACCACGCTGATGCCGCGCATCTACGACGCGATCAGCGACGATCTGGACGAGTATCAGCTGGTCCGCAACACCCTGGCCGCGTACGTGCACACCGTCGACGCCGATACCGACGTGTACCGGTTCATCATGGGTTACGGCTCCTCCACCGACAAATCCACGCTGGCGGACTTCGAGAAGCTCTTCGCCGATATCGTCGCCGCGGTCCTGCGCGACAAGGCATTCGGCCGCCACATCGAGACCGAGGGCATCGAGCTGTACTCCTACGTCCTGGTCGGCGGCGTCCAACTGGCGACGGACTGGTGGATCGGCAATCGCGGCATGTCGGCGGACACCATGCTCGACCACATGACCATGATGGCGTGGAGCGCGATCGAGGGCATGGTCCGCGCAGGCGGCTCCCCGGAACGCTTCAACTCCACCCCGCACAGCCTGCCCGAACCCGGCGACGCTTGACCCAGCCCCCGACATCGGCAAATCTGATGTCGGGAGGCCGCGCCATCAGCCCACCGACTGCCGAAGGTGAGCTGCGAGCATTCCGAGACCCGGACCTCCGGGTGCCGCCAGCCCGGCAGCAAACCAGCCGCGCACCCCACGACCGGTGTAAAAAGACGTGCAGCAACAGGGAGAACATGGGTAACTCCTGGGGAACGCCCGAAACTCGAGCGGGCACCCGGATGTCGGCCCGAAACGCGAATCTCGCGACACCCCACGGCACGCCGACGTCGCGAAGAGGCGGGCAAGCACATGGATAACTCACCGGGAACGCCCGAAACTCGAGCGGCAACCCGGCCGTCGGCCCGGAACACGAATCTCGCCGCACCCCACGGCACGCCGACGTCGCGGAGAGGCGGACGAGCACATGGGTAATTCAGCCGGTGAACCCGAGGAGCAGGTGGAGACCGTGGTGGCCGCGGACGATGTGGATTCTTCCGAAGCGAAGGGGGCCAAGGCCCGCAAGCGCGGCAAGGAGATCCCCACCTCCAGGATCGCGCGGGGAACCAAGCTCGGTGTCGCTGTCGCCGGAAATGTGTTGCGCGCGCAGAAGACTCGGCGTTCGATGCGCGGCCGCTCCGAAGAGGTGCGCGCCCGTATGGCCGAGGAGTCCACGATCCGCGCGACCGAGCAGCTCGTCATCGTGCTGGGCACCATGAAGGGTGTCGCGATGAAGCTCGGTCAGATCCTGTCGGTCCTGGACATGGACGTCGTGCCGGCCCAGCACCGGGAACGGTTCCAGCATCGGCTCGCGGTGCTGCGCGACAGCGCGCCCAAGGTCTCCTTCGAGACGATGCGCGAACTCATCGAGAGCGATTACGGCCGCCCGCTGAACGAACTGTTCGCCGAATTCGAACCAGAGCCGATCGCCGCGGCCTCCATCGGCCAGGTATATCGCGCTCGCCTGCACGACGGGCGCGAGGTCGCGGTGAAGGTGCAGTATCCAGGCATCGACGCCGCGGTGCGCGCGGATCTGAAGAATCTGGCCATGTTCCGGCGCATCCTGGCCTCGGCGATGCCGTGGGTGACCCCGGCCGTGCTGGACGAATTGCGATTGCACCTGGAGAGCGAACTCGACTACACCACCGAGGCGGCCACCCAGCGTCAGATCGCCGAGCTCTACGCCGACCACCCGTTCATCGCGATCCCGGCCAGCATGCCGGAGCTGTCCAGCACCCACGTGCTGGTGAGCGAGTTCTTCCCCGGCCGCGGATTCGAGGAGATCCGGGAACTGCCCGCGGCCGAACGCGACCGGGTCGGCGAGATCATCTACCGCTTCTACGTGGGTTCGCTTTACACCTTCGGCGAATTCTGCGGCGACCCCCATCCGGGCAATATCCTGCTCGGCGCGGACGGGCGGGTGGCCTTCCTGGACTTCGGGCTCTACAACCGGATGCGTCCGCAGGACGTGCAGTTCGAGCTGACCTGCATCCGGGCCGCCGCCGAGGACCGAGCGGAGGATCTGCGTACGCTGATGATCGATCACGGCATCATCGATTCGCCCGAGGAGGTGACGGCCGAGGAATGTCTGGAGTACTGCCTGTCCGCGATCGAGTGGGCACTGCTGGACGAGGATCTGACCATCACCCCCGAACTGGCCAGCGGTGCGGCCGTGCTGGCGATCGACCCGCGCGCCACCGAGCACGCCGGGATGAAGCAGCAGACCCTGCCCCCGGAACACCTGTTCTCCCGGCGCGCGGATTTCATGACGTTCGGGGTGCTGGGTCAGTTGCGGGCCACGAACAACTGGCATCGGATCGCACGGGAGTGGATCTACGGCGACGCACCGGTGACCGAGTTGGGCAAAGCCCATCAGGCCTGGCTGGCCCAGCGGCCCGCACCCGCGCCGAACCCGAAGGTATCCGCGCCGAAGTCCGGAAAACGGCACGGCAAGGCATGATTCGCCTCATCAGATGGGAATGTCCATGACCCCGGAGAACACCGAGAACGACGCCGACCGGGAATTCGACCTCGTCCTGTACGGCGCGACGGGTTTCGTCGGCGCACTGACCGCGCGGTACCTGACCGAGGCGGCCCCCGCGGGCGCGCGCATCGCACTGGCCGGGCGTTCGGCGGAGAAATTGGCCGCCACGCGTGCGGAACTAGGCCCGATCGCCGCGAATTGGCAACTGCTGGTGGCGGATTCGACCGACGCAGACGCGCTGGACGCACTCGCCGCCCGGACCAGGGTCGTGGTCACCACCGTCGGCCCGTATCTGCGCTACGGCAAGGGGCTGGTGCGCGCGTGCGCCGCGGCGGGCACCCACTACGCCGATCTGACCGGTGAGCCGCTGTTCATTCGCGACTGCATCGACCAATTCCACGACACCGCCGCGGAGACCGGCGCGAAGATCGTGAATTCCTGTGGCTACGACTCGATTCCGTCGGATCTGAGCGTGTACCGGCTGTACCGGCGCAGCGTCGAGGACAACGCCGGCGAGCTCACCGACACCACGCTGGTCGCCTGGCTCAAGGGCGGCGCGAGCGGCGGCACGATCGATTCCGGACGGGCCATGATGGAGGAGATCGCCCAGGACCCCTCCCGGGGATCCATTCTGTCCCACCCGTATTCACTCAGCCCGGACAAGGCGATGGAACCGGATGTGGGCCGGCAGACCGATCAGGCGCTGCAGCGCGCCTCGGCGATCGATCCGAGTCTGCGCGGCTGGGTCGCGACCTTCGTCATGGCCAGTCACAACACCAAGATCGTGCGTCGCACCAACGGCCTGCTGGGTTGGGTGTACGGCAAGAACTTCCGGTACCGCGAGGTGATGAGCGCGGGCAGCTCAGCGCTGTCCCCGCTGCTGGCGGCGGGCATCTCCGGCGGCGTGGCCGTCACGATGGTGGCCGGTGCGCTGCTGTCGCGCATTCCGCTGGGCCGTCGGCTGCTGGACCGCCTGCTGCCCGCGCCGGGCACCGGGCCGGACGAGAAAGCCCGCAACAGCGGCTGGTTCACCATGAAAACGTTCGCGCACACCACCTCCGGCGCGAAATACGTGTGCACCTTCGCCGGACAGGGCGATCCGGGCTATCAGGCGACCGCGGTGATGCTCGGCGAAGCCGGCTTGTGCCTGGCCTTCGACGAACTGCCCGAACTCGCCGGCGTGCTGACCCCCGCTTCGGCCATGGGCGATCCGCTCACCGACCGGCTGCGGGCCGCGGACATCACGATCGAGGTCGCGCCCGCCTGACCTCGCGCAACTCGCTTTCGCACCAACAGCTTTCGCACTACCGGATTCGGAAAGAGTTACCTCGTTGAACCTCGCTCGGCGCCTGATGAACCATCCCGTCTTCGCGCTCGTCTACGAAAGAGTCTGGCGCCCGACGAGTTTCTTCCTCGTCTCCGGCCGGACCATGCGGGCCGACCGCGCCGACGCCGTCCGCACACTGCAGCTGGACCGAGCCCGTACCGTACTCGATATCGCTTGCGGGCCAGGCAATTTCACTCACCATCTGAGCGCGCACCTGGCCGTCGGCGGCCATGCCGTCGGCATCGACACGTCGGTGGCGATGCTGCGGCAGGCTCGTGCCGACAACGCCGGCCCGGAGGTGAGTTATGTACGCGGCGATGCACAGCGACTCCCGTTCCCCGACGGCAGTTTCGACGCGGTGTGCTGTTTCGGTGCGCTGTACCTGATCCCCGATCCGCTGGCCGCGGCGCGGGAGATGATCCGGGTGCTGGCCCCGGGCGGGCGGATCGCGATCAGTACCAGCCATCGCTACGAGAACTGGTTCGGCCGGGCGGTCACGGCGATCTTCGGGACCATCGGATTGCGGTTCTTCCCCGGCGACGAGTTCCCCAAGCTGTTCGCCGAGGCCGGGCTGATCGACGTGCGACACCGGGTGCACGGCCTGCTGCAATATCTCGACGCCGGCCGTCCGGCATGAAAAGTATTCCACGCCAGCGGGATCGGCAATGCCGCGGATCACACGAGCGAGACCCCCGCGGGAGGTGCGGAGTCCGGTAGTGTCGCGGTGGACCCGCCGGAGCACCGCGGAGGCAGACATCACTCTCACCCGATCCCACACTCGTTCGCGCGAAAGCCGCGCCTAGTGCGGTGGATTCTCACCCCGGGCGAGTTCGCACACGTCTGGACCAGCGAAACCGGCCTGGATTTCCGGCCCTACCCGGTCAACGCGGCCATACCGGTCGACCCCGCACCCGGTCTGCGGCAGCAGTACGCCCGCAACACCGATGCCGATCTGGCCGCCGCGCTGCTGCTGTGCGCGCGCACCGACACCACCACGCTCACCGTCTCCGGGGAACGCTCGGTGCCCGGCGCCGCGCCCGAACGGATTCTGGCCTGCGCCGCCGTCACGTTGACGCATGCCGCGATCCTGATCGCGCGGGGGGAGTCGATCGTGGTGATGCTGTGTCCCGCACAGGCGATCGGCGACCATCTGGTCGAGGTGATCGGTTCGGCCCCCGCCGGACGCACCGAGGCGATGCGCGAGGCGCAGCAGGCGGTGCTGGTGAGCGGCCGCCATCCCATTCCGGCCGGTCCGGCCCGGTTCCAGCGCGCCCTGCGCGCACCGGTCGATTCGCGCGGCATCGTCACGGTGACCGCCGCCCCGCACAATTCGGCCCCGCCGCCGACCCGGCACCGCACCTGGCTCGACGTCGCCGGAGACGGCCGCTATCTGCTCACCACCGCCGACCAGCTGACCCTCACCCCTGTCGACGACGACGCGTTCGCCGCACAGATACGCCAGCTTGCCGGTCTGCACTGACCCGCGATTCGACACGACTCGGCCATACTGCAGACATGCCCGAATCCACCTGGTCCGTTCCGGCCACCGAGGCACTGCATGCGCGCGGGGTGCGGGTCGCCGATATCGACACCGATGCCACGCCCGGGTTCCACGGCGACAAGAAATCCGGTGAACTGCTGCTCGAACAGCGCCGCACGGTGCTGTCGGGACTGCAGGAAAAGCTCTACGCCAACGGACGTTCCGGAGATGCGCGCAATATCCTGCTGGTGCTGCAGGGGATGGATACCGCGGGCAAGGGCGGCATCGTGCGGCATGTGATCGGTTCGGTCGATCCGCAGGGCGTGGATCACGCCGCCTTCGGCGTGCCGACCGATCAGGAACGGCGGCACCACTATCTGTGGCGAATCCGCCAACGGCTGCCGCGCGGCGGGCAGATCGGCGTGTTCGACCGATCGCACTACGAGGACGTACTGGTGGTGCGGGTGCACGAACTGGTACCGCCGGACGTATGGGGCAAGCGCTACGACGAGATCAACCGATTCGAGCGCTCCATCGCCGACGCCGGAACCACGATCGTCAAGGTGGCGATGTTCGTCTCCCTGGACGAGCAGCGCAAACGCCTCACTCAGCGGCTCGACCGCCGGGACAAGCACTGGAAGTTCGATCCGGCCGATATCGACGAGCGCGCCCGGTGGCCCGCTTATCAGAAGGCGTATCAGGACATGCTGGACCGCACCTGCACCGATTACGCGCCCTGGTACGTGATCCCCTCCGACCGCAAGTGGTACTCCCGGCTCGCCGTCACCGAACTGCTCATCGATGCCCTCGAAAAACTGGATCTGGACTGGCCACCCGCGCAATTCGACATCGAGGAGCAACGCCGCCGCTTGGCCGGGCTCTGAATTCGGCACCGGATACCGACCTCGGGTCGCCGAGAGTTCACACACCTCGGCGGGTAAATCTCGGGCTGCTCTCAGGTTCACCCGCAATCATGTGGTCCGGACACCCCGTGGCGGTCGGCTGCCCGTACCATCGGGGCGGCACGGCTGTGGAGACCGATACAGGAAAGGCGTGGTGAACTCCGAGGTGAGCAAGAATCCGCGTGGTAAGAACTCACTCGCCGCGGTGAAAGGCGGCGACCGCACCCGCACGATCCTGATTCAGGTGGCCGTCGTGGTCGTCCTGCTCGCGCTCATCGCCGCGATCGCGATCAGCATCGCGATCAAGCATTCGAACAATGTGAAGCGCGATGCCGCCAACCGTCCGGCGGTGACCGCACCTGCCGCGCCCGGCGGCCTGACCGGCTCGATCACCGACAAGGGCGCGATCCGCATCGGCAAGCCCGGCGCCAAGGCCACCGTGCGCGTCGTGGCCGACCTGCAGTGCCCGGTGTGCAAGCAGTTCGAGGCGGCCAACGGCCAGACCCTCAGCGATGAGGTGAACAACGGCAATATCGCCGTCGAATACAACGTCATCTCGTTCCTGGACCAGAATTCGGGCGGCTCGCGCTACTCCTCGCGCGGCGCCAACGCCGCCTACTGCGTCGCGGACGCCGATCCGTCCAAGTTCCAGGCCTGGCTCAGCGCGATGTACCAGCAGCAGCCCGAGGAGGGCGCGGGCGGCCTGCCGGACAGCAAGATCATCCAGATCGCCACGGCGACCGGAATCACCGATCCGGCGGTGGCCAAGTGCATCACCGACGACAAATTCGACGCCTACGTGCAGAAGTCCACACAGGACGTGTTCGGCACCGGCATCAACGGCACGCCGACCGTCTTCGTGAACGACAAGAAGGTGCAGACCCAGGACGCGCTGTTCACCCCCGGCGGGATGAAGGCTCCGATCGAGGCCGCGCTCAAGTGATTTCGGTACCACCTCGCACCGCGTGGCTGCTGCTCATCGGCAGCCTCGCGGGCTGGATCTCCTCGATCGTGCTGACGGTCGACGATTTCAAACTGCTGATGAACCCGGCCTACGTGCCCTCCTGCAACATCAACCCGATCATCGCGTGTGGTTCGGTGATGGCGTCCAAGGAAGCACACGTCTTCGGATTCCCGAATCCGATCATCGGCGTGGTGGGTTTCTCGGTCGCGGTGACCATGGCCGTCCTCGCGATCGCCGGCGCGGCGCTGCCGCGGTGGTTCTGGGGCGGGCTGTGGCTCGGGCTCCTGGCCGGCATCGTGTTCATCTGCTGGCTGATCTTCCACACCCTGTACCGGATCGGCGCGCTGTGCCCGTACTGCATGGTGGTGTGGGCGTTCACGCCGATCCTGCTGGCCGCGGTCACCAGCCAGATCTGGAGTAACGCGAAGGGGGCGCTGCGAATCCTGGTGGAGTGGCGCTGGACCTTCGTGATCGTGTTCTACGCGATCGTGCTGGTGATGATTTTCCTTCGGTTCCAGAGCTATTGGATGTCACTGGTGTGAGAGTTCGCCGTCCCCGGCCTCGAACCGCACTCAGTTGGGCGGTCCCGAGACCAGGACGACGGCGACCTCCCGCCGCGAGCCGTCCGGTTCGGTCAGGTCCAGCCGTACCGTATCGGCCGGTTTCCGGACGTTGAGCACGTATTTCAAGGTTTTCGCCGAGGAGACGGGATGTCCGTCCACGGCGGTGATCACCTCGCCCGCGGTGAGTCCGGCGGAATAGGCGGGCAGTCCGTAGATACTAACGTCCACCCGGGCCCCGCCGGTGGACGCGTCCGAGGTCAGCACGCCCAAGGTCGCGGTGGGGCCGATGTGCACGGTATCGGTCGGCGTTCCGGAACGGATCTGCCGCACGATCGCCATCGCTCGATCGATCGGCACCGCGTAGCCGGTCGCCCGGCCGTCCGTCTTGGCCAACTCCCCCGACGCCGCGGTCACCACCCCGACGACCGCGCCGTTGCGATCCACCACCGCGCCGCCGGACTGGCCGGAGGCCACCGGCGCGTTCACTTCGAGCATTCCGGTCAGGGCCTTGCGACTCAGATCGGCGGCGTCGCGCGCGACGATCGATGTGTTCAGCGAGGTCACGGTGCCGGGTTCCGCGGTGGGACGTCCGGTGCCACCGGCATTGCCGATGGCCATGATCTGATCACCGAGCCGCAGCGTGGACGAGGCGCCCAGGCGAACGCTCGGCAGACCCGCTGCCCCCTCCAGCGACAGCAACGCGATATCGGCGGTGCTGTCGTAGCCCAGCACGGTCGCCGGAAACTGCGCACCCGTGCCCACATCGGCGACGGTGATGACCTCGGCGCCCTTGACCACGTGATGGCTGGTCAGCACCTGGCCGTCGGCGGACAGCACGATGCCCGAACCGGCCGCGCCCATGCCGGTCGGCTCGATCGAGACGTTGACGTTCACCAGTTCCGGTTCCACCGCCCGGGCGATCGCGACCGGATCCATCCGCGGAGTCGACGTCGGGACGGCGGTGGTCTCGGTGGCCTGGGACCCGCTCACCCAACGCGGCAGCCCGCCCTGCAGGCCGAGGGCGACAACCACCGCGAGCAGCACGACCAGCACGCCCGCCGCGGTGCGGCCGACCTTGCCGACCTGCCCGGGGGCGGCTCGGTTCGCCACGTCATCGTCATGCGGCCGCTCGTCGGACATGGGCACTCCCGCCTCGTGCGCGCCTGGTCAGGCGTCGGCGATCGTGCAATTATATTTGGCCTTCGCGCCACTTCCGAGGTGTCCGTGGAGAATTCGATCCCGACCGGCGGCTCGGCGGCGGATGCGGCGGAACGGTTGACGAGTCAGTGGTTGTTGAGCACGGCGACGCCGAACATGAATGCGGTGCCCGCGAGGGTGCACAGCAGGGTCAGCCGGGACGGATGTCCGGCGTGGGCCTCGGGCAGGATATCGGCGGTCGCCAGGTATAGCAGGAATCCGGCGAAGTACCCGAGATACAGTCCGATCGCCTCGGGCGGGACGCGAATCAGTGAGCCGATCGTCGCGCCGAGCACGGGGGCTATCGCGTCGGCGGCCAGGAGCAGCAGGGCGCGGCGGCGGGCGTTGCCGTAGAGCGTGGTGATGGTGAAGGTGTTGAATCCGTCCGCGAAATCGTGGCAGATCACCGCGATCGCCACCGCAGTGCCCACCCCGGCGCCCGCCTGGTAACTCAGCCCGATGCCGAGGCCGTCCAGGGTGCTGTGGAAGATCAGCCCGCCGGCCGCGAGCAGGCCCACCGATTCGAAACCGTGTGTGTGCGCACCGAATTCGTATTCGTGTCCGGTGTGCACGGCCACCGCGCGCTCGATGATGTGGATGGTCAGGAAACCCACCACCGCGGCCACCAGTGCGATCGGCACCCCGGCCACGGATTGCGGGGCCTGCTCGAGCGCCTCGGGCAGCAGGTCGAACGGCACCACGCCCAGCATCACTCCCGCCGCAAGGCCCAGGACGGCATGTCTGCGGTCCCCGATCCGCACCGCGACGAGGCCGCCGATCAGCGTCGAGCACATCGACACCAATGCCACCAGGATCGCCATCGGTCCAGCATGTGACATGCGACGCTGCCCCGGGTGCACCCGCTACCGGCGAGTTCGCCGACGTTTTGCAAAGCTAAGAATGCGAGAGTAGGCATACATTCATGACCACTGCTGCGGCATACTCCCTCTCCACTCCCGACGGCCGGTTCGAGAAGACCTCGATCGAACGGCGTGAACTCGGCCCGCACGATGTGCTCATCGACATCAAGTACGCGGGCATCTGCCACTCGGACATCCACACCGCACGCAACGAATGGCATCGCACCCGGTACCCCTGCGTGCCCGGGCACGAGATCGCGGGCATCGTCGCGGCGGTCGGCTCCGCGGTGACCAAGCACGCGGTCGGCGACCGCGTCGGCGTCGGCTGCATGGTCGACTCCTGCGGCAAGTGCGCATCGTGCCTGGCCGGCGAGGAGCAGTACTGCACCGGTGGCGGCACGATGACGTACAACTCCGGTGTCTCCGAGGAGTTCCAGCCCGGCGGCACCACCTACGGCGGCTACTCGACCCAGATCGTGGTGACCGAGAATTTCGTGCTGGCCATCCCGGAGGGCATCGAACTCGACGTGGCCGCGCCGCTGCTGTGCGCGGGCATCACGCTCTACTCACCGCTGCGGCACTGGAATGCCGGACCCGGCAAACAGGTAGCCATCATCGGCATGGGCGGACTAGGACATGTCGGGGTGAAAATCGCCGCGGCTCTCGGGGCCGAGGTCACGGTGCTCAGTCAATCACTGAGCAAACAGGAGGACAGCCGCCGTTTCGGCGCGCGGCACCACCACTCGACCGCGGCCGAGAAAACCTTCAAGGACCTGCGCGGACGTTTCGACCTGATCATCAACACCGTGTCGGCGAATCTGCCGATCGACAACTACATGCGACTACTGAATCTTGACGGCACGCTGGTGATTCTCGGCCTTCCCGACAAACCGCTCTCGGTGCAGCCGTTCACCCTGGCGAATTTCCGGCGCTCGCTGGCCGGTTCGATGATCGGCGGCATCGCCCAGACCCAGGAGATGCTGAATTTCTGCGCCGAACACGGGATCGGCGCGGATATCGAGGTCATTTCCGCCGACGGTATCGATGCAGCTTACGAGCGGGTGCTCAGCAGCGATGTCCGCTATCGCTTCGTGATCGACACCGCCACCATCTGACGTCCGGTCCGGTCGAATGCCGCGGTGCGGCATTCGGCCGTTTCCCACCCTTTTCGCTATTTCGCGGCTATCAGCACGGCACACGCACGATTATCCTGCGTGACGCAGCACATCAATTACGATGTGACGCTTATCACTACGTTTGCGTCCACTCGAATCCTCCACTACTAATTAGTGCGTTCGATTCGCACACAGCAGCTGACCGGCGATTCGCATGGGGGAGCCGAGACTTGGGGAATCCGTGGGGGATCGCTGTGTCAGGGAGGGAAATCAACATGAAATTCGGCAAGTTCACCGGCATCGTTCTCATGGCGATCAGCGCCGTCGGCATCACCGCCGGTACCGCATATGCCGCACCGGCGCCCGCGGCCGTGCACAACGATGCGACTTCCGGTGTGGATCACGGAATTCACTACCGGACCTCGGTTTCGCCGGTCGGCAAGACAATCACCGCGACGGTCGACGCCGGCCGTTTCGTGGCCGCCGCGGACGGCTCCACGGTCGCTCTGAAATCCGATACCGGCGCCACGCTCGATCAGGTCGGGCTGCACGCGAATCTGGGCGGTCACGTCGTCACCGTCGCCCAGCGGATCAGCGCCGACGGGCACACCCTGACGCTGACACCGCAGGTCGCTCCGCGGGAGATCGGCCAGGTCAAGGACATCAACGCGATGAGCAACCTGTGGGCCCAGGTGCAGAAGAACCTCGCCGGCGTGATCATCGGCGGCGCCCTCGGCGGCTTCCTGGGGAGCCTGCTCGGCTTCGGTATCTTCAGCCTCATCACCGGCCCCATCGGTATCGCGGTCGGCGCCGTCGCGGGCGGTTACGCCATGGGCGGCCAGCAGTTCCTGGATGCGGTCAAGGCCGCGGCCACCGGTCGCCCGTGATCCACTGATCGACGATCGAGCGAAATCGACGGGCCCGCGTACCGGTTACTCGGGCCCGTTTTCCGATATTTCCGGTCCGGACGGAAATTCGCGGTCACCAGAGAAATACCGCCGGAATATCAGCGACCGCAGACCTGGCCCGAATAGGACGGATCCAACGCCCGCAGGACGAGCCCGATAGCAATGGGCGAACGCGGAAATCCGACATGTGTGACATTCGCCCCGGCGCAGACCGCCTGCACCCAGACATTGTCGACCACCGCTCGCGGGCCGGCGCGCAGAAATGTGGATTCCGGCGGCGTCGTCGTATCGTCCATTCGAGTCGCGATGACGGTGTAATCGACGCCGGGCTCGGTATCGCCCCCGGCATTCAGCCGGGCCAGGAACTTGCTGCCGGTGATCTGCTGGACCGCGGAAACCCCGAGCACATTCGTCACCGTACCCGCCACCGGGCTCGCCGCGCTGGCGGTGTCCAGCGGATAGCCCAGCAGCACCGAGTCCGAACCGTGGTTGGTGGCGCCCAAGGTCACCAGCTTGCGCACCACGTTGCGCCGCGGGTCGGCCGGGTCGGCGCCGCCCTCGAACCGCAGATACTGTCGCGCCACCACCCCGCCCTGGGAATGCGCCACCAGATCCACGTGCGCCGAAGACGTCGCGGCACGGACCTTTCCGATGAAGTCCGCCAGCTCCACAGCCGATCTGCCGATATCGCCGGTGCCGTAGATGCCCGGCATCCTGCCCAGCAGACTCGTGGTGTCATGGCCGTAGTTGAGCGTGTACACGCAGTATCCCTGGGCTTTCAACGCCGGAGCCAGCTTGTTCCAGGCGTCCTGATTGCCCCAGGTGCCGTGCACGAGTACGACCGGATCCGGATGTGCCGCCGGAGGCTTGCAGCGCCAATCGTTCGCACCCGGGGGCGGCACGCTGCCGTCGAGGACGGGGGCCGCATCCGCGGCGGTTCCACCGAATCCGACCGTCGCACACAGAGCCAGAACGGCCAGGAGAAGTGCGGATGATCGCATCCGCCATCTCCCTCGCGGCAAATGGAAGTCACGGGGCACCCGTCAGATCATAGAGCCGGATGCCGGAACCGCCATCCAGGCGCCCCGGGAAACGGCCGTGGGGAGCCGTCTCGCATCGCCCACGGCCCAGGTCCGAACGTTATTCTCCGGATTTTTCGCGAAGTGCCTTCTTGGCCGCCTCCTGAACCGCGTCGACCTGTCCGGAGAATTTGCCGCCGGTCTTCTCGTCTACGGCGTCACCGGCCTTGTCGATCAGCGGATCGAGCTTGTCGGCGTGCTGTCCGGCCGCATCCACGGCCTTCTCGGCGACATCCTTGAACTTGTCGAATATTCCCATGCGATCTCCTGATCCGAAAACGGTAGTTCGCACACAGCTAACCCGACCGGACGGGCGAGCGAAACTCGGGCCGCACCGCCGACGGGCCACGCACACAGCGATGTTCGGGCTTGTAGCGCACCCTCAGCAAAGTAGCCCGGCACCTCTTCGGCCTCGCTCGGCCGATGTTCTTCGATAGCGACGTCACGGCGCCCGTCGGCGACGCTCAGCCCTCGGCTTCCGCGCGGCGGCGGACACGGCGGGCGGCGGCGACCATATTGCGCAGGGCGGGCTCGAGTTGCCAGCCGTGCCGGGTCTTGAGACCGCCGTCGGGATTGGCCCAGAGGCGTTCGGGGGTGACGGCCCGGGCCGCGGCGGTGAGGAGTTCGTCCAGTTCGTCGATGTCCGGGATGCGGGCCGAACGGCTCTCGTAGACGCCCGGTCCCACACCGTGCGAGAGGCCGTGCCCCTCCTCGGTGTCACCGGCCAGCGCCTTGAGCACCCATTCGATCGAACGGGTGGCGACGATGGCCGTGACGTCCGCGTCGAGCTCCTCGATGGCCTGGACGATCTCGGCGCGGCCGGAATAGGCGATATGCGTGTGGATCTGGGTCCGCGCACTCACACCCGAGGTGGCCAGGCGGAAGGCGTTCACCGCCCAGCGCAGGTACTCCCGGCTCTGCTTGCCCGCACGCAGCGGCAACAGCTCCCGGATGGACGGCTCGTCGACCTGGATGATCGACACCCCGGCCTTCTCCAGATCGGCCAGCTCGTCCCGAATGGCAAGGGCCACTTGGTCGGCGGTCTCGTAGAGCGGCTGGTCCTGCCGCACGAACGAGCGCGCCACCATCGTAACCGGGCCTGTCACAATGCCTTTCACCGGCTTGTCGGTGAGCGACTGGGCATAGGTGATCCATTCCACCGACATCGGCTCGGGCCGCGAGACGTCGCCGTACAGCACCGGCGGACGCACACACCGCGACCCGTAGACCTGCACCCAGCCGAAATGTGTGGTGGCGAAACCGTCGAGCAGTTCGGCGAAGTACTGGATCATGTCGTTGCGCTCGTGCTCACCGTGCACCAGCACGTCCAGGCCGATGTCCTCCTGCAACCGGATGGTCGCCTCGATCTCCGATTCGATCCGCTTGCGGTAGTCGTCGTAGGACAGTTTGCCCTCGCCGAGGTCGTAGCGCGCCTGGCGCATCGCATCGGTCTGCGGGAACGAACCCAGCGTCGTCGAGGGCACCAGCGGCAGATTCAGCCTCTCACGCTGGGCCTCTCGGCGGACCTCGTACGGCTCGCGTTCCCGCATATCCGGCGTGATCGCGTAAACCCGTTGCCGCACGGCGTGTTTCTGCTTGAAATGCACTTCGCGCGGTCGGCCCTGCCACTTCTCGGACGGGCCCTCGGTGAGCGCCTTGGCCAGCGAAACAACTTCCAGCACTTTCTGTTTCGCGAAGGCGAGGCGATCCGCGACCGGGCCGTCGATATCGTATTCGACGAGCAGGTCGTACGGCACGTGCAGCAGCGTCGTCCCGGTGGACACCACCAGATCCGGGCACACCTGCGCGAGCGCGTTGAGGTAGTCGAGCGTGACGCGGCGATCCGCACGCCACACATTGGTCCCGCTGATCACGCCCGCGTACAGCCGCTTGCGCTTGATCCCCGGAATCTTCGCCAGCTCCTCGGGCCGCACCCGATGACTGGCCAGATCCAGGCCGATCGCCTCCACCTGGGTCTGCGCCAGGATCGCGGTCGCCTCGCCGAAGTCACCGTACTGACCGGTGACCAGGATGCGCGGCCGCAGCGGCGCGGTGGACAGCCGCTGGTACGCCCGCAGGAACGCGGCCAGCTCGGCCGGGCTGCGATCACTGGTGAAACACGGCTCGTCCAGCTGCACACAGGTCGATCCGCGCTTGGCGAGGATCTCGAACAGCTCCTCGTACACCGGCAGCAGTTCATCCAGCAGACTCAGCTGATCGAACTCGGCCTCACCCGGCACGTGTCCGGCCTTGGACAGCAGCAGCAGCGACAGCGGCCCCAGCACCACCGGGCGCAGTTCGATACCGCGCTCCATCGCCCGGTCGAATTCGTCGAGCAGGGCCTCGGGATGCAGGGAGAACTTGGTCTCGGCATCGAGCTCGGGCTGGCGGTAGTGGTAGTTGGTGCCGAACAGGCGCACCAGCTCGAGCGGCGGCAGATCCGGCCGCCCGCGGGCCATCAGGAAGTAGAAGTCCAAGGGGTGCAAGTCTTCTCGGTACGGCTCGAACCGCTTGGGCACCGCGCCGAACAGCAGCGCGTTGTCCAGGACGTGGTCGTAGAAGGAGAAGGAGTTACCCGGAACCTGCGTCAGTCCGGCCGCGGCCAGCTCCCCGAACTGCGACTCCTGGATCTCGCGGCCTACCGCCAGCAGATCCTCCCGCGAAAGACTCCCGTGCCAGTACGACTCCAGGGCACGCTTGAGTTCACGGTGCGGCCCGATCCTCGGATACCCGAGAATGCTGGACCCGAAGCCGTCGGTGACATTGACCATGAGCTGGACTCCTCTCCGAGCTGCGGTCCCCGCGACCTGATTGCAGCTTACGGCTGGTGAAGCAGAATGCCGACGCGCTCGGCGTCGACGAGAAAGTCGAAGAGATGGAATTGTGGGTCAGCGAATCGCGACCGCGCGCGCTCTCCCGGCCCGGCACGCAGTGAGCCTTCGAGCGACGTTCGTGGTAGCCGGCTCGCCGCCGAGCACTCGAAGCGCATGGGCGCAGCCCGAGTCCCGAGTGCTCGCGGCGAGCCTTTCGGGCCCGCGGAGACGCCGGAGCGAGGCGGAGGCCGGCTACACAGCTTTGTACTGGTAGAACCCCGCGCCGGACTTCTTGCCGAGCAGCCCCGCTTCGACCATGCGCATCAGCAGCGGCGGGGCCGAGTACAGCGGCTCCTTGAACTCGGTGTACATCGAATCCGCGATCGACTTCACCGTGTCCAGTCCGACCAGGTCGGTGAGCGCCAGCGGTCCCATCGGGTGCGCACAGCCCAGCACCATCGCCTTGTCGACGTCTTCCTTTGTGGCGAAACCGGATTCGACCATCCGGATGGCCGAGAGCAGGTACGGCACCAACAGTGCGTTGACCACGAAACCGGAGCGGTCGGCCGAGCGGACGACCTGCTTGCCGAGCACCTCGGAGGCGAAGGATTCCGCGCGTTCGGCGACCGCGGCACTGGTCTTGAGCGTGGTGACCAGCTCGACCAGCGGCAGCACCGGCACCGGGTTGAAGAAGTGCATGCCGACCACGCGCTCGGGCTGGGTGGTGGCGACCGCGATCTTCATGATCGGAATCGAGGAGGTGTTGGATGCCAGCACCGCGTCGGGGTCGGTGACGACCTTGTCGAGTTCGGCGAAGATCGAGGTATTGACCTCCTCGCTCTCCAGCACGGCCTCCACGACCAGCTGACGATCCGCGAAATCGCCGAGGTCGGAGGTGAATCGCAGCCGCCAGGCCGCCTGCTCACGCTCGCGCTCGGTGATCTTGCCGCTGCTCACGCCGCGATCCAGTGACCGCAGGATGCGGGCGCGCCCCGCCGCGGCGAGTTCACGAGTCTGCTCGAAAACGAGCACGTCGACATGCGCACGAGCGCACACCTCCGCGATTCCCGCGCCCATCTGTCCGGCGCCGATAACACCAACGCGCTGAATCTTTTCGCTGCTCACGTTCCCGCTCCTGCTGGTTGTGTGGCGGTGGGGTTCTGGATGCGCAGCCACGCTGTGGTGCAGCTGAGACTGGCGATCATCAAGGTATAGGTAAAAACCCTTCCCGCCGGGGCTGTTCGGACGGGAAGGGTCGGTGGGCACTCATTGCAGGAGTGCCCGTGTCATTCAGTGGAACTGGCCCTCTTCGGTGGAGCCCTTCAGGGCCGCCGTCGAGGTGTTCGGGTCCACGGTGGTGGCGATGGTGTCGAAGTAGCCGGCACCGACCTCACGCTGGTGCTTCACGGCGGTGAAGCCACGCTCGGCGGCCGCCTTGAACTCGCGCTCCTGCAGGTCGACGAAGGCGGTCATGCCCTCGCGGGCGTAGCCGTAGGCCAGGTCGAACGCGGCGTAGTTGAGCGAGTGGAAGCCCGCCAGGGTGATGAACTGGAACTTGAAGCCCATCGCGGCCAGCTCGCGCTGGAACTTCGCGATGGTGGCGTCGTCCAGGTGCGCCTTCCAGTTGAAGGACGGCGAGCAGTTGTAGGCCAGCAGCTGGTCCGGGAACTCGGACTTGACGCCCTCGGCGAACTTCCGCGCGACCTCGAGGTCCGGGATACCGGTCTCCATCCAGATCAGATCGGAGTAGGGGGCGTAGGCCTTGGCACGCGCGATGGAGGGCTCGATGCCGTTCTTGACGTGGTAGAAGCCCTCGGAGGTGCGCTCACCGGTGATGAACGGACGGTCGCGCTCGTCGACGTCGGAGGTGATCAGGGTGGCGGCCTCGGCGTCGGTGCGGGCGATGACGACGGTCGGGACGCCGGCCACGTCGGCGGCCAGGCGAGCCGAGGTCAGGGTGCGGATGTGCTGCTGGGTGGGGATCAGCACCTTGCCACCGAGGTGGCCGCACTTCTTCTCCGACGCCAGCTGGTCCTCCCAGTGGGTACCGGCGGCACCCGCGGCGATCATGGCCTTCTGCAGCTCGTAGACGTTCAGCGCGCCACCGAAGCCGGCCTCACCGTCGGCGACGATCGGCACGACCCAGTTGTCGACCGAGGTGTCGCCCTCGACCTTGGCGATCTCGTCGGCGCGCAGCAGCGCGTTGTTGATGCGGCGCACGACCGACGGCACCGAGTTGGCCGGGTACAGCGACTGGTCGGGGTAGGTGTGCCCGGACAGGTTCGCGTCACCGGCGACCTGCCAGCCGGACAGGTAGATGGCACGCAGGCCGGCACGCACGGCCTGGACGGCCTGGTTACCGGTCAGGGCGCCGAGCGAGTGGATGTAGTCGCCCTCGGTGTTGACGCCCTCCCACAGCAGCTCCGCTCCCCGGCGCGCGAGCGTGTGCTCTTCGACGACAGAACCCTGCAGCTTGACGACCTGATCGGCCGTGTACTCGCGGGTGACGCCCTTCCAGCGGGGGTTGGTGTCCCAGTCCTTCTGGATCTCCGCAGCGGTTTTCGGGGTGCCGGTGGTCGACATCTCTTGCTCCACTTCCTAGTTCGGGTCTCTGGTGCCCCATGTGCTGACTTCGTCGGGTTCCGACTGCGGGGAGGCGGTCGGGGCCCTGCGATGTCCGAACACTGCTGGAGCGGCAATTCGCAGGCTTGCTATGCCCATCGGGTGTACTTCCACACGATGGCATACAGAAAAAGTGCCGTCTACCTGTTGCTAATGTAAATCTCGGCTAGCTTTCACACCCCGTTTGCTAACTCTGCAAAATTTGCGCTCGAATTGCGGGCAGATAATCTACTCGCGGGTAGGGCTGACATGCGGATTTGCGTAACGCACGTACTGTTAGCGCGGTCCCTACCATCGTCCGAATCGCGGCGCCCGCATTGCCGACTGTGACGACCTTCACAGCTCGTGGGGCCCGCGTTCCGTGGCGGCGGTCACTGACGTCGGTCACAGTCGTGTCCCGGCGCACCCGAGCGGGGTCGGACTGCGAGACTTACCCAGCCGAATCCCCCGCCCGAATCCAGCAGCCGAGGAGCACGATGCGGAAACTCTCGATCGCCGCCGCCCTTGCCGTCGCCGCGGCCACCGCCCTGCTACAGCAGCCGTTCGCCCAGGCCGCCCCCGTCCCGGGCGGCTTCGAATCGGTCCAGCCCCTGTCTGCGGCGGCAACACTGCCCGGCTCGGTGAATTCGCAACGATTCTTCTACGGCACCACGACCGTCGGCGACGCGCCGACCACGGCCAGTGCGGCGGTCTACTTCCCGCCGGGCGCACCGCCCGCCGGAGGCTGGCCGGTCGTCGCCTGGGCGCACGGCACCGTCGGCATCGGCGACGACTGCGCCTACAGCGTCGCCGGACCGGCCGCGGTCGAACGCGACTGGTCCTATCTGGGCACCTGGCTGAAGCAGGGCTATGCGATCGTCGCGGCCGACTACGCGGGGCTCGGATCGCCGGGCGAGCACCCCTATCTGGACGGCCGGGTCGAGGCGCACAACGTCGTGGACGCGGTCCGCGCGGCGACCAGCCACTACTCGACGCTGGCGCACAAGTGGGTCGTCGTCGGGCAATCGCAGGGCGCCGGTGCGGCGGTCACCACCGCCCGGTACGCGACCGCCTTCGGCCCGCGTCTGGACTACCGCGGCGCGGTCGCGACCGGAACCCCCGCATACATCGAGGACGTCCTGACCGCGCTGGGCCCGGGTGTCCCCCCGATCAAGCTCAGCGGCGACACCACCGCTTACACGCTCTACATCCTGAACGGCCTGCGCACGGCCCATCCGGAACTGAACATCGAGTCCTACCTGACTCCCGCGGGCCGCTATTGGGTCGACCGCGCCCGCACCGAATGCCTCGGCCCGCTGGGCGCGGCCCTGACCTCGAACCGCGTGGTCGGCGGCGATCTGTTCGCCCGCCCGCTGGCCGCGATCCCGGACTTCCACGGCCTGCTGCACAACTACCTCGGCCTCCCCGAAACCGGCTACGACAGGCCGCTGTTCATGGGCCAGGGCCTGTTCGACACCGATGTGATCACTCCGGAAACCCTGCGTTTCGCCGCCGTCCTCACCGCCAACCGCCAGCCTCTCACCTTCCGCACCTACCCGACCGATCACAGCGGCACGGTCCTGGCCTCCCAACCCGACTCGATCCCGTTCGTTCGCGAACTCTTCGCCTGACGCCGGATCCGCGACCAGGACCGATGTCAGGGCACGCACAGTCGGTCCCGGTGGCATCCGTCCCGTGCCACGTTCCGGTTGTATTCGGGGACGGCGAAGCCGATTCGGCGCGGTTACGCTCGGCGGAATGGATGTGGGACGCTGCGACGGGATTCTGCTCGCCGCGGGGGCGGGCACCCGGTACGGGCGGCCGAAGGCGCTCGCGCGGGACGGCGCGTGGCTGCGGGGCGCGGTGGACGCACTACTGGAAGGGGGATGTGTGCGAGTGCACGTGGTACTGGGAGCGACGGGCCCGGCCCGGCGTGACGCGGACGGCCGGTGGCTGCTGTCCGAGTCCCCGGCAATCGCCATACCCGAAGGGGCACAACCGGTTTGGGCGGCGGACTGGGCCGTGGGATTGGCCGCGTCGCTGCGCACCGGACTGACCGCCGCGGCGAGTGCGGCCGATCCGGCCGAGTACGCGGCGATCATGCCGGTGGACACTCCGGACGTCGGGGCGGACGTCGTGGCCCGGGTGCTCGCGGCCGCGCGCACCGCGCCGAGCGGATTGGCCCGCGCGGCTTTCCACGGCCGCCCCGGTCATCCGGTTGTGCTATATCACAAGCACTGGGCAGCGGTGATCGATACCGCACAAGGAAATTCCGGAGCGAGGGAGTTTCTGGTCAAAAGACCGGATATTGTGGCCGTCACGTGTGACGATCTGGCGACGGGACGTGACCACGACTATCCGCCCACTCGCGCACGCCGATCGGGAGCTTGTGATGCGCGACATCGTCGATGATCTACTGCGGGTGTGGCACTCCGGGCGGATCGGTGCCCTCGCGACTCTGGTCCGGACGTTCGGTCCGGCTCCCATGCCGATCGGTTCGGCGATGCTCGTCGATCCCGACGGACGCGTCTTCGGTTCGGTCTCCGACGGGTGCTACGAAAGCGCCATCTACGACGCGGCGATTCACTCGGCCCGCTCCGGCCGCAAGGAATTACAGCGTTTCGATCCCAGCACCGGTATGGACAGCGCCGACTGCGGCACCATCGACGTCTTCGTGGAACCGTTCTCACGCGACGACTTTCCCGAATTCCCAGCTGTCGCACAGGATCTCGCCGGGTTCAAGCCGGTCACCGTGTTCACCGTGGTGTGGCATTCGGACCCGACGGTGATCGGCCAGCATCTGGTGACCGACCGGCGGCACAACACCGAACTGGTCGCGCTGCCGGAATCCGATGTGTTCTGCTGTTCGTACGCCGCCGCGCCGCGGCTGATCATCTTCGGCGCCAACGCATTCGCCGCCGCGCTGTGCACTCAGGGCAAACTGCTGGGCTACCGGGTCACGGTCTGCGACGCCCGGCAGCGGTTCGCCGCCGAGCAGTCCTTCCCGGGTGCCGAGGTGATCGTCGACTGGCCGCACCGCTATCTCGAGGCGCAGGCCGCCGCCGGATTGATCGATTACCGTACAGCCCTGGTGACGGTCACCCAGGACCCCAAATTCGAGATTCCGCTGCTCACCACGGCGCTGCGGCTACCCGAATTCGGCTATCTGGGCGCACTCGGCGCGGGCCCAGCGCACACCCAGCGCATGGAAGCCCTGCACGCCGGCGGTTTCGACGCCGAATCGCTGGCCCGGCTGTACAGCCCCGCGGGCCTGGATCTGGGCGCGAGCACCCCGATGGAGACCGCCGTCGCGCTCGCCGCCGAACTGCTGGCCGTGCGCTCGCGCGCGCCGGCGCATCACACCGGCCCCTTTCCCGCACTGACCACGCCCTGACCGTCACACTCCCGCGAACCAGGCTCGCGCCGAACGGCGGAAAAGGAGCACGACCAGCAGGATCGCGCTCGCCGGCCCCAGCCATCCGGGCGGGCGTCCCGCCGGGATCGACGGCACGGTCCACAGCATGTTCAGCGCGGCCAGCAACACCGCGGTGACCCGAATTCCCTCGCCCACCGCCCCGAACGCCAGTGCCAGCAATCCCAGCAGCCAGCTCGGCACGAAGAACACCGCGGTGATCCCCGCCGACCTGGCACCGAACAACCACCCCGCCGAGGCCACACAGACCAGACCGATCAGCGCCATCGCCCACGCCAGTACCCGGGCCACCCGCACGGTTCCCGGCATCCGCGCGGCCTCGTACTCCCCTGCCTCAACCCCCTTGTCGGACATCATCTCTCCCATCCAGCAGGATCGATTCAGCACAGCGAATCCGAGGCGAACCCTACCGCCGGACCCCACCGGCACCCCGGCGGCGCGCCACCGGCAGCCGAATTCCCACCGACCCGATGCCGGGGCCGGGCGCGGGAAGTCGCGTGGCTGGGAACCGATGCCAGGTCGCTCACAGTGGGATCTCAGCGATGTTCGGGCACCGTGCATACGTGATGAATCCTGTGTCAGTTGATATTTCGCCCGCGCGCGCACTCGCGACCAAGGTGCCCGAGATCACCGCGCTGTTCTGGGTGATCAAGGTGCTCTCGACGGGGATGGGCGAGACGTTCTCCGATTTCCTGGTCTCGCATGTACCGCCGGAACTGGCCGTCGGCGGTGCGGGACTGGCGTTGATCATCGCCTTGGCCGCGCAGTTCCGCAGCCGGCGCTATGTGGCGTGGATCTACTGGACGGCCGTGGTGATGGTCAGCATCTTCGGGACGATGGTGGCCGATATCGTGGATTTCCAGCTCGGCATACCGCTGCCGGTCTCGACGGTCGCCTTCCTGGTGCTGCTGGGCGTGATCTTCGCCGTTTGGTACGCCTGCGAGAAAACGCTGTCCGTGCACAGCATCACCAACGGGCGGCGTGAGGCGTTCTACTGGGCGACGGTCATGATCACGTTCGCGCTCGGCACCGCGGCCGGGGATCTGACCGCGGGCAAGATGCACCTCGGCTATCTCGCCTCGACCGTGTTGTTCGCGGTGGTCATCGCGGTCCCCGCGGTCGCGCACCGCTGGGGCGGGCTCGGTGCGATCCCGGCTTTCTGGGCGTCCTACGTGGTCACCCGGCCGCTGGGCGCGTCGGCCACCGACTGGCTGGCCGCCGACCGTTCGGACGGACTGCGCCTGGGCACCGGATGGGTGAGCCTGGCCGTGACGATCCCGATGGTCGCGCTGATCGCCGTGGCGGCACTGCGGCAGAACCGCTCGACCACCGCCGTTTCCGGCGCAGATGCTCTCGACGACAACAGCATTCGGGTCAGCGGCGGTCGCGGCGAGACGCGGGCGGGATGAGCCGCCGATCCGCGCGCGTGGTGGCGATCGGCTAACCGAGCACCCGCAGCAGGTGTTCGATCTCCTGTTGTACGGCACGGCGGCCGGGGCCGAGGTATCGGCGTGGATCGGACACCGTCGGGTCGGCGGCGAGCTCCGCGCGGACCGACTGCGCCAGAACCATATTCAGCCGAGTCGCGATATTGATCTTCCGCATGCCCGCGCGCACCGCCGAGCGCAGTCCCGTGTCGGGCACCCCCGATGAGCCGTGCAGAACAAGGGGCACAGGCACTTTCGCGGCAAGCCGAGCGATCAGATCGTTGTCCAGGATCGCATCGCGGGTGTGCATGGCATGGGCGGATCCGACCGCGACGGCCAGCGCGTCCACGCCGGTGGCCGCGACGAACTCGACCGCCTCGTCCGGGTCGGTGCGCACACCCGGCGCATGCGCACCGTCCTTACCACCGACCTCGCCCAGTTCGGCCTCGGTGAAGACCTCGCGCTCCCGGCACCAGCGCGCGATGTCCGCTGTGCTGCGGACGTTCTCGTGATATTCGAGCCGCGACCCGTCGTACATGACCGAGCGCACGCCGACTTCGACCGCCGCACGGATCAATTCGTGCGAGGTCGCATGATCCAGATGCACCGCGAGCGGGGCGGTACTGTCCTCGGCGATCTGCAGGCACGCCCGCGCCAACGGCCGCAACCCGCCGTGATACCGGACGGTGTTCTCCGAGATCTGCAGGATCGCCGGACGTTTCGCCGCTTCCGCGGCGGCGGCGATGGCTTCGGCATGTTCCAGGGCGATCACGTTGAACGCCCCGACCCCACCCGGTTCGGCCGCGGCGAACAACTCCGGAACGGGAATCGGACTCATGATGCGTTCCTTCCGGGCACGACGTCGAGTTCGGTGACGACGACATCCGGAGCCAACCGCTCGCGCAGCGCGCGATCGATCTCGCCGGCGACCGGAATGACCACGGCCGCAGCGGATGTCGCGACGGCGTCGGCCACGAGCGCGGCCCAGTCCGGTTCGGGCGTGGCGGCGAGTGCGGCGATGACGGCGGCGGCAGCGGCATCACCGGCGCCGGTCGGATTGCCCGCCATCGGCTCGGGCGACACCCCGGACCAGGCTCCCGACGCGGTCACCGCGACGATGCCCGCCGCGCCACGCGTGGCGACCACCGCCCGCACGCCACGCTCGATCAGTGGCCGCACCGCGGCGACCACCTCCTCCGAACTGCCCGCGGGCGTTCCGGTCAACCGCTCGAGTTCGTCCCGATTCGGCATCAGCACGATGCCCGGCACCTCGGCGGCCAATTGCAGCGCCCGGCCGTCCACATCGCAGATCGTGGGCACTCCAGCGGCCAGCGCGGTGCGCGCCAGCTCGGCGGGAACCCCGTCGGCCACCCCGGCGGGCAGCGATCCGGACACCACCATCCCCCCGGAATCGTTCAGCATGCCCGCGACCCTGACCTTCAGCTGATCGATCGCGTACGGTTCGCTCAGTCGCGCGCCGGGCTCCCACAGCGAAGTGGCGGTCCCGTCGCCGGATTCGCTGATCACCACCGTGCGCCGAATCCACGGCAGCGCGTGCACGAAGTCCACCGGCAACTCGAGCTCGGCGGTCGCCGCGAACATATGGTCGGCGAAACCGGTTGCCCGCGAGTACTTCCCGAGTTGGTTCAGCACTCGCGAGACGTTGATCCCCTTACCTCCGATGCGCTGCTCCACCGACAGCACACGGTGCTCGCGCCCCCGCTCGAAACGCTCCACGCGATAGGTCATGTCGTAGGCGGGATTCATGGTCACGGTCAGGATCACGTCAACTACCTTCCTCGTCGCAGGGTTCGACGCAACCCCATGTCCTCGTCGAGAACCAGAATGTCCGCGTAGAGCCCGGGGCGCAGATCGCCGACGTCGTCCAGCCCTGCCGCCTCGGCCGGGGTGCTGGTCGCCGCGCGCACCGCATCCGGCAGTGCGACACCGCATTCCCGCACCGCCCAGCGCAGGCAGTCCAGCAGCGTCGAGGTGCCTCCGGCGATCGACCCGCTCGCGACCCGCGCCACCCCGGCGCTGACCGACACCGCCTGCGGGCCGAGCCGGTATTCCCCGTCGGGCAGCCCGGCCGCCTGCATCGCGTCGGTGATCAACGCCACGCGCCCGGGAGCGGTCGCGAAGGCCAGGGCGCCGAATCCGGCGTCGAGGTGCACGCCGTCGCCGATCAACTCCACTACCGCGTCGCCGTGCGCCGCGGCCACCAGCGCGGCGGCCACCGGCCCCGGTGCGCGATGGTGCAGCGGCGGCATGCCGTTCGCGAGATGGGTGACCAGTGTCCCGAAGCCGTTGGGCGACAACGCTTCCCGGAATCCGCCGTAGTGCGCGTCGCTGTGCCCGAGCGCGACGACGACACCGTTGTCCGCGAGTCGTTCGGCCGCCGCGCGGAATCCGGGGCGCTCCGGGGCGAGGGTCATCACCCGGAGCCGACCGGCCGCCGCCTCGAGCAGCCGATCGATCAGGGCGGGATCGGGATCGAGCAGATAGCGCGGATCCTGTGCACCACAACGAATCTCCGACAGGAACGGTCCCTCGGCGTGCACGCCCGCGATCACCCCTTCGGCGGCCAACTCGCCCAGCATGGCGGTCTGGGCGACCATATCGTCCGGCGCGGCCGTGACGATCCCGGCCAGCACTGTCGTACTGCCGTACCGCAGATGATATTCGGCCGCACCGCGCGCCTCGTCCGGATCCGTCGTATCGAACCGATGCCCGAATCCGCCGTGGTTGTGGATGTCCACGAGCCCGGGAATCACCGTTCCCGCGAAGGAAGGCGGCGAAATGTCCGGATTGGCGCCGGCCCAGGACGCGAAGGACTCCACCGCGACGATCCGCTCGCCTCGGAACGTGACGACACCGTCCTCGAGCGAATTCGACGCCGCGACGATACGGCCCCGCAGCCGGGTCTGCGGCTCTCGGTTCACACCATCACCTCGTCCATCGCACCCTCGCGCACCACCTGCCTCGATGCCCGCGCTCGAACCGTACCCGCCCGGCCTCGCCACACCGCAACCTTTCGGCAAATTCGGCCGGGAGGGTTCGGACGGTGCGTCATTCCAGCGTGCCCGAGCGGGCATATCGGGCGGCCCCGACCAGTCCGGCGCGCGCCCCGAACTCACCCAGCACCACCCTCGGCGCGGGGACCACGCACAGCAGCTCGGTCAACCGGTCCTGCAGCGCACCGGTCAGCACCGCACCCGCGCGGGCCAGGCCGCCGCCGAGAACGACCAGTTCCGGGCAGGTCGCGTGGATGACGCCGAACAATCCCTCGGCCAGCGCATCGATGGCGTCGGCCACCACCGCTCGCGCCTCGGGATCGCTGTCCAGCACGGCGAAAACCGCTTCCGCTCCGGGTATTTCACGTCCGGTGCGGGCAGTGTAGGCGCGGGCGATGGCTGCACCGGAGGCGACCGTCTCCACACATCCGACATTGCCGCACGGACAGCGCAGCCCGTCTCGATGGCGCACCGGAATATGCCCGTACTCCCCGGCCTGACCGGCCGCGCCGCGCACCAGCCGCCCACCGATCGACAAGGTTCCGCTGATTCCCGTCCCGAGAATCAGGACGCAGACGTCGTCGCGGCCTCGGCCCGCGCCGAATCGCCATTCGGCCCAGCCCGCCACCGCCACATCGTGTTCGATCAGTACCGGCATGCCCCAGCGGTCGGCGAACCGGGTGCCCACCCGCACATCCCGCCACCCGACATTACTGCTGAACACCGCCAGCGAACGGACCGGATCCACGATGCCGGGCAGGATCACCGCGGCCCGCGCCACTCGGTCACGTTGTGTGACAGGAAGTTCCGCGAGCAGGCGATCTCCCAGCGCGCCCATGGCATCGAAGGCCGCCGCACCGGGCGGCGTCGCGACGGTACCGCTGCTCAGCACATCGCCTGCGGCATCGGTGATCTCGGCTTTGATCGTCGTCCCGCCGACATCCACGGCCAGGACCGCATCCGCGGGTCCGAGATTGCGCACCACTGACCCGTCAGCCCAGGATCACCGAGCGATTCAGGCTGCGCGGGTGGTCGGGGTCCAGGCCCAGATCGGCCGCGCGCACCTGGCACAGCCGATGCACGCGCACCAGATCGGCCATCGGATCGATATCGCGATGTTCGAAATGCGCACCCGTGGCCGCGACGTCCTGCGCCAAACCGGACGGCAGCGCACCGAACGCCCACACCGCGCGCCCCGGCGCGGCGATGCTGACCGGCCCGTGCCGCCATTCGGTGGCCAGGTACGCCTCGGTCCAGGACTGGCAGGACTCGCGCAATTTGAGCCCGGCCTCGTCCGCGATGGCGGCCGCGAAACCCATTCCGACGAAACTGATCTGCTCGGCCGACCGGACCGCGGCCAGTGATTCGGCCGGGTCCTGCGCGAGTACCTCGCGGGCCTGCGCGATCACCGGCGCGAGATCCTCGCCCAGATGCCACCGCAGGATCGCCAGCGCGGTGGTGGCGAACCGGGTCTGCACCACCGACCGCTCGTCCACGTCGGCGATGAGGATCGGATCGGCGAGGTCGAGCACCGGCGTGCCCGGGCTAGAGCAGATCACCGCGCGCGGCACCCCCTCGGGCAGTGCGCGCATCGCCTCGAGCACCTCGGTCGTGGTACCCGAGCGGCAGATGATCAGGTAGCGATCGTAGTCGCGGCCGCGCACCTGCCCGGCGGGCCAGGCATCGGTGAGCCCCTGTCCGGCGGATTCACGCAGCGCGGAGATCGCCCGGGACATGAAATACGAGGTGCCGCAACCGATCACGGCCACCCGCTCACCCGGCTGCGGCAGCAGCGCGGCATGGTCGGCGGCGGTCCGCGCGGCGCGCGTCCAGTCGTCGGGCTGGGTGACCACCTCGGCGGCCAGATGGGTCTCGGGATGCGAACGGATTTCGGGGTTGCGATCGGCGGAGGTCGGCACGCCACCAGAATCACCCCGATGATCGTTCATGTCAACTTTACATTCGAAACGGTCACATTCGATCACCGATTGGGCTAGATTCGGACCAATCGACCCGTTCGCTTCATCATCCGCGTTCGCCCCGCCGGGTGTGCAGCATTGAAAGGCTCTCTCGTGAAACGTCCACTCCGCGGCGCGTTGTCCGCGCTCGCGCTGGCCACCGGCCTGGCGCTGACCGTCTCGTCCTGTGGGTTCGGCGGCGGCAAGTCCAATGCCGACGATCCCAACACGATCACCTTCCTGGCGCCGATCTACAGCGACGGCACGAAGGCCGAATGGGATTCGATCATCGCCGATTTCGAGAAGCAGAACCCGGGCATCAAGGTCGATCTGCAGATGGAGTCGTGGAAGCAGATCCCCGACGTGGTCCGCACCGACCTGCAATCCGAGTCCAGCACACCCGATCTGCTCAACATCGACGCCTACTCCACCTACGCCTCGGACGGAAAACTCTATCCCGCAAGCGATATCGCCGATTCGTCGGTGCTGGGCGATCTGCAGCACAGCTTCGTCCAGAACGCCTCGATGAACGGAACGCAGTGGGCGTTACCGCTGTTCGCGTCCACCCGCACGCTGTTCTACAACACCGACCTGTTCGCGAAGGCGGGTATCGCCGCACCCCCGAAGACCTGGGCCGAGCTGACCGACGACGCGAAGAAGATCCAGGCCCTGGGCGGCGGCATCTCCGGCTACGGCCTGCCACTCGGCCAGGAGGAGACCCAGGCCGAGACCTCGCTGTGGACGTTCGGCGCGGGCGGGAACTGGTCCGACGGTAACAACCTCACCGTCGACACCCCGCAGAACCTCGAGGGCGTGCGGGCGATCAAGGCGATCGCCGACGCCGTTGCGACACAACCGAATCCGGGCGCGACCGACCGCACCCCGCTGATCAACGTCTTCATCCAGGGCAAGATCGGCATGATCGAGGGCCTGCCGCCGGTGATCAACATGATCCAGCAGAAGAATCCGGGCCTGAAGTACGCCACCGCGCCGACACCGACCAAGGACGGTGCGCCGGTGACCCTCGGCGTCGCCGATCATCTGATGGCGTTCAAGAAGAAGGTGGACAAGCGTCCCGCGATAAAGAAGTTCCTGGACTTCTTCTATCAGCCGAAGACCTACGCCACCTTCGTCAAGGCCGAGCATTTCATCCCGGTGACCACCAGCGGCGCGCAGGCCATGGCCGACGATCCGGTCGTGAAGGCCTTCGGCGCAACGCTTCCCGTGGCCAAGTTCTACCCGAGCAACAATCCGCAGTGGGCCAAGGTGGAAGGTTCGATGAAGCAGCAGCTCGGCACCGTCACCCAGGGCGCCGATCCGGCGACGGTGTTGAAAACCATCCAGCAGGCGGCGAGTTGACCAGCGCCCCGGCGGCATCCACTTCGCGGCGAGCCCCGGCAAAGCTGCGGGAGGTGTCGGGGGTCGGCACGGAGATGGTGGTGATTGGCGCGATCGTTGCGTTTCCCGCCCCGTAC
>CBJNFW010000026.1:0-45681 GCA_966435935.1 uncultured Nocardia sp.
GACTCCCAGCCATACAGAGACGCTTCGCCGCTGGGCGCGTTGGTCATCGCCTCGCCTCGCTTCGCTTCGGTGGAGGTTCGGTGTGTGATCTGCGCCGGAACCCTTTCGGGGTCGGTGTTGTGCTACCAGCGGATGGAGATGCTTCGCCGCTGGGGCGTCGGGGATCGCCTCGCCTCGCCTCGCTTCGGGCTCAGGCCAGTGGGCCGCGGCCGGTGCGCGGGCCCCAGACGGTGATCAGGGCGAACATGATCAGCAGGGCCGCGGTGATGATGGTGAAGACGGTGCCGGGGCCTCGGCTGTCCAGGAGCGGGAGCAGCAGGAACGGCTGGATCGCGGTGCTGAGTTTGGACAGCGAATAGGTCGTGCCCGAGGCGGTGCCGCGGACGCTGGTGGGGAACGACTCGGGCAGGTAGGTGTGGATCGCGTCGGAGAACACGTTGCTCGCCAGGGTGAACAGCGCGCCGGAGATCAGGATCAGCGGCACGCTCACCGCGAAGCCGAAGACGAGCCCGAAGACCGCCATCGCGGCGGTGGAGGCCAGCACCAGATATTTGCGTTCCATCCGCTCGATCAGAGGGATCGCCAGCATCGAGCCGATCGGGTAGCCGAGATAGGTGATCGCCAGGTACCCCAGCGAGTTGACGACGGTGAAACCCTTGTGCTGCAACACCAGAACGGCCAGGGTGCCGAAGCCGTAATACCCGAAGACCTGCAGGATCATCGCCGCCGAGAACAGCAGGGTGCGGGTGCGCAGCGGTGCGGCGAGGATCTCGACGAAGCGGGTGCGTTCGGCGGTGCGCTGCCGATGCTGTTCCCAGCGTGGCGATTCCGGCATGAACCGGCGGGCGAAGAACACCAGCGCCGCGCCGAGTCCGCCGACCACGAACAACCAGCGCCAGCCGTCCAGGCCCAGCGGTTTCAGCGGAACCAGCCAGCGCGCCAGGAATCCCACCACCGGGACGGCGCAGAATCCGATCGTGTAGGCGATGGAGATCATCCGGCCGCGCACCTGCGGCGGCATCACCTCGGACAGATAGGTGTCCGCGAGGGTCATCTCCGCGCCGATGCCGAGGCCGGCCAGCACCCGGGTGACCATCAGGAACCACACGTTCGGGCTGAACGCGCCCAGCAGCGTGAACCCCGCGTAGAGGCCGATATTGATCATGAACATCCGGCGGCGGCCGAACAGGTCCGACAATCGGCCCAGCACCAGCGCGCCGAGGAACTGGCCGGCGAACGCCGAGGCCAGGATGCCGCTGAGCTGGTACGTGGACAGATGTAACTGCTCTTTGAAGACGCCCGCGATCGTCCCGGCCAGGAACAGCTCGTACAGATCGAAGAACAGGCCCATCCCGACCAGGGCGACGAGCTTGCGATGTATGGGCCGAACCGGGAGCCGGTCCAAGCGCGCGGCGTCCTCGTGATCCACCGAAAGTGCCATGCCGCCCTGCTCCCGAACTCGCGCAACGCCCGGCGACAGCGCCCGCCGAGCCCGGCCGAGACTACACCGCGCACACCTCGCGCACCCGCCCCACATGATGGAGCAGCGGATCACTCGCCATCGGTTGTGCTCGCGTAAACTGCGGACAGTTCAGGTAATCGGCCGAGTAGATCCCAGGGGGATACCAGTGAGCGAGCGCAGCGACTACGTCGGCGACGCAGCGCACGCGGCCACGGCGAACACCGACGGGGTGGCGCTGTGAGCAACAACGAACTTCCCATGCTGCCGCCGTGGCTGTCGGAGAGCGAGGACACCCGGTCCGGCTACGAGGCGCCGGTGCAGAACCTGCCGCAGCGAGATCTGATCTCGGAGAAGGCATCCAAGCGCCCCCGGTTCGGCCGCAAGACCGACAACGAGCGTCCCGACCCCGCACTCAAAGGCCGTAAGAAGAAGAATAAATCCAAATCCGAGGATGCGCCCGAGCAGCGGCCGTGGGGTGAGCCACAGTCCGAGTCGCAGGCGTGGGGCGAGCCGCAGCACAGCGCCGTCGCGCAGTCCCAGCCGCCGAACGAGACCGCGGCACCGGTCGATCCGCGTCGGTTCGCGCCGAACACCCAGCGGCCCGATGGCGATGTCCAGCCCGAGAATCCGCAGCTGGGCGGATACCCGCGGCCCGAGAACGGTTTCGGCCCCGGCCCGCAGCCGAATACCGGCCCGCAGCAGCTGGGCCAGGGCTTCCCGGGCCCGGATCAGCGCGGCCCAGGGCCGATGCCGCAGAGCGAATTCATTCAGCCGCAACAGAATCAGCCGCACGCTCCGATCGCTCCGCTTCCGCCGCAGCAGCTTCCGCCGCGGCCGTCCGACGCGATCCCGCAGCTGCCCCCGGCCCAGCCGGATCTGCCGCCCGCCAACCGCCCGCCGCTGCCCGATGCGCCGCAAGCCTATTCGCCGCCAGCGCCGCCGGAGTCCGGCGACGCGAGTGAGATGACCGTGCGGGTCGATGGCAGGCCGGATCTGCCGCCTCCCCCGCAGCAGACGCCGCAACGACCGCCGCTGCCCGAACCGCCTGGGACGAAAGAGGATTCCCCGGCGCCCGACGACAGCAGGGGCGCCCCCGCGTGGGCGAGCGGCCTGGACTCGCCCGCGCCGCAAGAGGTTTCCGGTCCGTCCGATGCCGAGGCGCCGCGGCGGCTACCCGAAACTCCCACCCCGCAACCGAATACGCCCGCCCCCGAGGAGCCCGCGCGGCCGCCTTTCGCTCCCGAGCGCGGCGTCGGCCCCGACAGCGGCCGGCACCAGGCATTCGACGCGCCCGCGCCCACCCACCCGGGTCCGGAGGCCGACCGGACCGTGGTCGCCGGACGCCCGGATGAGCAGTACTCCCGGACCCCGTATCCGCCTGCCGCCCAAGGATTTTCCGGTGATCGTCCGCAATCCGGCGACTATCGGCAGGTCCCCCCGCCGGACGTGCCCGATGTCGCCGCACCGCAGCCGCCGGTCGCGCCGCCGAACGGGCAGTACCCGCCGCAGGCGCCGGGACCGGTCCAGGGCGATCCGCGTTTCGGGGCCCCGCCGCAACCGCCGGTTCAGGGCAGCCAGTGGCAGTCCCCGGCTCCACCGCACGGTGGCCCGGGTTATCCGCAGCAGTACCAGCAGGGCCAGTACCAACAGGGCCAACACCAGCAGCAGCCGCCGCAATATCCGCAGCAGTTCCCGCCCGGACAGCAACCCTCACTGGACGACGTCCCGGTGCGCAGGGCCAAGAAGGCTCCCGGCACCGGATGGCGGCGCACGGTGCACCACATCTCCGGCGGCGCGATCAATCCCGGCATGTCGGCCGAGGAGCGGCGGTTGCAGGAGCTGGTCGCCCGTATCCGGCAGCCGGTCCGGGGTGACTACCGCATCGCGGTGCTCTCGCTCAAGGGCGGCGTCGGCAAGACCACCACGACGATGGGCATCGGCTCGATCTTCTCCTCCATCCGCGGCGACCGGGTCATCGCGGTGGACGCCAACCCGGACTTCGGCACGTTGTCCCAGCGGGTGCAGTTGCAGACCCGTTCCACGGTGCGCGATCTGCTGCTGGATCCGTCGATCAACTCCTACTCCGACGTCCGGCGGCACACCTCCCAGGGCACCAGCCGCCTGGAAGTGCTTGCCAGCGAACGAGATCCGGCTGCCTCGGAGTCCTTCAGCGAGGACGAGTACCGCCAGGTCGCACGCATCCTGCAGCGGTTCTACAACATCATCCTCACCGACTGCGGCACCGGCCTGATGCATTCCGCGATGGCCGGTGTGCTCGAGCTGGCCCACTCGCTGGTGCTGATCTCGTCCTCGGCGATCGACGGCGCCCGCAGCGCCGCGGCGACGCTGGACTGGTTGTCCCTGCACGGCCACGACCACCTGGTGCGCAACGCCGTCGTGGTGATCAACCTGCCCCGCCCCGGCTCCCCCAATGTCGGCATCCAGCAGCTGCGCGAGTACTTCCTGTCCCGCTGCCGCGCCGTCCACGTCATCCCGTACGACGCCCACCTGTCCGAGGGCGCCGAAATCGAATTGGCCCGCCTGCACAAAACCACCAAGCGCGCACTGGTCGAACTGGCCGCCACCGTCGCCGACGATTTCGCCACCGACCACCACCGCTTCAGCTACTGACCGTTCGACCCCAACCGTTCGCGTGCCTGCTTCGACTCGGAAGCGGGCGCGTGTTCCCGGGGCCCCGCGACGGTCCGATCGCGAACATCTGGAGACAGCCATGGCCCACACAGACGCCCCTGGCACGCTGGTACGGCGAATGCTGGAGTGCTTCAACACCCGCCGATTCGACAGCGCCGACGAGCTGATGGCCCCGGATTTCTACAGTCACCCCCTCGGCACCACCGGATTCGAAGCCGGAAAGAACGCCTGGCGCAGCCTGGTGGCCCAATACCCCGAGATCCGGATCGTTCCCGAGGACATCCTCGTCGATGGCGAGAAGGTGGCCGTTCGATCCTCGGTCGAAGGAATTCCGATCCCGGAGGACGGGCCCCGGCCGATGCTGATCGAGATCTTCCGCATCGCCGACGGCCGGATCGCCGAGAACTGGGCCGTCGGACAGGGATTGCCGTACAGCTCGAAAACGCTGTAGGACAGGGGTGTCCGCGAGCCGGCCTGGCACGGACGCGGTGATCGCCCGCCATATGGCGGGTATTTTCCGTCGCTTGGCTGTACCGCTCGTGCCGACCTCCGGCCACACTGGGTCGAGCAGTTGTGAGCAGGAGGAACCATGACCGACAGCGACGTCGCGACCACAGCACCGATCGGGCCACCGGTCCCATTCGACCCGGAACTCGCCGCGGCGCTGGAAGTGATTCTGCCGCATATGCCGAAGTTCACCTCGGTGGATGTCATACCGGGAATCCGCGCCATGGCCGACGAGCTCATGGTGTACCGCTCGAACGAGGAGCTCAGCCGTGACGGCGCCTTCCACGTCGAAGAGATTCTCGTTCCCGGCGCGGCCGGAGACCGGATTTCGCTGATCGTCTGCCGCCCCGCGGGAATCCAGGCGCCGAGCGCGGCGATCTATCACATCCACGGCGGCGGCATGATCATCGGCAGCAACCGGATGATCAGCGACGACATGCTGGACTGGGCAACGGAATTCGACGCGACTCTGATCTCGGTCGAGTACCGGCTCGCTCCCGAAACGCCGCACCCGGGACCGGTGGAGGACTGCTACGCCGGGCTGGCCTGGGTGGCCGATCACGCCGGAGAACTCGGCATCGATCCGGCGCGAATCGTCATCGCGGGTGAAAGCGCGGGCGGCGGGCTGGCCGCGGCGACCACCCTGCTGGCCCGGGACCGGAAGGGGCCGGCGATCGCGGCTCAGGTCCTGATGTGCCCGATGCTCGACGACCGCAACGACACCGCTTCGGCGATACAGGGTGAAGGGCGCGGCGTCTGGCATCGTCACACGAACGAAATCGGCTGGTCGGCACTGCTCGGCGCGGCGCGCGGCGGCCCAGACGTCTCGCCGTACGCCGCTCCCGCCCGCGCGACCGACTTGTCCGGTCTGCCACCGGCTTTGATCGATGTGGGCTCCGCGGAGACGTTCCGGGACGAGGCGGTCAGCTACGCGAGCAATATCTGGCGCGCCGGAGGCCAGGCGGAGCTGCACGTTTTCGCCGGAGGCTTCCACGGCTACGACGGCCTGGCCCCGCAGGCGACGGTGTCGCAGGATACCAAGGACGCCCGGATTCGGTGGCTGCGGAGGATCATGAACTCCTGACCGCCTCGCAACGCCGGGCACGAGGCCGGTACCGAGCAGAGGAAGAACGATGCGAGAGCTGACGATCCGTCTCTCGGCCCTGGCTCCCGAGGCGGCGAACGCCCTGCACGTGGTCGCCTACTTCGACCGGCTCGTCGAGCACCGCGCCGGTTATCGTTCGGTATTGCGCGGCGCCGCGATACTTTCCGGCTGCCCGGCCGGTTTCGTCGATCGATCGCGCGGCGATCGTCTGCGGGTTCTTCCCGAAGGCACATACACGACACCGGATTCCACGCTCGCGGACGTGTGGCCGCGGGCCGTGGCGGGCGACGGATCGCTCGAAATGTGGCTGGAGCGTGACGAACCCGTCGACGGGAGTCTCGACGCGCTCGTGCTGGAACGCGCGTTGCTGGCGGCGGCGGCCATGCTCGGCCGCACCCTGGACACCCCCGAACAGCGCAGAGCCGAATGGGTCCGGGCGCTGCTGGCCGACGATTCGGACGACGCGGCCCGGGACACCGCCCTGCGCGGACTCGAACTGACCGCCACGACCCCGCTGTGCGTCGTGGCGATGGACGACGGTCCGCTGCTCGCCCGCTCGCTCGACGATGCCCGCGAGGCGATCGGCACGGGCCGCGCGGGCATCGGCCCGATCGTTCCCGCCCGAGCAGCCGCGACCTCCTGGGCCCGGGCCCGGCTGGCGCGCATGCTGACCGCCGAAGGCACACAACAGGATCCGGGCGATCGGGTGATCATCGCCGAAGAGAGCGACACCCTGCTGGTCCTGGCCGCCGGCGTCCGCCCGGACGAGCCGCCACCCGCGGATGTCGTGGCCCTGGACGACGCGGCGGCCACGACCCCGTGGATGCTGGAGACCCTCCACGCGATCAGTACCACCAACAGTGTGCGCGACGCCGCGGGCCTGCTGCATCTGCACCACTCGACGGTGCAGGAGCGCGCCGCCCGAGCCGACCGGGTCCTCGGCTGGAACGTGTTGAGCCAGCGCGGAAAACAGCGCACCCAACTCGCCTTGGTGTTGCGCCGGATCCGCGCCGCACCACGAGCGTGAGCCGAGGGCGGCACACCGGATTCCGGGAGATCTGCGTATAGACGACGGGTTGCCGACGGGCTTCGGCCGCGGCCGCCGAATCCGATTGCGCCGAGCGGTATCCGACGCATACGGCGCAGGGATGTGTTGTCGCGCTCAGCCACCGATGAGTTGGGCCGGCCGGTCCCAGGCCGGGAACCAGCCGCCGGGCTGAACGACGATTGCGGAGCGGCGTTTGCCGAAGTGGTCGGCGCCGAGCAGCGCGCGGCTCGACCACCTGCTCGCATCGCTGTACATCCGCCTCCTGTTCGGTATGGGAACCACTCCCCCCGAGTACGTCGGCGTCCTCGAGCGGCTGTGTTCCGGCGGCCGGTGCGCGACGAATCCGTGCACCGGGAAAGCCGCTGAGTAATTGCCGCGTGCGTTTGCGCGTGTCGGGTTGACCGACCATCGGCCGGGTTCCGAGGATGGGCCGCGTGATCCGGATCGGGAGCGTCGTGCGGGCGCGGCGCGGGTTCCTGTGGATGGTGCTGGTCGTGGTGGCCGGTGTGGTGGTGCCGGTGACGCTGATGCCCGGTGTCGCACGGGCGCGCGACGGGGCGGACGCGGAGTGGTCCGCCACGTCGAACATGTTCGCGCCGAACGATTTCCGCGCCGCCCCGTACCTGGGCAACGGACGGATCGGCACGATGCTGCCGCCCAGCGGCGGTGGGTACCAGGATTACGGCGACAGCGCGCGCACCTCGTTCCCGTTGCAGCAGCCTCGGTACACCGGCACTTATCTGGCGGGTTTCTATGCCCGGGCGGCTCCCTCGCCGCAGTACACCCAGGTGATCGCGGCCCTACCGGCGTGGTCCGGGCTCACCGTCGGGGTCCTCGGTCATCGATACGGCGCCGATGTGGATCCGGCGACGGTGCACGATTACCGGCAGACACTGGACTACCGGAGCGCGACGGCGACGACCCGGGTCACCTGGACGCCGGATCGCGGGCATCGGGTGCGGCTGCGTTACGACACCTTCGTCTCCCGCTCACGACCCGACCTGGCGGTGCAGCGGTTGACTCTGGTCCCGGACTTCTCGGGAGATCTCGATGTCACCGACCTGATCGACACCGCTGCCGCGCGACGAGTCACCCCGCTGGCCGCGTCCGCCGATCCTGCTCATCAGCGCAGTGCCGCCGGGGTGCGCGCGGACGGAACCACCGATACCGCCTTCGTGGTCTCGGCCGTCGACACCCCGCGGCACACCGCTGCCGCGGCACTGCCGGCCACCAGCGGCATCCGCTACACCACGCCGGTGGCCGCGGGCGGGAGTTACACCTTCACCAAGTACGTGGGATTCTCCTCGACCGACTACGGTCCCGATCCGCTCAGCGCCGCCACCGCAGCGGCCGAGGCCGGCCGCGCGGCAGGCTACCGTGCCGAGTACGGCGCGCATACGGCCGCATGGGAACGGTTGTGGCGCAAGGGGATCGAAATCGCCGGCCGCGCGGACTACACCCGGTGGATCCATGCGGCCCTGTATTCGGTGCTGGCCAGCGTCCGTGCGGGCGACCGGTGGGCCGTGCAGCCGGCGGGTCTGTCCTCCGACGACTACGGCGGGATGACGTTCTGGGATGCGGATACCTGGATCTTCCCGACGCTGCTGGCGCTGTATCCGGATCTGGCGCGCACGATAGTCGACTTCCGCGGCCGGTCGCTGCCCTCCGCACGCGCCAACGCTCGCGGTTACGGACTTCCGGGCGCGTTGTACCCGTGGAACGACGGTCCTGCCCAGCAGTGCGCCTCACCGGCGGTGTGCGGGCTCGGCGAGGAACACCTGAGCAACGAGATCGCCCTGGCCCAGTGGCAGTACTACACCGCTACCGGCGATCGGCGATGGCTGCACGACAGCGGCGCCCCCGTGATCACCGCCATCGCCGACTACCTCACCGCCCGGGTGGGCCCGAGAATGCCCGACGGCAAATATCATTACGCGCCCGCGGCCGGGTCCGACGAGTACGTCGCGGCGTCGGTCGACAACGCTCTCACCAACGGCGGAGTGATGAACACGATGCGCATCGCCGCCCGGGCCGCCGAGTCGGCCGGGCTGCCGGTCGACCCGCGCTGGGCCGACGTCGCGGCCAACATGGCCATGCCGCCCGACATCGCCCCCGGCGTACCCGCCGAATACCTCGGGTACGCGGGGGCACCGATCAAGCAGGCCGACACCGTCCTGCTCAGTTACCCGTTCTCCTACACCGCACCCGGATACTCGCCGGTCGACACGCTGCACTACTACTTCGACCGCACCGACCCCGGCGGCCCGAACATGAGCAATGCCATCGGCGCGATTCTCAGCGCCGAATACGACCCCTGCCGCACCCAGCACTTCCTCGACCAGTCGGTGCAGCCGTACACGCGCGGCCCCTACGACTTCCAGTCCGAGGCGCGCGGCGACCGTTCCGGCGCCAACGCGCTCGGCCAGGCGGCGTGGGTCTTCGTCACCGGCGCGGCAGGCTTCCTGCAGGGGCTGCTCTACGCCCCGACCGGGCTGCGCTGGGCCGGTCCGCGACCACGGCTGGATCCCATGCTGCCCAACGGTTTTCCCAGCGGCCTCACGGTGCGCGGACTCTCGGTGGGCACCAGCGCGGTGACCGTCCGGATCGCCCCGCACACCACGACACTGACCCTCGCTTCCGGCGGCCCGATAACCTTCGACACTCCCGCGGGCCCGAGAGCCGTCACCGCCGCACACCCTCTGCGCATACCCACTCGATCGGCCTGCTGACGGCGGTTGCCGGGAAACCCGACGCACCGCGAGCAGCGCCGCGGCGCAGGTATTCGGCAGACTGCTCGTATTCGGTTGCCGTACTGGAGAGTTCGGGAAGTCACGACGCGATACGAGCCGGCCTGCGCACTTCAGCGGCCGGAGTCACGCGGCAGCGCCGGGATGGTCACAGATCGCCCGAATAGTCCTGGGAGATCCAGCGGTCGGGGCGAATCGTGAACAGCACGGAGTCGGCGCCGTCCATTCGGTCGGCGAAGGCACGGCCGCCCTCGGGGCCGAGATAGCGGGTGGCGATCTCCACTCGCGCGTCCCGGGGTGCGGGGGTGGCGGCGTCGATGACCGTCCCCTCCACGATGACGTACTGGTACGGCAGTTCCTCGCGCTGCACCGTGAGGGTTACCACCCCGGCCTCCCGCACCAGCCGCGCCTTGCGGCGTTTGGCGCCGGTGTTGATCCGGATATTGCCGCCGGGAGTGTAGTCGTACCAGATCGGCGCGGTGGCGGGCGGACGCCCGTCGGTCGCCGCGACCGACAGAACTCCGATGTGCTTGCCCGCCAGGAACTCTTGACGCTCTGCTTCCGAGAAAGGTTTCGGCATGTGCTGTCGAACGACGCTCGCGCCGATGTTATTCCGGTCACCGGTCCCGATCAGCTCCCCGCGGTGATGCCCTGTTCGGCGCAGGCGTCCCGGAGCGCGTGCAGGGCATAGTGCAAGCGGGACTTGACCGTTCCCGGCGGGATGGCGAGCTGGGCGGCGATATCGGCCGTGCTGCCGCGGCGGTAGTAGGCGTGCACGATGACCTCCCGATGTTCACGGCTCAATGCGGCCAGGGCTCGGCGCACGGCCAGCACGTCGGCCACGCTCGCGCACGGGTCCGGGACCGGACGGTCGAGCAGCGCGTGGACATCGCCGAGGAGTTCATGACGCCGTCGAGCGGACCGCAGATCGTCATAGGCCAGATTGCGGGTGACCTTGAACAACCATCCGCGCAGCGACGGCACCGGTTGTTCGCACAGTCGCGGTTGCTGCCACAGCTTGACCAGAGCCTCCTGCGCGATCTCGTCGGCACGACCGGTGTCGCCGAGAAGCCGAGCGGCGAAGCGCCGCAACGACTGCCGATAGTGCGAATCGATCTCACCCAGTCGCTCCGATCGCTCCGATCGCTCCGATCGCTCCGATCGCTCCGATCGCTCCGATCGACAACACCGGCCGCCGACCACGCCCGCCGCCGACACTCAGCAACCAGCCTCTGGTGCCGAACGCACCGCCGAAGTTGTCCGAATGTACGCGGGTGCGCACTCGGGTCGACACGGGCACGGAAATTCGGATACTCGGTCCATCACTTCACTCGCAACTCGTCCGGCCAGTACGGCGACGCAATACCCGCAATCGGTGCGGGCACACGCGGCCGGAATCGCGGTACCCGAGATTCGAATCCATCTCGGCTGGTCACCACCCGTCGGCCGCGGCGAAGCAAGGGGGCTTGGCAACGCGGCAGCCAGCGGTGCGACGGCGGCCTGTCGCCGGCCGAATTCCGACCGCGGAATTCAGCGCGAGGTCGCCGAACGGATGGCGCTTTCGGGATCGCGGGGAATGCTGGGAATCACTGCGGGAAGCCAGGAGTGGGCGCGGCGTTCGAACAGGGCCGTGGACGGGCCGCGGGCCTCCGGGCCCGCCACCCGGGCCAGGCGGAATCCGGCGCGGCGGTAGTAGTCGTGCAGATCGGTGTTGGTGGTCCAGGCGTCCAGGCGGACCCAGGTGCGGCCGCGGGCGCGGGCGAGCGCGGCGGCGTGGGCGAGCAGATGCGACCCCACACCGTTGCCGGCGAAGCGCAGGTCGACGATCATGTAGTGCACGATGACCGATTCGGCGGTTTCCTGCGGGGTCCAGAGTCCTTCGTCCGCACGGTCGTTCACCGTGATGGTGCCTGCCGGTTCGCCGGACTCCTCGGCGATCCAGGTTTCCCCGGCATGCACCGCACGGCCCACGACGTGAGCAAATATCTCGATGGGCAGGCCCCGGCCCTGCCTCGTCCACTGATCCGACCCGCGCGCCGCAAGCCAGGCCGTTCGTTGGAGCCGTAGTCGGCAAATAGTGCCGAGGTCGGCCAGCGTGGCCTGGCGTATGCGAACTGTCATGGCGTTCCGGGGACCAGCGAGTTACCGAAGGAATGGGAATTGCCCCGGGGATACTGCGCGCCCAGGGTCTTGCGGATGAGCTCGGTGCCGGCGTCGTCGCCGAGTTCGTAGGCCAGACGATTGCGCGCGGCGATGGAACGGGTCCGGGTCACGCGAGTGATCCGGGAAGCGTTCGCGCCGATGCGCAGATGATCCAGCAGCAGAGTGCCCGTCCCTACCCCCAGCACAGCAGCCTCCTCGGCGGTCGCGGGCCGGGCGACGACGGTGTCCCGATGCGCGGATTCGGCATGACCGCGCTCGGCCAGGCGGCGCGTGGTGCCCTCGGGGATGTCGCGCGGCGAGTCGACACCGGTGGCCTCGGCCAAGTCTCGGGGATAGAAGCTGACCTCCCAGGACCACGGCTCGTTGTCCAGGTACTGCACGACCGTGCGCGCGACAACCCAGGAATCCTCCGGTACACCCAGCCACAGTGCCACATCCGGACCGGCCGGTTCCATCCGGGCGGTGAAATGTTTGGCCGGTTCCCGACCGGCCGCCCGCGCGATCTCGGAGAAGATGTCCTGCGAGGACTTCGGGCGATCGGGCCGCAGCGGAATGGTCACCACCGATTCCAGCACCTCTTGACTGCGTACGATGGTGCCGCGCGAAGTGGCCGTGTAGAGCAGGTTTTCGGCGACCAGGACCTGAATCGCGTTACGCGCGGTGGTGATCGACACCTGCATCTGATCGGCCAGTTCGTTGTGGCTCGGCAGCCGATCGCCCGGCTTCCATGTGCCGCTGCGGATCTCCTCTCGGAGGAGATCCGCGATCCGCTGATACCTCGGACCGTCCGCCATCTCGCTCCTACGGGTTGTTACTTCAAGGTAAGAAAGTTTACCCCCGCTGTTCGCTCGGCGCGGGACCCTTGACACCGGGCTTCAGAGGTTTATTGTAATGAACGTCCTGAACGGGTGTTGTACGGCGATGACGGCGAGGCAACGTGGCAGGTTCGGAGACATCTCAGACGGTGGTCGTGGCAGTGCCCGACACACCTCGGAGTGTGACCACGGTCGAAAAATTCGTGAGCGGCATTCTGCCGAGTTCCGATCTGCTCCTACGCGCATGTCGCGGGTATCGCGTGGTCGGTGGGCCGATGGTGTGGTTCACCCGCGATCTCGCGGTGCTGCACGAGCGCAGACTGATCGGGCGCGGCGGGTCCGAGCCGGCTCACGATCCGCCCACCCTCATCGAGATCGACCGTCGCCGAAACGAATTGGTGATGGCGATCGACGACTGGATCTCCCGGTCGATCCCCCAGCACCGCCTCGGCGCGACCCTGCACACCGAAACCATCGGCGCGGTCATCGACCGCATCGCCGAGGCATCGGTCCGTGCCCACCACGCCCTGATGACGCTGGACGCGAACGACGAGATCCTGCACGTCGCCTGGCACCACCTGGCCGAACTGGCCGACGCCTACGACGATCTCGTCGCCGACGTCCTGGCCGGACGCCGCCGCCTGCCCGCCTGGTGAACGGTCGAACCCTTACAACGGCGGCAAGTTGGCGATCTGGACCATTTCCTGACCGTGGGTGCGGGACACCAGGATTCCGCGCCCCGGCGGGAGTTTGGACGGGCGCACGTCGCCGATGATCTTGCCCTCGTCGCGGGGGCCGCTCATGATCAGCGCGTCGACGGACATGTTCTTCATACCGCCGAGGATCGGATCGAACAGCGCACGGGACACGCCACCGGTGCGGCGGGTCACGATCAGGTGCATGCCGATGTCGCGGGCCTGCGGCAGATACTCCAGGAGCGGGGTGAGCGGGTTGCCCGCGCCCTGCACCACCATGTCGTAGTCGTCGACCAGGATGTAGATCTCCGGACCGCTCCACCAACTGCGTTCGCGCAACTGCTTCGGGGTGATATCCGAGCCCGGGATGCGCTCGGACAGGAATTTGACGATATCGCTGACCATCGACCCACAGGTCTGCGAGGAGGTCGAATATCCGGCCAGCTGGTCGCCCTCGACCACGCCGAGCATGGTGCGGCGGTAGTCGATCATGATGATCCGGGCCTGTTCGGGCGTCGCGCTCTCGATGATGCCCATCGCGATATTGCGCAGCAGCGTGGTCTTGCCGCACTCCACGTCGGCGAAGGCCATCAGATGCGGTTCGGAGCCGAAATCCAGTACCAGCGGCTCCAGTTCGTTCTCGCCGAGGCCGACCACGATCCGGGTCGGGCTCTGCTCGATACCGCGCTCGGCCGCCACGGCCAGCAGTTCCTCGCGGGAGAACTGCATGGGCAGCATGCGCACCTCGGGCGCCTTGCGGTGGCCCCACAGCTGCGCCAGGCCCTCGCGCGAGGCCGCCACGCCCTCGGACAGGTTGCCGGGCTCGGTCTGAGAATCCAAGCGCGGCAACGCGATCAACATGTGCAGTTCCTCGGGCGTCAGACCCCGGCCGGGACGGCCGACCGGAACCAGCGCCGCCGAACGCCGATTCATCTCCGAATCGGTCGGATCGCCCAGCCGCAATTCCAGGCGCGTGCCGACCTGATCCTTGACCACCGCGCGGATCTCGGCCCAGCGGGAGGCGCCGATCATCAGGTGGATGCCGAGCGAGAGGCCTTGTCCGGCAATGGCATTGATCTGCGGCTCGAGCGCCTCGAACTCCTCGCGGATGGTCGCCCACCCGTCGATCACCAGGAATACGTCACCGAAGCGGTCCGCCGCCAGCGGATCGTCCGGCGGCATCGTGCCATCGGTACGGATCCGGGAGAACTTGCGCCGCCGGAACTCGGCCATGGACTCGATGCCCAGTTCGCTGAACCGCTCCTCACGCTGACGCATCAGCGAGGTCAGCTCCGCGATCGTGCGCCGGACCCGGTCCACATCGAGGCGACCGGCCACCGAGCCGACGTGCGGCAGACCGACCAGACCCGCCATACTGCCGCCACCGAAGTCCAGGCAGTAGAACTGCACCTGTTCGGGAGTGTGCGTGGCGGCCGCGGACATGATGATGGTGCGCAGCGCGGTGGACTTGCCCGACTGCGGACCGCCGACCACCGCGACATGTCCTCGCGCACCGGACAATTGGATTGTCAGCACATCGCGGCGCTGTTCGTAGGGCTTGTCGATGATGCCGATCGGCATCCAGAGCTGACCGTGCCGGTTCGCGGGCGACCGCCAATCCGGGTCGGGTAGCAGCATATCCACCGACGGGGATTCCTCCAGCGGCGGCAGCCAGACCTCGTGCGCGGGGCGGCCGTGCCCGGTCAGCCGCTTGACCACCACGGTCAGCAGTGAATCCGGGATGCCCTCCTCGGCCGTGGGCGGTTCGGGCAGCTCGAGCGGATCGAATTCCGGCTCCGGCTCCGGCGGCAACTCGGGAATCTCGACGTGACTCGCGGTGAAGATCGTGGGCGAACCGCCGACCGTCCGGCCGCCGACCACGACGGGGCCGCTGGCCACCGGTGCCACGTAGGGACCGGAGACGTAGGTCGCGTTGAACCGCAACGGATCCGCGGCATCGGTCTTGAGATATCCGGAACCGGGCACGCTCGGCAGGTGGTAGGCGTCGGTGATACCCAGTACCGCGCGGGATTCGTTGGCGGAGAAGGTGCGCAGGCCGATGCGGTAGGACAGGTGCGAGTCCAGGCCGCGCAGCTTGTTCTCCTCGAGTCGCTGCGAGGCCAGCAGCAGATGGACGTGCAGCGACCGGCCCAGCCGGCCGATCATCACGAACAGGTCCGCGAAATCCGGCTTCTGCGAGAGCAATTCGGAGAACTCGTCGACCACGACGAACAGGGCGGGCAGCGGGTCCAGCGCCGCACCCGCGGCGCGGGCCTTCTCGTAGTCGGTGACGTTGGCGAAGTTGCCCGCGGAGCGCAACAGCTCCTGGCGGCGGTTCATCTCGCCGGCCAGCGCGTCCTTCATCCTGTCGACCATGGAGAGCTCGGCCTCGAGGTTGGTGATGACCGCCGCCACGTGCGGCAGCGGGTCCAGGCCGAGGAACGTCGCCCCACCCTTGAAGTCGACCAGGATGAGGTTCAGCGCGTCCGGGGAATGCGAGGTCACCATGGACAGCACCAGCGTGCGCAGAAACTCCGATTTACCCGAACCTGTTGCGCCGATGCACAATCCGTGCGGGCCCATGCCGTTCTCGGCCGATTCCTTGATGTCGAGTTCGACGGGGGTGCCGTCCGGGGTGACGCCGATCGGCACCCGCAGCCGTTCGCGCGGGGTGCGCGGACGCCAGACCTTGGCCGGTTCGATCTGCGCGGCGTCGGGAATCTTCAACAGCGCCATCAGGCCAGGGTCGGTGCGGGTCTCCTCCCCCAGGCTGACGATCTGCGCGGCGGTGGCGATCCGGTACCGCGCCAAGGCTCGGGCGAAGGTCTCGGCCTGCGCGGTGCTGATCACGTCCACGGTGGCGAAGCGTTCCACCCCGGCCGCGCTGCGCGCGCTCACCGCGCCGTCGCCGACGACCAGTTGCAGACCGCGGCGCACGGCCAGGCCGTTCTCCGGCGCGGTCAGGTCCAGCACCGTCACCGAGTCCAGACCGGATTCGCTGACCAGGCGCTCGGTGCCGTTCACGAATCCGTCGTCGATGATCACGATCAGGTGTGTTCGGCCCTGCGTCGGTTGCGGATTGCGCATGAACCGGCCGCGTTCCATCAGCTCCGCGGACAGCGCGGTCTCCAGCTCACCGAGTGAGCCGTACATCATCCGGGCCGAGCCCATTCCGTCGCGGTGGGTCGGATGTTGCAGGTGCGGAAGCCATTTCGCCCAGGACCACGCCTCGCCGTCGGGATCGGCACAGACGATCGCGACCGCGACGTGATCGGGCCCGTGGAACGCGGTGAACTCCATCAACATGGCGCGCACCAGCATTCGGGAATCCTCGTCGGGCCCCTCGATGTTGATCGCCGGGAAGGCGCGCAGCGAGACCGCGGTGGGAAGCTGGTGCACGACCGAGTGGGTACGCACGAACCGGCGCAGCGCGACGGTCGAGACGGGTTCGAGGTCCTCGAGCGGACCGGTCTCCGGGCGAGCCAGTTTCGTGGCCAGGCGGTGGCTGCCCACCCCGACGCGCACATGTCCGAAGTCCGGGTCGTTCGGGCGGCGCTCCCACATCCGGCGGGTGCCGACCAGCGATTCCAGATCGACCGGTTCGGGGTGCGACCAGCGCAGCGAATCCAGCTGGCGCAGACCGGTTTTGCGGACGTCGCGGCGGATCTGGTCCAAATAGCGGAAGTAGTCCTTGCGTTCCTCGTTGAGTTCACCGGCGGACTTGCTGCCACCGCCGCCGCGGCCCATCATCATGCCGACCATCGACACGAGCATCATCATCGGGAACATCATCATCATGGGATTGCTCAGCAGCGAGCGCCCCATCATCACCATCATCGCCAGCATGCCCACGACGGCGACGACCATCACCACCGGCATCAGCTTGGTGATCAGCGGACCGGGCACCGGCCGGGTGACCTCGGGCGGCGGGCTCAGCGTCACCTCGCCGCCGGGTGCGCGCGGCGGCGCGATGCGGGGACGGCGGACGAAACCTTCTGTAATCATGGGTCCTACCGATCGTGGTCGAGGGTATCGGCGGCGTCCCCGGGGCGTCGGCGCAGCGGAATCGCCAGTGCGACTCCGATTCCCAGCACGGCCAGACAGGCGATCGAGCCGATCGTGGCGTACTTGCGCGGGCGCGCGTCCGCGGGCGGGGGCGAATAGGGCGTCGGAATGGCCCGCGGCACGTCCGCGCCCGCGGACACCGGACGATCCGGCAGCACAGCGGTCAGCGCGGCGACGGGGTCGATCATCCCGTAACCGACCGAATCGTCCCGGGTCGCGCCCGGATGGTGCGCGGTCTGCTCGATCCGGTCGATGACCTGACCGGCGGTGAGCCCGGGAAAATGCGAACGCACCAGTGCCGCAAGGCCGGCGACGTAGGGCGCGGCGAAACTGGTGCCCTCGATGGGCCGGATGCCGTCGGTGCCCTGCACGGCGTTGACCAGGCCGGTACCGCCGGGTTTGCTGTCCAGCGAGACGATCTCGCGGCCGACCGCCGCGACGCCAATCCATGGGCCCCGCAGCGTCAGTTCCGAAGGAGACCCGCTGGGATCCACCGAGCCGACCGAGAGCACATATTTATCGAACCACGCCGGACTCGGAATCGTCTGCACTCCATCCCAGCCCGAGCCTGAGTTCTGCGTCTTGCACGGCCCGTCGGACTGCATGTTCCCGGCCGCGGCGACCACGACCACATTGTGGTTGTAGGCGTATTGCACTGCCGCGCCGAGTGATCCGTCCGCGGTGTCGTATCCTGCTCCCGTGCAGGCCACCTCGGAGATGTTGATCACCGTGGCGCCCATGTCCGTGGCCCGCACGACCGCCGCGGACAAAGTGAGCACATTGCCGTAGCCGGAGTCGGAGATCGCGCCCGGCGCCTGCCCGTTGGACCGGTTGTTCTTGGCCGAGAACGCCAGGCTCAGCTGCCGGATGCTCAGAATCTGCGCCTGCGGTGCGACACCGGAGAATCCGTCGTCCGCGCTGGGCTGTCCGGCGATGATGCCCGCGACGATGGTTCCGTGACCGTCACAGTCGGAGGTGCCGTCGGAGTTGGAGACGTAATCGCCGCCCGGCTGGAGATTCGGCAGTCGCGGATGCCGGTTCACCCCGGTGTCGATCACCGCCACCTTCTGCCCGGCCCCCTCGGAGAACCGCCATGCCGCAGGCAGATTCAGCACCCGCTGCGCGATCGGCGCGTCCGAGGGCGCGGTCCCGCTGAGCATCGGAGTCGCGCAGACCTCGCGCTGCTCGGTCGGCTCGAGCGGTGCGGGACGTCCGCTCAGCGCCTGGGCCGCGCCCAGCGCGCCGGGATCGACCTTCGGCGGCTGCACCGCGTTCGCCGGCCCCGGGACGGCGAATACCGCGGCCCCGAGAAGCGCTACCGCGCAAAGCATCCGAAGCACGGATCGACTCCGGCCGAAACCTTCCCCGCCCACCGGGCCGACACCGGTCATATGTCGCGGGCCATCGAGTACACGTCCATGATCCACAGCACCAGCGGGATCACCAGCACGATCAGCAGATATTCGAAGAGTTCGTTCATCCTGCGCATGACGGGGGTGATCTCGATGTGCGGACCGATGACCCCGAAGATGACCACCGCCGCCGCGAATACCAGCAGCAGTCCCGCGGAGATCAGCACCGCGCGCGAATCCCCCAGTGCCACACCGGCCGACGTGGCGACGAAGATCACCGCACCACCGATGATCAAGACTCCGGCCTGGGTCAGATCGGCGAAGGAGCGTCCGCGCAGGGCCAGGATGATCGAGGTCACGATCGCCAGCCCGATACCCGGCCAGTGCACGCCGCCGAGCGGAGCGGCCGCGCCGACCGTGCCGACGACCGCGGCCAGCGTGCAGCCCGCCATGATCCCGGTCTGATATGCGTTGGCGGCCTTGGCACGCCGGCCCAGGCCCACCGCCGACGGCAGTGCCGTGGCGCCGATCGCGCCGATGCCCTCGATGGTCGGGCGCGGTTCGTGATCGGCCGGATCGATCGCGGCGCCGGCCGTGGGCACGTGCGGCACGGGCAACCGGGCCAGCACCGCGGACAGCCGCGGCACCATCGAGATCACGATCAGCGCGCCGACCAGCATTCCCGCGCCGATGCCGGGCAGTGCCACATCCCCGAACATCTTTACCGCCGAGGCGATTCCGCCGAACAGCGCGACGGTGATCGCCATCGGGAACAGCGTCGCGCCGATGCCGGTCGCGCGATAGCCCACCGCGGCGGCCACCAAGGCCACCGAAAAGCCCAGCAGCAGATGCGGACTGCCCAGACTGCCCGGGACGAAGAAGGCGCCACCGGAGAACAACAGCACCAGCGACGCGAGGGAGAGCCAGGTGCCCGCGAGCGTATCGCTGTAGCGGCGCACCGCGATCGCGGCGGCGACCATGGCCGCCACCCCGACACCGGCCGCGATGAAACCGGCGGCCAGGGAGTTGATGTGCGATCGGCCCACGGCCAGCAGCGACATCGCCACGACCGTGGACACCACGGCCGCGACCAGGCCCGTCCAGCGCGCCGACTGCGCCGACCAGCCGCGGAAGGTGTCCGCGGTCAAGCGCGATACCGCGTCGATGACGTCGTCGAACAGCGCCGGAGTCTCCTTGGCGCCCACCGCACGCAGCACGAGCAGATCACCGTCGTGCACTTCGGCCTCGACCAGGGTCCGGCTCGGCGGGATCGGGTCGCGGCCGAGCCGGGCCAGCGTCCAGTGCTGGGTCTGCAGCGGCCCGGCGTCGTCCTCGCCGTCCGTGACGCTCGGATTGCGGGATTCGATCAGCGAGACCAGGTCACCGATGAACGAGGCGACCGGAATCGCCGTGGGCAGGCCCACATCGATCTGGGTGTTTCCTCCGATGACCGAGACTCGGCAGAGCTCGGGCTCCGCGGCGGTCCGGCCGCCGGGCGATGGTGCCGTCATGAGGCCGCCGATCCCGGGCCTACGGTAACCAACGGTGTTTCACACGACGATCTGTCAGCTGGCCGAACCACTTTCACCCCGTCAATTGCCTTCGCGTTGCGACCTCTACGCAGCGAACCCTAATGTATCGGACAGGTGAGTAGCGCGCGATCGGTAGGCTGGTCAGGAGAGATACGGAATGGGCCTTCACAAAAGAAAATTCGGGGTTCGAGTGTTATGACCAGCAACCGCCAAGCTCAACGCGCCTTCGACGCCGGCGTTCTGTCGCTGGGTCTGACGATCGACGGCCAAGAGGCCACGCGCGACCTGGAGTACGCCAAACTGGCGTTCCAGCGGGCCACCGAGTGGGATCCCACGATGTGCGACGCCTGGTTGGGCCTGGCCGCCGCCGGCGAGACGACCCCCGAGGTGCTCACCCAACTGCAGAAGACCAGTGGCGCAACGCTCTACCGTGAGCAACGCCGGTTGGGACTGCGCCCGCGCGAGCTGGCCGGTCGGTTCGTCACCGGCCTGTACATCGACTACCCGCTCGCGAACTACACCGAGATCTGGGTCGCCCACGCCGCGCAGCTCATCGCCGCCAAACAATACGACGAGGCCGAGAAGGTCCTCGACGAACTCGCCGAATTCCGTCGCGGCCAGCAGCCGGCCCCGGAAACCGAGCCGGACAACCGGATTTCGGCCTACGTGCGCGGCGTCCTGCACTACAACACCCAGCGCTGGCCCGATGTGATGACCGTGCTGGCCGGTTCGGCCGAGTGGGACGATCCGTTCATGGCGGCGGGCGCGCACGTCATGGTCGGTTCGGCCTGCGCTCAGCTGGGCCTGTTCGGTGAGGCCATTCGCCGCATGGAAATGGCCGAGCACGGCCCGATTCCGGCCGCGCGCACCACGGCGATGTTCTGTCGCGGCCTGTGCCTGCGCGAGAACGGCGCCGAGGCAGAGGCGCAGAAGCTCTTCGAGAAGGTGTACTCGCAGGCGCCCGACTTCGCCGCGAACACCGAGGCCATGCGGGATCGCACCTACCGGATCACCATCACCTCCAAGGAGACCATCGCCGCCCGGACCGACCGCTGGGACCCCGAATCGGCCCCCTCGATGCAGGAGCAGCAGGAGGCCGAATTCCAGGATCGCGCGAAGAAGATCCTGGACGAGGCGCGCAAGGAACTCGATCGCCAGATCGGTCTGGTCTCGGTGAAAACCCAGGTCGCCCGGTTGCAGTCGAGTGCGCAGCTGGCCAAGATCCGGGCCGAGAAGGGGCTTTCGGCGAAATCGCGTGGCAATCACCTGGCGTTCACCGGTCCGCCGGGTACCGGTAAAACCACGATCGCTCGCGTGGTCGCCAAGATCTATTGCGGGCTCGGAATTCTGAAAACCGACAAGGTCGTCGAAGCGAAGCGAATGGATCTCGTCGGTGAACATTTGGGTAGCACCGCGATAAAAACCGATAAATTGATCGATAGCGCAATGGACGGTGTGCTTTTCATCGACGAGGCGTACACCCTGATCCAAACCGGCCTTTCCGGCGGTGACGCCTTCGGCCGTGAGGCCGTGGACACGCTGCTGGCCCGCATGGAGAACGACCGCGACCGGCTCGTGGTGATCATCGCCGGATACGACGGTGAGATCAACCGGCTGCTGGCCGCCAACGACGGTCTGGCCTCACGTTTCTCCAAGCGCCTGCAGTTCCCGTCCTACACCGCCGAGGAGCTGGGACAGATCGGCGAGGTCATCGCCAAGTCCCGCGACTCGGAACTGGCCGAGGGCGCCACCGAGCAACTGGTCGCGGCCTGCCGGCGGCTGTACGACATGGAGAGCACCGATCAGAGCGGCCAGCCGCGGCGCGGGGTCGATCTCGCCGGTAACGGTCGTTTCATCCGCAACGTCATCGAGGCGGCCGAGGAGGAGCGCGAATTCCGTCTGGCCAACGACGATTCGCTGGATCTGTCCGAGGTGGACGAGTCGGTGCTGATGCGTATCGAGGCGCCGGACATGCAGGCGGCCCTCGCGACCATTCTGGCCTCGCTCGGCCTGAGCTGAGTACCACTGCGGCTCTGCTTCTTGCGAAGGGATTCGAAAGACGCAGAGCCTCAGTCGTTTCGGGGCCGGACCGGGTTTCGGCGGCTCAGTTGGACGCCGTGCTGGTCTTCGACGAATCGTCCGAACTCGACGCACTGGGCGGCACGCTGTCGTAACTCTGCAGTGCCGAGGTCCGCGACAGCGTCGGCCCCGGGACCAGCTGGCCCACGATCGCCCACGGCGCCAGATGCGGCGTCTTGCCCAGGCCCAGCATCTGCGCGGTGGCCAGATCCGGTACGGCGTAACGGACTCCGTCGTCCGCGATGTAGAACAGACTGTCCCGGCGCAGGCTGCCCGCGTCCATCCCGGTGGTCTGCACGAACTCACCCGACATCGGCCGGACGAACACCTCGTCGACGTGGTCGCCGCCGCCGGTGGCGGTGGCCAGCTTGACCGGATGCTGCGAATCACTCAGCGGCAGTTGGGTTCCCAGCACCATGGAGACGTCCGCCTTGTCCGCCGGATTACTCGACTCGGCCTGTTCGGTGGCCATCCCCGAATTCTTCTTCCAGTGCACGCAGGTCACCGGATCGTCCTCGGCGGAAACGATTTTCGGCACCTGCGTGGGGAACTGGTCCAGATGCAGCGTGGTCACCACGGGAACGCCGTCGAGCGCGTCCGGCGGCACCGTCTTGATCTCGCTCATCCCCTGCGAGTCGGCGTTGCGGATCAACTGCGCGACGAACGGGCCGATGTGCTGCACGCCGTTCGACAGCACCACGTACAGGTCCGGAGCGCCGCTGCCCTCCAACGGCGCGACCGAGATCACGCCGCCCACAGGCACATTCGACAACTTACCCGGGCCCGGATGACCGGCCTGCGGGATCGTCGGCGGGGTCAGGGCCGGCATCGGGACCGCGACGTCGAGCAGGCCGGTGCCGGTCTCCCGCGCCGGATGCGCGCCCAGATTCAGCGTGCGGGCCACGACCGTATTGCCGGGATCGATCTCCGCGCGTTTACCGTCGTAGAGCAGATAGGTCTTGTCCTCGTGGCGCACCAGCACCGCCTCGTCCTGGTTCGCGGTCCGCGCGCGCGACCCCAGCTCCGGCGCACCGGCCACGACGGTCGTGGTGACCGCGGAGGAACTCGTCGCGCTGCCGCTGGCCGAGAGGGCCACCGATTCGCACATCGACCAGTCCGAGTGATTGCCCTGCGAACTGCCCGGCAACGCGTTCGGAGCGCCCGGAATCCCCAGCAGCGGGCCGCGCGGGTAGGCCGAAAGCTTCGAATCCTTCACCGAGGTGGGCGTTTCGGCGGTGCCGCTGATCAATCGCGCGGAGGCCAGATTCATCGCCGGATGCAGGGTCTGATTCCCGGACTGGTCCTTCACCAGCACGAACAGCGCGGCACTGTCCTTGCCGACGATGATCGATGCCTTGCCGACCGAACCCTGCGGATGCAGCAGCGCCAGGATCATGCAACCGGCCACGGCCAGCACGCCGAGAATGGCGCCGATGATCAGCGAACGAGACTGTGAGCGCATGGGATCGTGCAACATTCGCACATCCCGGCGGACCATCGCGTGGTCGAGACGACGCAGCAGGAAGCGGTAACCATTGACCTGTGCCCGAGTCGTCAGCTGTGCCGGCACTGGATCTCCCTCGAACGGTAGGGCATCGGTCGAACGCGCGGGTGTGGCCGCCCATTTCGGGAACTCCCCGCAGGGAAAAGACTAAGCGGTTGCGCGGGCGGGACGCCACTCGCAGCCGAAACGGGTAACGTAATCCGCGAAACCGGCCATTCGGACCGTGCTTCCGGCCGTACCGGCCGGGCTCCATTGCGGCAGGCTCGTGAACAGATATGGGAAACGATGGTCGAAGAAGCGATCGTGTACACCGGACCCGAGGAGCGGGAATCCGGATCGCAGGAGGGGCCGTCGCAGCACGGCGTGGCGCGTACCGGCCGCCCGGCGATCGCGCTGCATGATCAGGACTTCTGGCTGTTCCGGGATTTCCCGCTGCGCCAGGTGGTTCCGGTGCTGTTGCTGGCCGCGCTCGCGGCCTGGATCGCCACCGCATGTCATCTGCGGCTGTACCTGATCGTCGCGATCGGCGTCGTCGTGGTGTTGATCGGACTCGTGCCGCTGCGCCGTCGCCTGCCGCGCACACTCGCCGGAATCATCAGCGGCGCCATCACCTTTCGCTGGAACCGGTGGCGGCACGACCCGAGCGCCGAGCCGCCCGAGGCGTTCGACGTCCCGCTGCCCGAGGGCGGCAGCTACGGCGTGCGCTGGGACGACGACCGGCTGATCAGCATGCTGCGGATCGAACCGCCGCCGGACTCGATGACCTGGCTGCGCCCGGGCTCGCTCGGCTCGGTGCAGGAGCTGCCGCTCAGCGAAATCGCCAACTGCCTCGGGCAATTCGACATCACCCTGGACTCCATCGACGTCATCAGCACCGGTGCGCGCACCGCGGGCAACGGCGCGGTCGCCTGGCTCTACGACCGCATCCTGGGCCCGCTGCCCGCGATCGCGCGGCGCACGGTGTGGCTGGTGCTCCGGTTCGATCCGCTGGCCAATGCGCAGGCGGTGGACAACCGCGGCGGCGGGGGGGCCGGGGCGCTGCGCGCGGCGATCATCGCCACCCGCCGGGTCGCCAACCGGCTCGCCGCTCGCGACATCACCGTCTCGGTGCTGACCGCCGGTGAGATCAACAGTGCGGTAAGGCAACTCACGCACGGCATTACGCCGGACCAGTTCACCGAATCGCCCAACACCCTGGAGTACGAGGGGCTGCACCTGACCAGCTACGCGATCGGGCGCGACCTGATCGCCTCGCCCGGATTCGCCGATCTGTGGGCCGCGCCGAGTCTTTCCACGACCATCACCGTCCGGCTGCGCCCGCAGCCGGTGCACGCCGGGCACGACGAGATCCGGCCCGGCATCGCGCTGCACGCGCTGGTTCGGTTCGACACCCTCAGCGAACCGGCCGACCCGCCGGTGCCGGGCCTGCGGCGGCTGCCCGGACAGCAACTGCGCGCCTTCCTGGACAGCCTGCCCATCGCGGTGACGCCCGGAGAGGCGCCGGAGGACTATCGCGGCCCGCTGGACGCGCTGGACGGGCTCGCGGTGCCCACCGCGGGATGCGGGCAGCTGATCGGCGCGGATCCGACCGGCCAGGGCGTCGCGGTGCCGCTGATCGGTGAGGGCACAAGGCATCTCGAGGTCATCGGCATGCTCGACCTGGCCCAGCAGGTGGTATTACGGGCGATCGCGCTGGGTGCGCATACGGTGGTGCACACCGTTCGGCCCGATGCCTGGAACGCCATGGTCGCGAGTGTGGCCGCACCGCATTCGCTTTCGCTCGCACCGCGTTCGGCGGGCGCGAGTCACCATCCGCCCGCACCGCCGATGCAGCCCGGAAGCTCTTATCCCACAACGACTGTCGTGGTCTTCGACGGGATCACTCCGACGGCGCTGCCGGGTGGGGCCACGATTCTGCACGTGCGCGACGAGGACGGTCCGGAAAGCCCGTTCGACGCCGACGTCACGCTGCTGCAGGATCCCGCGTCGCCGAATATGATCACCGTCCGCACCGCGACCGATTCGGCGACGGTGCACATGGTCACCACCCCGGACGAGATGCAATACATCGGGGAATCGCTCGCCACACGATGAATTCGCCTGGAGCACCGAGATATCGGAGTGCCGCCGTTTCGGATTCGGTCATATACATGAATTCTTCGCCACATATGTGAACACGCATCCGGCGGCCGTCCAGGTTTGCGCCGGCAACGGGAAACCCCGTCTTATCCGAAGATTCGGTATTCGAAACGAAAGCAGGAACGGAAGTCCCTTCGTTGTCGGCAGACCCGATTCGATTGCGCCGCCCGCGTTTGGATTACGCTGCCGGACAACGGCGGAAAGGCCGCGCAAAGATATTTCGCACGGCCGGATGGTTCGGATATGTGAACGGCCGCTCGGAGTTCCGCGAGCGGCCGTTCACGCCGCGAAATCAGAAGACCTCGAAGCCCTGACCGACGGCGGAGTCGGCGGCCAGCGCACGGTGCAGCGCCTCCTCCACCGAGTTGGAAAGCTGGTCGAGAACGCCCAGGTGCTGGCTGAACTCGTCCGACCACTTCTTGTGCACCGAGTCGAAGTTGGCCGACGCGTTGTCACCCTGCAGAGCGTTGTGGAACGCGGTGGCGTTCGTCTCGAGGTTCTGCCCCTCCTGCTTGAGCTGCGAACCGGAGTGCTGCAGGTCGTCGTACAGCGTGTTCATTGTGGCGGGGTCGTAAAGGATATCACTCATGAATGTATCTCCTCATCGTGAAGGAATGGGGTGCAGCAGGATCGCCGCTGCATCGGCGGGTGCCGGAATGCGATCAGCCAGCGTTTTCCTGGTCCATCGACAGCAGCTTGTTCTTGCCGTCGACAACGGCCTGGTGCAGCGCGGTGAGGTTGGCCTTGAGGGTCTCCGCCTCCTCGTGCCACGCGGTGGCGGACTTCACGAACGAGGCGTTCGCGTCACCGTGCCACCCGGCCTTGGCGGCGTCGGCGGCATCTTCGATCTTCTGGATGTGGTTACGAATGTTGTTGATCGAGGTGTCCATGTCGTTGGCCACCTTCTCGATGGCGGCCTTATCAAGACCGACTGCGCCTGCCATTTTCCCAACCTTTCATCACGGTTTACTGCTGTTCGGAGGTCGTCCGACCTCCTCAGAATAGAAGACTTCCGGACATATTTCAGAACTTATAGCCGCAGCCACCTTTCCCCGGGCAACAACTGGATCAGCGCCGAAATCGCCTGCGCGATCCGGTGATCCGTACCCGATGTGACGGTCGACCAAGACTGCTGATCGGGCGCCAGCGCCGGAATGGCGATAATCCGGCCGCGGCCGGTGTCGTACATCGCGACGGCGCCCGGCGTCCGGGTGGCAATGCCGTCCTCGTGCGTGTAAGCCACGATTTCGGCGTAGGCATAACATGATTCGAAGGCCAGTCCGAGAATGGTGGCCTCGCGATCTGGCACGCCGAGTGCATAACAGGCGTCGGCATACTCCGTGGCGGTGTTCGCCGCACTGAGCCGCTCGCTCAGATCTTGTGACGGCACATTGAAATCGGGAATCTCGGCCGGTGCGCACGATCCGAGCGCACCGAGCAGCGGACGCGCCAGCGACTCGCCCGAACCGTCGGACCAGAAGGTCGCCAGCTCGAAATCGTCGCCGGTACGCACGGCGATCGCGTGGTCTTCTCCCCTGCGCGCCAAGCACACTCGCACCACGTCGGCGGGTTCGCTCGGCTCCGCGCCGGCACGATCGGGCGCGACGCGGTAGATCCGCGCCACCAGTTCGCGCTCTGGCTGCGCCAGGACGAACAACGCCTGTGCCAGATCCGGACTCACCTCGCCGTAGGAGTCGAACACCCCGGCCTCGGTCAGTCCGGCGATCGCCTCCTGCTGCGCCGCCTGCCAGTCGTCGTACGAATCGTGTTGCGGCGCAACGGCGAGCACCACCGGCAGGGTCTGCACACCGAGACGCTCGGCCACCGCGAACAGGCCGTCGTTGGTGAGCGTCGTCATCAGGCCGCTCCGGGCTGAGCGGTACCCGGCGCGGTCTGTGCGGTCTGCTGCGGCGCGGCGGTCGAACCACCGAGAACAGCAGGGGCACTGACGATTCCGTTGTCGATGCCGATCGCGTCCGCACCTTCCACCGCGATTCCGGCGCGATGCTCCTCGTTCTGCAACGTCGACCCCGCCGCGGCCGGTGCGACCGCGCCCGGGACGCCGCCGGCGGGAATCGGGCTCGCGGAACCGGTCGCGGACGCCGGAACGACCTCCGCGGCCTCCTCGGCCGTGGTCGCCGACTCCACGAAAGACGGTGCGCGGTAAGCGGTCTTGGCCGGCGGCGCGATGGCGAACGCGGCCGGATCGAAATTCGGCGGCAGTATCGTGACGCCCTCGGGCCTGGGCAGTTTCGGCGCCTGCGCTCCGGCCTGCTCGGCCGCCAGCGCGGCACCGGTGGTCAGCTGCGGCGGATGGTCCTGCACCCACGGGGTGGCCAGCGGCTCGGTGGCCGCCTCGTAGACGCGCATCACCCGGGACGCCGTGGCCTTGGCCATATCCGAATCGGTATCGGTGACCGCCGCGATCGCCTGGATCGGTGCGCCCAGCGAGACGCCGATCAGCTGCAACATCTGCTGCGCTTCCTGAATCGCCTTGATGTCGGCCATATTCGGCATCGTCAGGCGAGCCAGCTCATTGGCCGCGGCATGCTCCTGCGCTTTGGCGGCATTGGCGGCCGCCGCCTGCGCGGCACCGGCCAGCCAATCACGCAACGCCGAAATGCGGTCGTGCACACCGGCGCTGTTGATCGACTGCCACGCGCCGCGCAGGCTGACGACGATCGCCTCGTACTCGGCCGCCGCAGCCGCGAAACCGACGGCCAGGCGGGACCAGGCGGCACCGGCCTCGGCCATCGGAAGCGGACCGGGGCCGGTGTCGAGATCGCGTGCGAGCCGGTCGGGTTCGCGCGCCTCCCAGACGACCCCGGTGAATCCGGGCTGCGGTGGCTCGATCATCTAGACCGACCGTGCCTGCTCGATCCCGGTGGTGTTCTCGTTCTCGACCCGATCGAAATGCGTGACCTGGGCCCGCAGCGAGGCGGCCAGCTTCTGCAGTTCGAGTACGCCCGCATCCGCACTGGTCGAGAACGAGCCCGCGACCTCGTTCATGGTGTGCGCGGCACGCACCGACACCTCGTCGGTCCCGGCCGCCGGAACGGTGAGCGCGGTCTTGCTGGTCTGCATGTCCTGCTGCAGGCGCTGGGCCAGCGCGTCCAGCCGGCCCGCGGCGTCGGTCGCGGCAGCCGGGCTGAAATACACCCCGTCGAAGTTGTTGTCTGTCATGACGATCCCTCCAATTGGTTTGCGCTGCACCATCACAACGTCAGTTCTTTGTCGGGTGGCGCTTCGGTGGCCCGGACGTAGGCGCCGACCACGGGCAACGTCGCACCTTTGAGATCGCCTATGACCTCATCACCGTTAACCCCGGTGACCAGATTGCTGTTCGTCCCGCCATCGGCATCGCCCGCACCACCGACACCTCTGGCCGCCACCGCGGCGGCGCCCGCACCACCCATCGGCATCATGGGGCTGGCGGCGGACAACGGGGTCGATGTCGCCACCGGCTCGGCCGCGAGCGCCTCGGAGTCCGCCCCCGCGCCCGGCCCGGCGGTGGCGCCGCCGGCCAGCTGGGTTCCGACGTACGGGGTGAGCGGCGTCGCCGGAACCGCGGCGATGCTGCCGGCGCCGCCGACGCCGGCACCGCCGACGGCGTCGGAACTCTTCGAATCCGATCCCTTGTACGCACCCAGCGCGGTCTTGTCGCCGGACAGCGCAGCCGCCGTGGGTGTCGTGGTGATGCCGGGGACGAGAGTTTTGGCCGCCTCCCCCAGCTGCGTCGCGGATTGCGCTCCGGTGGTGAGCAATTGGCCCACCGGCGTGATCAGTTGCATCAGCTGCTGGAGTTCGCTGCTGGACGAGCCGGAGGTGGCGGATGCGGTATCCGCGGCGGTCGCCGCCCGGGACGCCGCGTTGACGCCGGTGGGTGCGGTGCTGACCGCCACCTTCTGCCCGGCCTCGGTCATATTGGCCGAGTGGATGGTCAGCTCGACGCGCGTCTTGGTGATCACCGCGAGCGCCTCGGCGATGGCTTCGGCCGTCTCGGCGACCACGAACGCCGCACCACCGGGCACCGACAGAGCCGGTGCGGTGAGGGCCATCGTGGTCATGTACTTGCCGACCACGGTCGCCATCAGCGCGCCGCCGGTGAAGACCGAGGTCGCGCCCGCGCCGAGAATCGCCTTCTGCCCGGTGCTCTGCGCGGCCAGCTGGTTACCGGTGGACTCCGTGCGCGCGGCGGTCGAGGCCGCCTGCTGCGCGCCCTGGCCCTGCCACATCTGCATCACCAGCTGCAGTGCCGACATGCCGAGCTGCATGGCGGTCTGCAGGCCGGTGGTGATCGCCGTGAGTACCTGGGTCGGATCGACATTCGGCTGCGCGGCGGTCGGCGCGCCCGGCGCGTTGGCGCCCGCGGGGGCCCCCGGGGTCGCGGGCCGCGGCGCGGCCGCCTGCGGTGCGTTCGCCTGCGGCGTCGGTGAATTATGTTGTACCGCAGGTACATTCACCGGATTGCTGGGCACCGGTGCGACACCGACAGCGGGGTGCACGGCGGCGCCGCCGAACTGCCCGGTGCCGAAACTCGAGGCCATGTCGGTGAGCGGGCGGACGATCGCCGTCAGGTCGATCACCGGCATCGGCGGCAATCCCGGCAGGGGCGGCATCGGTGGAATGGTCGGCAGCTGCGGCAATCCCATACTGTGCAGGATGTGGCTCACCGGCTGATCCATCATCGGCGCCAGTGAGCTACCCCGCAGCAGATCCGAGATGCTGGGGTCGAGTGGCGCGTTCATCGGGCTTATACCGAGCCGAGGTGCGCGGCGGAGTCGTCATCGGTGGCCTGGTAGTGATCCGCGGCCGTGAAGGCGGCGAGCGCGGTTCCGGCGTGCACGTCGGCGAGCTCGTTGACCGACGAGATGTGGTTGGCCTGCGCATAGGCGAACGCCGCCAGGAAATCCTGGCCGATCAAGCCGAACACCGGCACCGCCGCACCCACGGTGGCGACCTGGTCGACATTGCCGACCGTGGCGATCGTCGTCGCCATCGCGGCCGACGACGCGCCGTATCCGCGGATGGCATCCGGCACTGTGACAAAAGGCTCCATCGTAAAACCCCGATCCGGTGACGAAAATCCTTACTTGCCACCAATGGTAAGCGGAGCCGCGCTCATCGCGCTACGCAATTGCTGCCCTCGTAGCCCAGGGCCTGCGGCCTTCGGTCAGAAGTTCACCAGCTCGAAACCTCGTCATTGAACGTATTAACCAGATCGGCACGTTCGGCAAAGGCTTGGCGCGCAGCGGCATACGCCGTGGTCACCAGAGTGTTCTCGAACTGTTCCGGGGTCATCCGCGAAATCGATTCGGACAGTTGCAGATCCACGAGCGCGCCGTTGCCGTCGACCTCGACGGTCAACGATTCGTCCGGCGCGGTCTCGCGAGCGCGCACCCCCGCCATCTGATCACCGAGGTCACGCAGCCGGTACAGCCGCCGGCGAACGCTGGCCTCGAGCTCGTCCATCGTTTCGTACATGAGGCTCCTCCCAAGGGTTTTCGTCGTTCGGACGGGCCGGACCGTCTCAGACGGACCGCAGCCAGCTGTCCGGCTCGGTCTCGTACTCGTCCTCCTCCTGGAGCTCGCTCTGCGCGACCTCCGCGGGGGTGGGCAGCCCCATCCGACGCAACGCCTCCGGCGCGACCCCGGCCTCCTCGAGTTCCGCCCGCCGCGCCAGCGCAGCACGATTCGCCGCCTGTTTGCACAGCCGCAACACCTCGGCCGCCAAAGCCTGTGGATCGCGCCGCAATTCGGCCGGATCCACCGAAATCCCCAGCGGCAGACCCTGTTCGGTGGTTCGCACCGAGATCGACCCGGTCCGGTTGGCCGCGGACCACTCCACGAGCACCGGCTGCTGCGCCTGCTCGGCGACCGGGGCACCGTCGCCGGACTCCTCCTGAGCCGCCTGCTCGCCCACGACCGGATCCATTGCCGGCCCGAAGTTCTCCGCGTTCATGACAGGATCCCCATTCGTTCATCTCGTCGGCCGCGCCCGCCTCAGAATACGCCGCGCGTTGCCATATCCGCCTGTCCGAAGGCCGCGGACAGTGCCTGCGCAGGGTTGTCGACGCGGCAATATCCCGGCGCGCCTGTCGCCGATATATGTCAGGATGGGGTGGGCGGGTGTGGTACACCAGCGAGCCGCGGGCGCGGTTCGTCTTCCGTTCGGGTGTGGGGGCTCACGGTTATCCCACGTGCGGGCGGACCGCCGGCACAGCGGATGACGTGATCGCAGAGAGGTAGGAGTGCGATGGCTCCGGACGTCCCCAAGTGGCAGTTCACCACGGACCCCATCTCGGTGCCGGAGGACGTGATGGGCAAGGCCGCGCAGGTGTGCGCCGACGGGTACGTACAACTGCAGACGATCATGTACGACCTGGTCACCGCCGGGATCACCAACAACGATCCGATCAGCGCCGTGGATTCCGGAAAATCATTGGGCGGCGAGTTCTACAGCGCCGGGCTCGCCGCTTACGAAATCCTCAAGAACACCCGAGACGCGTTCAACCACTTCGGTAACGCGTTCCTCCAGGTCGGAAAATTCTACAACGCCACCGACCAGGGCAACGCCGATAAGGTGAGCAAGGCCGGCAACCTGTACGGCAGCACCAAGGAGGCGGACGACGAGTTTTCGGCACTGGTCGACGTTTCATCGTCTTCGGTCGACCTCGGCCATAAATGGTCCGCGAGCCTCGACGCCATGGTGAAATCGCCCTACAAAGAACCGAGCGATTCCCTGATCGACGGCTACAAACAGTCGCGCTACACGTTGGGGGGCAGCACCGAGGACCAGGGACCGGATTACATTCCCAAGACAAAAGTGCCGGATCCCGTCAATATAAACGACGATACACACGACCCCAATAATCCCACCCCCGATCAACTGCTGGCGCGCGCAAAACAGCAGGTGAGTCAAGGTGTGAAGAACCCTGTCCTGGAATTGGGCGCCGGCCAGTGGGAAGAAAGACTGAGGACCTTTGTCGCCAATCCGGACACCAAGAACCAGATCAAGCCTGCGGCGTGGAAAAAAGCTGCCAGCGATCTGCAGGGCGCGGCGGATACGTTTTTCACAAGCCTGACGTCAGCCGTATCGGACTGGACCGGAAAAGGTCACGACGCCGCGATCGACAACGCGAAGGCTTTTCAGTCCGGAATTATCGGCACCAAGGGCGACGGCTTGGTGTCACAATTCAACACGATCGGCGACGCTCTGGATGCGGTGGTCGGTAAAACGAGCGAGGCGATCGGCAAGATCAAGCCGGACCTGGATGAGTACGATCACGCGATCGCGAACGCGCAGGATACGATCGACAAGATCGCCAACGGCACTCTGAGCGAAGCCAGCATGTCCAATGTGGACGTGGACATCCACGTTGCCGAACAAAAACGCGCCGATGCGATCAATGAATTCGACGATACCTATGTCAAAGCGGTCGCCACCGCATCGTCGGCCATTCCGATGCTGACATCGCCGCCGGCGCTGGCCACCAATCCCGCCCCGCCACCGCCACCCGACAATACCGGCGACCCGAACAAGAACAAGAACAAGAACGGCACCCCGTCCACTCCGAGTAACCCGAGCACCCCCAGCGGGAGCGGCAACACCGACGGCTCCAGCAGCGCCAGCAGCCGTGCGGCTGCCGCCGCGGCCAAGAAAGCCAACGCCAAACTCGCTCAACTGGAACAGCAGTCCGCGAGCAACAGTCCGTACGGAACCGGCTACGGATCGACGGGCACTTCCGGCACCTCCTCCTCGCAGGGCTGGAGCACCTACCCCGGAGCCACGTCCGGCTCCGGCTCGGGGAGCAGCGCTTTCGGAACCAGCGGCAGCGGGACGTCGTCGAGCACTGATGTGTTCAGCCAGCTGGGCACCGCCCTGTCGATGGGCCAGCAGTTGCTCAGTTCGCTCATGTCCACCGCACAGTCGCAGTTGCAGCAGACCCAGCAGCAGGCCGCGGCCCGCCTGGCGGACCTCGAGAAAACGCCCGGGGAGCTGGCGGACGAGGCCAAGAAGGCGCTCACCGGCCTGGCCGGAGGCGGTGGCGGCGGTGGCGGAGGCGATGGACTCTCCTCGCCCCTCGACACGATCTCGAAGGATGCCGCGCTCGCCTCGTCGAAGCTGTTCCCCAGGGCCAGCGCCACTTTGAGCGCCGCCACGGAGGGCGAACTGGCCGACACCACTCATTCGGTGGCTGCCGCGTCGACCACCGGAATGCCGGGTATGGGTATGCCCGCCATGGGCGGCGCCGGGCGCGGCGGTAAGGACGACGACAAGTACAAGCGGCCGGACTATCTGCAGTCCGATGAGGACCTCGACGAGGCGCTCGGTGATCCCGTGGTCGTCGCCCGGCCCGTCGTGGACCGGTGACGCGGGTGTGGGATCTCACCGACCTGGAGTTCGTCACGCTCTGGAACCGGGCAGACGGCAACATGGTCCCGCTTCCGTTGTCGTACACCACGGATATCCGAACTCTGGATGCCTTGGAGCACGCCCAATTACGTATCGCCGACCGCATACAGCAACTCCGACGGGAGGGCATCGGTGCGCTGTTCGACGTGCTGACGACCGCCGACATACTCGTCACCGTCCGTGGGTACAGCGGTGTGGACATCCTCGATCCGAAGGCCGCCATTCGGCTGTTCGGTGCTCGAAAAGGCCCGCACGGCTGGGTCGTTCGGCAAAAGCCGGGCGAAACATTCTGGCACAGCGGCGGTTTCGTCGCGACGGAGTGTGAGGCAGTGCGGTTGGCGGACGCCATCGTGGCGAATCTGCCGGAGATGAACGCCGGACGCATCCCCGAGGTCGTGCTCTCGAACGAAGACACCGAGATCGATGACACCGATGAAACCGCCACCGATTACGCCTACGGCCGATCCGCGGTGCTGGAACCCATCCAGCTCGGCTCCGCCGACACGGCGCGTCGATTCATGAGCATGCCCGTCACCACCCGGGGCATGATCGAAATCAGCCAGATGCGTTCGGCATTCGGCCCGCGCGGGCGAATTCAGCGGGCCCTACACTGGCGCGACGTCAGCGAGGACGGCCGATACGTCACCTCGGCCGATACGCCGAACGTCGCCCATTGCGCGGACAAGGATCACCTGATCAACCTGATCAACAGCGAGATCGTGACCATGGTGCGCAGCATCAAGGACGAATCCGCCTGACTCGCTCCCCCGCCGCGCCCGGGCCGCGCGGCGCCGGATCAAATCGATAGATCGGCTGCCGCACCGGTCTGCCGCTGGTGGAAACGCTCCTCGAAACCCGTGGCGTAGACAGACGGCGCTGTGGACGAGGACGACTGTTCGATCACTCCGTCGTCGGCGATGTAGAAGATCGCGCGGCCGATGGCGATCTCGCCCTCCGGGACCGGGACGAAGACCATCCAGCCGACGTTCAGGCGCTCGGCGACGAGCTCCTCGACCGGGTAGTTGGTGGTGTCGATGCCCAGGCTCAGGATGTGCTCGCGCACCAGGGCGATGGCCCGATCCTGGGACAGCGCAACCGGATCGCCGGTCACCAGACCCGCCAGCGACAACTGGTAGAGGGCGCCGTCGATATCGTCGGCGGGGTCGTCGAACAGCGCGGTGAGGGTTTCGCGGGTGACCACGCCCGCCTCGGCGGCGGACACCAGATTCATTGCGGCAGTGCGCTGTTCAGTGCTCGGATCGTTGCTCACCACGCCGCACAGCACGTCGGCGACCGTATCGGCGGACCACACGCCCGGAATCGCGGAGCTGATCTGGTCGGAGGTCGGCGATTCGCCGCGATACCAGCTGTCGCGATCCCACCAGTAGCAGAACGACATCAGCCCGCGCGCCGCGCGCGGATTCAGGACCTGGTTCGCAACCCATTCCGGCGCACCGGAATACAGGTCCGGCATCGGTTCACCATCGTTGTAGGCGGCATCCAGCGCGGGTGCGTCCCAGACGCCGCCGGACAGCACCGCGCGCCCGCCGGGCAGGATGTACAGCGTCGAGCCGCTGCGCGAGGCGCCCTCGAAAACGCCCAGCGCGGGCAGCACCCGCGGCCCCCAGTCCGAGCCGATCGCGACGAAGGCCGCCGCGATAGTGGCCCAGCGCGACCAGAACACCGGCAGCACAGGGAAATCGTCGTACGACGGGACCGGGACGACGCCCGCCTCCCGATCCGCGCGGGCGTTCTGCGCGGCCTGCTGCGGCGAACGCCACTGCCGGTTGTCGTGACCGACGTACGCGGCCAACCACACCGGCAGCCGCTCACGCGGAAAGGCTTGCAGGTCCGCCAGATACGCGTCCGGGACCAGCATCTGATCCTCGGGGAACGGCTCGTCACCGTAGTCGTAGTCGGCCTCGATGTGACCGGCGACATCGAGCCGGATCTCCATCCGCCACCACGGGCCGTCACCGAGTTGCGCGGAAACCTCGCGCTGCATCTGCACCAGATCGAGGATCTCCGAGGACGGTTCGCGCCGCGCCACCCGATCGGCGTCGTCGTAGTACAGGGTGTAGGTCACCCCGCCCGCGACGGTGATGGCGAAGTACGCCTCGAGCCGCCTCCAGCCCTCCGGGCCGGCGACCGCGAGTTCGCGGGCGATGGTGTGCGCGAGCTGGGTCGCCTGCTGCTCGATGGAGGAGGGTTCCTCGGCAGCGGGCTGCCGCGCGGCGGGGGCGGCACCGGGCGCTTCCTCGTCCACGAGCGAGATGTCCAGTGGCGCTTCGGCAGCGGCCTGCGGCGTCGGCGCGGCACTCGCGTCCGCCGCCGGCCCCGCGGCCGGGGCCGCGGGGTCGCCGGACGTGTCCCCACCCAGGAGACCGCCCAGGCTGAAGGTGACGTCCGGCGCGTCCTGGCCCTTCGGGGCCTCCTGGTGCGGATCGGTCATGTGCTCGAACCCTCCTGTGTGCCGCAACGGCCTGCCTCATCACGGACACGCGCAATCATGCCGTGTCACCGACCGTCACGCTATTCAACGGTATCGCCGATCGACGTGAACGACGAGCCAATACTTCGAAAACGACCGCGGCCGAAACCCGGGACTAGTGGTCCATATCGTCCATCTTCTGCGCGGCATCGGTCATACCGGTGCCGAACTTGCCGAGTGAGGCCACCATATTGTCCCCGCCTGCCAACAGGTTCTTGCTGGAGGTGGTGTAACCGCTCTCGCCGCCGGTGAACTTGTCGCCGTAATGGTCGTGGCCCCAGGGATATCCCTTGGCGTTCAGGCCGTTCTTCAGCGTGTTGATGACCGTGGTGACCCGGCTGGTGACATCGTTCATCGTGCCCGCGGCCTGCCGCAGTTTCGTGGTGTCGACTTCGACCGGTTTACCCATCGAATTCTTCCTTTCTGATCATCATCCGCGACCGCCTCACCAACGATCCTCGGGACGTCCGCTCTCCCAATGGGTATCGAGCCGCTCCATCAAATTGTCGATCTGCTGCTGGATCTTGTTGGCGAGCGCGGCGCGACCGATTCCGACAGCCACCGGCGAACCATCCATATTCATCACGTAGCGGCCGTCGCCGATCACGTCGCGCCAGAGCAGCTTCGTCTCCTGAATTCCGCGCGGGCCGAATTTCGAACGGCCCTGTACGACGCGCAACGTCCCGGTCTTGCTGGCCGGCATGTTGAAGAACTTCGTGGAGGCGACGGCGGGCGGATCCTCGTCGTCGTCCTTGAAGAAGCTTCCGCCACCGTGGCCGACGTGCTCGGCCGGATCGATGATGATCGGGGTGCTGGGCAGGCTGCCCGCTTCGGTGGGCGGCAGGGCCTTGACCACCTCGGAGGCCAGACTGCGCGGATCGCACTCGGTGACGATGTATCCGTCGGTGTGCCAGTACGTCTTTCCGGGCTTCTGCTCGAATTTGAACGCCTGTGCGCCACTGCGCGCGAAATGGATGTACATGCACTTCTGGCCGTTGTTCATATCCCGCTCGTCCCAGCCGTGCAGCCGAATGTAGATCTCCGGGGCGCACATGACATCGATCATCGAGTCCCAGGCCGGATCCCACTTGGCCCGAAGCTCCTCCCAGACCTCGGCTTTCAGTGCCGCCGACTTGTCGATCGACATATGCTCGTCGAGCGTCCAGAACAGCGGGTCCGGCATCTGGCCCTCGCGGTACTTCTCACAGAGCACCTGGAATTCGATACCGGTGAAATTCCACGACAGATTCACGGCTCGATCACCGGCCTGACCTTGTCGACCGGATCGAGGATTTCATCGAGATTCGTTGCGCCATCGAGGAATTTCGCCCGTTTGTGTTCCTTGTTGCTGTTGGCCTGTTGACTGCCGCCCATGGGCCCGGGCATACCCGGCATGCTCGGACCGTTGGCATTCGACGCGTCGAGTTGATGGTCGGGAGTGAACGGTGTACTGCCGCCGGCCGCGCGCGGAAACAATTTCGACACGTCCGGCGAACCGTTCGGATCCAGCGCCGCGCCAACGGCATTGGAGACATCGTGCCCGGCCGCGCCGAGCGCGTTCCCGGCGTCGGTCAGCCCCTGGCCGATGCTGCTCAGCGCGTTGTTGAGCATGCCCGGCACATTGGCCAGGCCCGAGGTCGCGGCGTTGAGGAGCGAGGGCAGGATGCCCGAGAGCGCACCACCGAGCGTATTGCCCAGCGAGTCCAGCCCGGACAGCGCGCTGTACGGGGACGCCCCCGACATGCCCAGCGCCTCTTCGGCGGCCAGGTAGCCCGCCGAGTAGCCCGCGTTGTAACCGGCGGCGTAGCCCGAGCCGCTCATACCGTACGACCCGTAACCGCTGCCGTAGCCACTGCCGTAACCGTACGAACCGTAACCGCTGCCGTAACCACTTCCGTAGGCACCGCTGCCGTAACCGAGTCCGGAAGCGCCGATTCCGGAGTATGCCCCGATTCCGGAGTAACCGCCGGTGACGCTGGATGCGGCCGCGAGGCCGGCGGAGTAACCGGCCATGTACGCCGAGCCCATGCCTGCCGAACCGCCACCGCCGGCGGTGGTGCCGCCGCCACCCGCGGTGCCGCCGTAGCTGCCGCCGCCACCGGCAGCGCCCGCGCCGCTGGTCGCCCCGGCGCCGCTGTAGGCGCCGTAGGGGTGGCTGGAACCGGCGCCGCCGTAACTGCCGGCGACGCCACCACCGGTACCGCCGCCGGTACCACCGCCGTAGCTGCCGGCGGTGCCGCCGCCCGTACCACCGGTGCCGCCGCCCGTACCGCTCGCGGCGCCGCTGGAGCCGCCGTAACCCCCGTAACTGCCGACGGTGCCACCACCGCCTGTGCCACCACCTGTGCCGCCGCCTGTGCCACCACTGGTCCCGCCACCGGTACCGCCGCCGTAGCCGCCCGCGCCGCCACTGCTCGCCGCTGCCTGTGCCGCGGCGTAACCGGCGGAATATCCAGCGCCGTAACCGGCCGAATAGCCTGCTGAATAACCAGCCCCGTAACCCGCGGAATAGCCTGCGCTGTAACCGGAGTCGGCACCGCTGCCGTAGCCGCTGCCATAGCCGCTGCCACCGCCGTAACCGCTACCACTGCCGTAACCGCTGCCGCTACCGTAACCGCTGGCACTGGTGCTCGCGCTGGCGGTGGTGCTCGCGCTGCTGGTCGTGCTGGTACTACTGCTGTTCGAGCCGCTCGAACTGGTATTCCCGGTGCCCGAGCCGAGGACCGTGATGTACGGCAGGGCCTTCATCGCGTTCTGGATGCCGACCTTGTAGTCGTTGTTGTATGCGTCCAGAGCCTTCTGGCGCCACTTCTTGATCGTGCAGTCGGCGTAACCGGATTGATTTTCCCTGGTGTCAGTGGGCATCTGATCGAATGTGGCCTTGAGGAAGCCGCTGGTGTATTTCAGGACCGAGGCCAGTTCGCTGATGCTGTTGCTGAACGCCGTCGCACCGTTCTCGAAACGCTGGATCGCGGCCATGGCCGCGGTCGCGCCCGTGCCCGTCCACATATCGCCGGTGATCTTCGACAACTGCTGCGTAACGTTCGAGAAGTCGTTGGCCATCTGCGTGGCCACCCACCCGTAGCGGACGGCCGCGGCGTCGGTGTTCCAGTCACTGCCGATCATCGACCGATCGAAGTAGTAGAAGTCGTCGTAAGTCCACGAGCTGGCATCGTTGATCTGGACCGTCTGGCTCTGATCATGGTTCTGCGGTGTCGTCGGCGCATCCGGCATATCACCGTTGCCCACCGAGAACTGCGACGGGTCCGGTGGTGTGCGGCTCGTTGGATCGTTTTTGACCCCGGCATTGGTGATGCTGGTGAAGTCGTCCGAGGAGTTGTGCTCAGCAGTCTGATAAGCCTTCAGCGCCCCGATGAAGGTGTCCTGCATATTCGTCAGAATCTTCTGCAGGCCCTCGATCCCGGTCAGGATCGTAGTGCCCTTCTGGTTGTAGATATTGGTCAGCTCGGGACCGGCCGGATCCAGCGCGTAGTTCGTGATCGGCTTGATGGCGTTCAGCTGGTTGTCGGTGATGTATTTGTGGTAAGAGTCGAGTTGCTTGATCAGCTCGTGGATCGCCGCGGCACTGTCCTTGAATACCTGGTAGTCGGCGCTCATCCCCGGTGCGGTGCTGATGCCGACAGAACCCGGGTTGTTCGCGAAGTACTGCCAGTCCGACGAATCCTCCGGTGTGGTATCGCCGGGCCCACCGGTCGTTGTGCCGATGCTCCCGCTGGTGCCGGTGCCGTCAGCCATCTGCTTCCTACTCCCTCATCAAGGTCACTAACGTGTTTCGAGCTTGCTGCCCTAGTCGGAATCCCGATAGCTCGTACTCGGGGCCCTCGGTTCGCCGTCGGAACCCTACGGCTCGCCTTCCGAAATCGTCGTCACCGGCGTCGCCTCGGGCTTCGGCTTCGCCTTCCGCTTGTCCGGATCTCGGGAACCCGCCTGCGGCAGTAGGGGTTCCCCCAGGGTGAACTTGACGTCCACATCGGCCTCGGGACCCTCGACCCCGACTTCCTCGTCCGGCGAGGGCATCAGGACGGCCTTGGGCCGCTTGCGTTTTCGCTTGTCGTCCTTCTTGCGATCCTTCTTGCGGTCCTTGGGGCCCTTGGATTCGGCCGTCTCCGGACCACCACCCATACCACCCATACCACCAGAACCGCCGAAACCCGAACCGCCCGAGCTCGGCATGCTCTGGTCGTCGAATCCATTCGGGCTCTGGGCGTTCGGATCGTTCTGGGTGAGCGGATCGCTCTGGTTCGACGGGTCCGGGGAACCGGTCCCGTCGTCCAGCGAACCGGGGGAACCGTGGTGGGCGCCGTTGCTGCCGTCATCGCTGGTGACGTCGGCCATCGACTTGTTCGCGTCGGCTCCGTACGGTGATCCCGGCTGCTGATCGCCTGTTCCGTCCGTGCCCGAGCCTGTGCCGTCCGTGCCGGAACCCGTTCCGTCCGTGGCCGAACCCGTACCGCCCGTGCCGGAACCTGTGCCGTCCGTGCCTGTCCCATCGGTGCCGGAACCTGTTCGGTCGCTGCCGGACCCGGTTCCATCGGTGCCGGAACCCGTTCCGTCCGTGGTGGATCCGGACCCGCCCGCGCCGGAACCGGTTCCGCCCGATCCCGATCCGGTGCCGCCGCTGCCCGTCCCCGAGGACGATCCGCCCGCACCCGAGCCGGATGCCTCCTGGGAACCGAGCGGGTTCCGCAACGCGTCGAGCAGTCCGGGCCCCGAAAGCGATTGCAGGCCGTTCTGTCCGGTGAGCGCGTTGAGCAGCGCGTTCAGGGCCGGAGTGGCCGAGTTCAGCAGATTCGACAGGCCCGGCGAACCTGGAGCGCCCAGGCCCGAGGTCCCCTGACCGCCCAGCCCCGACAGATTGCCGAGTCCCGACAGGCCGTTCAGACCCGACAGCCCGTTCAGCCCGGAAAGCATGTTGTTCAGACCCGACAGTCCACCGGGACCGTTCAATCCCGACAGCAGGCTCGCCAGGCCGAGTGGCCCGCCGCCACCCGTCGAACCGAGCAGATCCGACATCGCCGACGGCGACAGATGCGACAGGCCCGCCAGCCCCGACAGTTGCGACGGCGACAGTCCGGACAGTCCGCCGAGGCTCGAAAGTCCCGGCAGGTTGGCCAGATTCGACAGCCCGGCAAGTTGCGCGGAGTTCAATCCCCGCAGCCCCGCGGCCAGGTGCTCGGCCGCCGCTCGCTGGGCCGCGGCGGCGGCCTGGTGCGCCTCCGCCGCGCGGGCGGCGGCCTGCTGGGCGGCAGCCGACGAGGGGCCCGACACACCCGCCAGATCCCGGGCAGCCCGGCGCGCGGTCCGGTCCAGACCCGACAGATCCGGGCCGGAGTGGTGACCGCCGCCGTATCCGCCGCCGCCCCAGTTGCTCGTCCACGGCGGATTCCAGTGGAACGGCGGCGGCTGGAAGTTCGGCGGCGGCACGAAGGGCGGCGGCGGCACGAAGGGGGGCGGCGGCAGATACGGTGGCGGTATTTCCAGTGGCGGCGGCGGGGGCGGCACCAGATCGGCTTCCGGGATGAACTGGACGGGAAACGGTCCCATCGGCGCGACGAACATCACCGGTTCCGGCGGCGGCGCGGGCAGCACCAGCCGGGAACGGAACGGAGTGGTGAGACTGCCACCCTCGACGAACGGGCTGTCCCGGTCAACTGGCGGCTGCTTCACCCCGTCCGAATCGTTGACGTGCACCTTTCCGTTCTCGTCGACGGTCCAGGTGGTGCCGTCCGGACGGCTGCCCGAGGAAGTGCCGTCCTCGGCCGTGATCCGCACCGAACCATCCGCGCGGACCTCCCGGACCGACCCGCCGGGCTCGGTGACCCCGACCATCCCGTCCGGCCTGGTCTCACGCGAAATACCTTGCAGGTCGGTGAATTTCACCCCGCCCTTGCCGACTTCGGACACCGACTCGCCGTGGAACACCTTGAACCCGGTGGAGGTGTGCTCCAGTATCGCGCCGTTGGAGAGTTCGACGGTCCCGTGCAACGACTCGACGGGCGAACCGCCTTTCAGTGCCTCGCCGTCGGGCCCGGTGACGATGACCTTGCCCTTGGCGTCCTTCTCGAAGGTGGTGCCGTTCGGATCGGTGACCCTGACGGTGCCCTTCGGGTCCACCCGCAGCCCGGTGCCGTCGGGCCGGTCGAGCGTCACCGGCTGCCGCTGCGGTCCGGTCATCCGGTCCCGGAATCCCGTCGGTACCGGCGATTTGGGCACGGTGGTGGTCGAGCCGTCCGGATACGTGGTCTTGCGCCCGCCGAACGGATTCGAGACGTCGCCGATCGAGTGGGTGGTGCCGTCCGGATCCTTCACCGTCACCGCGCCGTCGGTGTGCAGTGTCTGCTCGGTGCCGTCGTGCGTCGTGACCACGGTCGGGGAGTCCGGGCCCTTCTGCACCGCGGTGCCGTCCGGCTTGGACAGCGTGGTGTGGCCGTCCGGCTGCTCGAAATGCGTTGTGCCGTCGGTCTTGACGGTGGTTACGGTGCCGTCGGGGGTCCGGGTGCGCACGGTTCCGTCGGGACCGATCGCGTGGGTCGTGGTGTCGGGCCGGTCGAAGGAGATCGAGCGATCGGGATCGATGGTGATCGTGCGCTGCGGATCGCCCGGGTGCCCGAACGTGATGTTCTTGTCCTTGTCGACGGTGAAGTGCGTGCCGTCCGGTGCGGTGATGTGCACTTCGTCGCCGCTCTTGTTCCAGGCCGCGACGCTGCCCTGCCACCCGGACTTGGACCCCGATTCCCTTCCGCTGGAACCGAACCCGGTCTTCGTGCCGTCCTCGGCCACGAAATCCGCGGAACCGTTGCGCTTGATCGTGATCGTCGAGCCGTCGGCTGCGGTGGTCTTGACCGTGCCGTTGGGCTGCACCTCGACCGTGACCGATTTCCCGTCCCGGCCGAAGAATTCGACGCTGTGGTCGTTGGTCTTCGGCGTCGAGAAACTCGGGGTGATCCGGCTGAGGAGACCGGGCTTGCCCGCCGGCGCCGGCGGATGGACGGTGAAGCGATGCGGATCGTCTCCGCTGCGTCCCACCTGAATCGGGCCGCCGTCGGATTTGATCAGGTGCGACGTGCCGTCGGTGGAGCTGGCGAGCAGATCGCCGGCGGAGTTCTTGTTCCAGGATCCGCGATCGGTCTGCACGATGTGGGTGCTGCCGTCGGGGTGGGTGACGATCGTAGGGCGGTCCGGACCGAATTCGACCTTGCCGCCGTCCGGGGTGTGGATGGTGTGCTGTCCCGACGGGGACGCGAATTCGGTTGTGCCGTCCGGTTTCACGGTGGTGGTCGAGCCATCGGGGCCGGTGGTGCGCACCCCGCCGCCGGAGAGCGTGGTGTGCGTCGTCTGATCCGGGCGGCCGAAGGTCTGCTCCTCGAACTTGCCCGCGCCTTTGCCGGGTTTGCCTGCGGGACTCCCGGTTTCGTGGCCGTCCGGACCGACGAGCCGCACCGTCTTGCCGTCCGGCGAGATCGAGATCCCGTGTTCGTCCCCGGGGCGCACGACCGTGATGTTGCCCTCGGAGTCGACGGTGTGCCGGGTGCCGTCGTGCGAGGTGGCGGTGAAGGTGCCGTCGTCGTTCTTCGTCCAACTGTGCCGGTCGGTCGGGACGATGTGCTCGGTGCCGTCCGGCCTGGTGACGATGGTGGGTTGTCCCGGTTCGGTTTCCACCTTCGTGCCGTCCGGGCGGTAGGTGGTCTTCTTGCCGTTCCCGGCGTTGACCTCGGTTTCGCCGTTCGGTTTGACGGTGACGTCGGACCCGTTCGGGCCCGGGATCCGGACCGAACCGTCCCGACCGAAGTTGTGCGGTGCGGCGGATCCGCCGCCTTCGACGCCGCCGTGCACGCCGACGAATACGAAGCCGTCCTGTACCTGGACCTCGGTACCGTCCGGCAGGCGGACGGTGATGCTGCCGTCCTTGTTCCGCTTCCAGGTGGGGTTGTCGTTGTCCTGCGAGTCGCCGCGGTTGGTCCCGGGGGCGGGTTCGGTGTGCGAGCCGCCGCCGTCGTCGCCGGACCGGGATCCATAGGGGGCCAACGGCGGATCGGATCGGTTCGACCCGCCGCCGACCCCGGCGCGGGGACCGTTGCCGGTGGTGACCGGATCGTCGTTCGAGCCGCGGCCGCCGGACTGGGTGGAGGTGGTCGTGCCGTCGCCGAGGGGCCGGCCGCCGGAGTTTCCGGTATTGGACGAGCCGGTCGCCGGAGCAGCGCCGACTCGCACCGGGGTGGAGGTTCCGTCGCCGGTCAGGTTGACCGCCGGGCGCGGGCCGCTCTGCAGCGACGAGCCGCCCGGCGTGTTCTTGACCGAGGCCGCGATCGGATTGCGCGTACCGGTGCCGCCGCTGTCGCCGAGGGATGCGGTGGAGTTGGACGCCCGGATCGGCGTGCTGCTGCTCGTGGTAGCCGCATCGGAGGACGAAACCGGCCGTATCGCACTGGAATTCGTCGACAGGTCGGAGCCGAACTGCGATCCGCCCGGGAACGACGGTGTGGCCTTGGGAGTGATCGGGCTCACCGGTGAGAGGTCTTCCGAGTTCCACGGCGAGGTGTCCGACAACGGGCTCACATCGCCGTCGCCCTGACGGGCGAGGTTGAAGGAGCTCACGTCGGTGTTCAGGCGCAGCGCCGGACGCGCCGTGGTGCCGTCTCCGGTGCTCCCGGTCGTGGACGAGGACGATCTGATCGGCGAGGACTGCGTGCTGCTGGATCCGGTCGAGGACGTGCTCGTGCTCGACCGGCCGGCCTGGTTACCGGTGCTGCTGCTCGTGTTGTTGTTGGTGACTTCGGTTTTCGAACTCGACTGGGTGACCGGGCCGTCGGTGACTTCGGTTTTCGAACCCGCTTGAATGACCGGACCATCCGTGACGTCCGTCTTCGAACCCGACTGAATGACCGGAC
>CBJNFW010000027.1:0-43360 GCA_966435935.1 uncultured Nocardia sp.
ACCGCTGCACGTCGGTATTGCGCTGCCAGGTCGCCGAATCCTGCCCTCCCCCACCGCCGTTGAGCAGATAAAGCACCCCGGCGGGCGCTTTCGGATCGGCCGGGCGCTGGACGTTCACCATGATGTTGGTGTTCATCGCCGCCGAATACACGCGCAGCTGAACGGTATTCGCGTTCACCTGCCAGCTGCCCGTCACGGCCGAGCCGTCGGGGGCCTCGGCCAGGCCGGGCGCCGCGGTCAGCACGGCGGCCACGGCACTCACGACGGCCGCGAACACACCGCTGCGCAACATGTTTCGAATCATCGGAACTCTCTGTGCTGTTCCCGGCCATTGCCGGAAAAGGGGTACGACGCGCTCATGCCTGCCGGGCAGCGACATTCGCTGCGCCCGGCAGGCATGAACGTGGTGAACGGATCGGCCGGTCAGAGCTTCCCGCCGCCGCCCAGCAGCCACGGGTTGAAGGTGCACGTCAACGGCACGCTGGGGTCGAGGGTGTTGAGGATGATCGAGAGCACCCGCGGGGAGTACATCATCGTCAGGTGATCGGACAGATCCTGATCACAGCCGTCCTGCAGGGTGATGTTGCGCACCGTCGCGCCCGGTCCGGGCTGCAGGAAGGTCAGGTTGTACGGCGTGGTGACCTCGTCGTAGCGGGTGCCGACGACCGTGTAGTTCACTCCCGGCACGGTGTCGCCGCCGGCGTTGAGCTTGTTGACGAAGTCGGAGCCGACGGTCTGCTCGATGCCGGAGTGCCCGACGAAGATCTCGATCAGGCCGAGCACGTCGATGCCGAAGTTGTTGATGGCCCGGCCCAGTGCGCCGATGCCGTCCAGCGTGGTGCCGTGATTGGTTGCGCCGAAGGTCATCTCGTGATCGACCTTGGCCGCGCCGCCCTCGTACTTCAGGTACCACCGCGACATCGCGCCACCCTGCGAGTGCCCGACGATGTTCACCTTCGGCGCGCCGGTGGCCGCCAGGACGCGATCGACGAAGGTCGCCAGCTGCTTGGCCGAATCGGGGATGTTCTCGGTGCCGTTCGCGCCCGGAAGCACCGAGCCCAGTCCACCACCGGCCAGCAGATTCGACTGACCGTAGTTGAACGTGTAGACGCAGTAACCGGCGTTCTTGATCGGCTGGCTGACGTAGGCGAAGTTGTCGTAGGCGTTCTCCCACGTCCCGTGCACCAGCACCACCGGCTCGGGATGCTGCGCGGTCGGCTTGCAACTCCAGTCGTTGGCTCCCGGCGGGGCCACGTTCGGGTGCAGCAGCGAGTAGCCGAAGGCGGCCAGGAATGCCGTACTCGCCGGGCCGTAACCGACTGTGTCCGAGGATGTTCCACCCTGCGAACCCGAGCTCGAACCCGAACCGCCGTAGCAGTCACCCGATCCGTTGCCCGAACCGGCGCCGCTGCCCGAGGTGCACGCCGAACCCGTACCGGCGCTGCCGGTGTCGACGATGGGCTTGGCGGCCTTGTTCTTCAAGCCCTGGGCGATGAAGTCGGCCAGCGTCTGATCGGTCGGATGCGGGGTGGAAGCCGGCGCCGGGGCGGCGTTCGCCCCGGCGCAGCCGAAGCCCACGGTGAGCAGTGTGACCCCGGTGAGGACCACAGCACGCAACGACCGGGCACGGGTAGTTCGTCTCATTCCAAACCTTCCTGCAGAACCACGACGTTCTCGGTTTCGTTGCCCGGGAAGCGATTCCGGGCATTCGAACTGCGCTCACGCTAGGGCTGTCAGCAGGGGTTCGATACGGTCCGACCAGGGCTCTTCGAAATCTCACTAGCGTGCCCGTCACCGCCGGTGAGAGTGCACAATGCTGGGCGAATACGCCGGAGGAGCGCGATACGCGCATTCGTCCGTACGCCGGGAAAGAATCACCGAGACGCCGGGCCGTACACGCCGATCACGGAACGATCACGGAGAATTCGATCCGCCCGCGGCGCAAGACGACCCCGTCGGCGCGCGCCGAAATCGTCGGCGGTCAGCGCTCCTGGATCTCGATCTTGCTGGCTTCGCCGTGGAACGCCTTCGCGATGGCGTGCCACGCCGCCGGAAGTTCGCCGCTGAAGGAAGGCCACGCGTGCGTGCCGGTCGGCTCGTACTCGACCGTCGCCGGAATGCGCAGTTGCGCAAGACGTTCCGCGAATCGCTGGGTGCATGCGAGCGCACCGGCCTCGAGTGCGGCGCCGCCGCCGGACTGCTGCAGCGCGGCGAGCACATCCGGGGCATCGGCGATGGCCTCGAGGTCGGGCACGCCGGGCACGCCGGTCGCGGCCGAGAGATAGATCGCGGTGCCGCGCAGTTTCGCCGCGCCGAGCAGACTGTCGTGCGCGAGCCATGCCGGGGAATTCGGCGGCCCCCAGAGGTTTTCGGGATTGCCGCCGCGCGAGGCCACGGTGATGCGGGTGACCGCCTCGCCGACGTTGTCTGCGGTGGAATAACATCCGCTGATCCCGGCGACGGCGCGGAAGAAGCCCGGATGCCGTTGTGCGAGCATCATCGCCCCCTGCGCGCCCATGGACACGCCCGCGACCGCACGGCGACCGTCGGTGCGCAGATAGGACTCCACGATCGGCGGCAGCTCATCGATCAGGAAGGTCTCCCACCGGTTCAGGCCGAGGGTGCGGTCGTAATGTTCCCAGTCGCTGTACATGCTGCCGACGCCGTCACCGGTCAGCACCACGTCCACCGGTTTGCCCGCGAAGAACTCGGCGGCGTGACCCTTGGTCAGCCAGTCCGAGGTCGGCGAGCCGTCCACGCCGTCCAGAAGATACAGCGCGGGATGCGGTCCCGGGCCCGCACCGCGCAGCACGTCGACCGGTATCACCCGGCGCATCGAGGCCGAGCGCACGGACAGACGCTCCCAGTGCGGTCCGCGAGTCTCGGTGCTCAGCAGGGCCGATCGGCTCGTCGCCGCACCCACCGCGGGCGGAGCGGCGGGTACCGGATCGGCGCGGACGGGCGCGGCGAGAATCGTTCCGGCCAGCAGCGCCGCCACCGCGGCGAGGGGAGCGCGAAGGGTCATAACGCGCCGGAACCGAGCCCGCGCGAATGAATCCGATCGGTCCAGGCGGTGCCCACACGTACTCCTTCGAGCAAAGCAAAGCGTCCTCGGCGGCCACAAGGGGAATGGCCTGCGCGCAAGCCCGCCGGACGCTGGGGTGAGGGTTGCGTCCGGCGGGTCGGATCCACACGCACACGCACCAGTGGCGGGAGGGGTTGGAAGTCCAGTTGCCGCGGTGCGGAGGTACGTTCACCGGGTGTGTGGTTTCGGGGCACCACCCGGCGGTGGCTGGTGTCACGACCGGACCGGGCGCACTCCTTCCTGTTCCGGGTACGGCACCGACACCTGTTCGCGGCGCCGACCGCGCAAACACCGGCGCCGCGTGCAGATCACGATACGGCTACGGAACCGGTGCGGGGCCGGGACGAGTTGATCCGATGACAATTCATGAACCGACCGCCGAGCACCTAGGGGCGGCGCACAAACGCCGAACTTCTCAGCACCCGTCGGGGGCCGGAATCCCTTGCAGCCGTTGGTCGAGCCAGGCCGCGGCCTCGGGGTAGCCGAGTGCGTCGGCGAGCAGATGTTCGCCCGGTACGCTCCGGTACGTCGCCCGCGCCCCCAGCGCGCACTGCTGCGCGTAGTAGTCGCGAGCGCCTTCGGCCGGGATCCAGAACTCCTGCTCGCCCTGATAGACATAGAGCGGCACAGGCGATTTCATCCCGCTCATCGCGGTGACGGTGTAGATCTGATCGGCCACCGGACTGTGCAGCGCATCGGGGACGTCCGCGGCGACGTCGGCGGGCAGCATCAGCAGGCCGACCGGCGCGAAGACGCTGGTACAGCTGTCCTTCAACGGTGAGATCGCCACCCAGCGCGCCAGATTGTTCATCCGGGCCAGGATCTCCGGACGTTCCCTGGCCACGCCGAACGTCGCCGCCAGGAACACGCCCGAGGCGAGATTCGCGTTCATACTGCGGGCCAGGATGCGGTAGTCGGCGGGTACGCCGCCCAGCGCGGCACCGGCCACCACTGTCGCCAATTCCGGTGCGTAGGAAGCGATCAGCCCGACCGCGCCGCGCGTGGCGATGGCTCCGCCGGAGTAACCGTGCATGGCGAAACGACTGGCTCCGAACTCCTCGGGGCGCAGATTGCGCAGCGCGCGAATCGAATCGAGTACCGCATGTCCGGCGACGTAGGGTTCGGCATAGGCCATTCGCGGCCCTTCGTGGTCGGGAATGAGCACCGCGTATCCGCGCAGGACCGCCAACTGCGTGGTCGGCGGGAGATCGTCACCGAAGCTGGTATGCGCGTTGAAGCCGTGGGCGAGCGAGTATCCCGGGGTGCAGGCTCGTCCGAGCGCATCGATGGCCAGGTTGTTCACCACCACCGGCCGCTCGCCCCGGCCCGTCCACGCCGCCGCCGGAATCACCAGTGTGGCCGTGGCGAAGGAGGCGCCGCCGTAGGCGTCGGTGGTGCGGAATTTCAGCAGCAGCACCTGCCGGACCGGTACCGCCAGCAGCGGAGCCGCCGTCGCGGTCACATCACGCACGGCGATGATCGCGCCGGGGGCTTCGGCGGCCAGGTCCGGCGGCCACTGGTCGAACATCGGGTCCCCGACCTGGGCGGGCATCACCGCCTGTTGCAGTAGCGCCAGATTCGCCGAGGTCCCCGGCGAGGCCGCGATCGGATCCGCCGGCGCCACGATGGGCGGCGCGGGAACCACCGCATCGATCCATCGCTGCACCGTGGCCGCGTCGATTCCCGGAATCGCCGGGAGTGCGGGCGGATTCGGCGGGCCGGCGGGTATCGGACCGGCATGCGCGAAACCGGTCGCCGAACCGCAGACCAGCAGGACCGCAATGAGCAGGACACGCCAAGCACGCATCACACACCCCCAGGACGAACTCACCCCGGAGCTTCCAACCACGCGCCCATACCCGAATATGGATTCGCTGCACCGAGTCGTTCGAGCGTACGTCCGCCGAATGCCGTGCCACGTCGTCGTTTTCCGATCGTATGCACCGTGAGTCCGGTTCGAGACGGGTCCGCACGACATCTCCGAAACCGAGCACCGCACCGAACCGCCGCCGAATCGTTGCGGGACCATCGCCACGGCAATACGCATATTCGGAGCGGAGACCGCAAGAGTCGAAAGTCGGCATATAGTCAGCGAATTCCCGGGCCAACCGACCGGTCGTTTGCGGAGCGTCACCGGAATTATCGACGCACACGCACTAACAAAGCTCTCACCTGCGGCGATAAATGCGATATGCAAACGAATCACTTGATTCTCGGCCCGGGACGCGAGGCGTATGTACATCCGATCGTGCATCAGCAAGTACGGATTCGGAGTTGGCTTGCCCGAGTGGCGAATTCGCGGTAGATCTTCGAGAGTGACAGTGGATCGCGTGCAGACGTCGCCGCTACGGCACAGCTGGGAGCAGATACCGGAGACCGCGCGCACCGCGGTCGAGGCATTGACCGGGCCCATCCTCCGAGTGGATCAGGTCAATGCGGGATTCAGCAGCCACCTCGCGGCCGTGATCGAGACCGCGCGGGAGCGAACCTTCGTCAAGGGCATTCCGCTGGACGATCCGGAGGTGTGGTCACAGCACCGTGAGGCGAACCTGTGGCCCCATGTCTCCCCGATCGGGCCGCCGATGCGCTGGCATGTCACCGCCGGAGGCTGGGATCTGCTCGGATTCTATTACCTGCCGGGGCATTTCGCCGATTACCGGATCAACGCGGACCTGGCGGCGACGGCCGCGACGATGAGCGCACTCGCCGAGCTGCCCTGCCCGCCCGACCTCGAGATCAACGACGCGGTCCAGCGGTGGGGCCGCTACGCGCCCGACCCCGCCGACCGCGCCCTGTTCGCCGGAACGACTCTGCTGCACACCGATTGGAACTACAGCAACGTCATCATCGGCGAGAACGGCACCGCCCGGCTGGTCGACTGGCCGTGGGCCACTCGCGGGGCGGCGTGGATCGACCCGGCGTGCTGGATCGTCTGGCTCGTACTGGCCGGGCACGAACCCGGGGAAGCCGAACGGTGGGCCGCGCGAACACCCTCCTGGCACACCGCGTCCCGGCATCAGCTCTGGGCGTTCTCCGCGGCGCTCGCGGGCGAATGGGAGACCACCGCACATCGCCGGCCGAACATCTGGACGCACAGCCTGCGCGACGCCGCGCGGCGCTGGGCCGATCATCGCGCCGTATCCTGATCGCGCGCCCCGCCCCGCAGCGGCCGATCAGAAGCGCGAGAACGGCTGCCTCAGCGGGCCCTGAGCCGACGAATCCTGCCCGTCCCCGGTGACCGGAATATTTCGATCTTGTTTCTCGGGGCAGTTATCCAGCCTTGTTCCGAGATTGGCGTCCGAACGAATTCGCGACGATTTTGAACTGGCGTCCAGATAGCAACACAACTATGCGGTAACTATGGCACCCGCACGACAGCGGCGTCGCCGAACAGCAATCCAACAGCACCCGAAACGTGCACTGCGACTGAACAATCGATGTTGCAGATGTACTTGCATATGCGCGCTACACGGTCCTAGACTCGAACCGCAAGGCAGTACAGGGGACTACCAGACAGCCGTCGGGTGAACCAGGAACCAATTCCGGGTCACCGGCCCACCTGCGGCGTGGCGTCAGGGGCGTTCGAATGAACCAGCCATTGGACCTCGGCCGACTCGGAATCATTGATAGAAGCCGGACCGAGCGCAATGTTTATTCGCGGGAAACCGCAACTCGTTTCGTAATCGACGCGGTCGAGTCCACCGGCGCGGCTACACGTGACGATTTCGATGTTGAGCGGATCGTCAGCACCGCACATGCGATGGTGAACGATTGGAATTTCACGTCGTTGCAGCCAGAAGCATTCTGGCGCATCGCGTCGAGCTGCATCAAACAGTAATACAAATATTCGAGGAGTAGATAGACGGCGATGGGGCCACCGGGCGATACCGGCGGCCCCATCGCCGCTTTCGTATCTCATCGCCCGGGCCGGCACGGCCAAGGCTGTTCCAGCTATTTCAGCTTGGCCGCTTCCTCGGCCATCAACCGCCGCGACCGGTCCGGCGGCTCCGCCTGCACACTCAGCCTGTCCATCACCTGCCGGTACATCTCCAGGTCCTGCTGACGATCCAGATACAGCGAACTGGTCAACTGCTCCAGGTACACGATGTCGGGCAGTTCCGGCTCGGCGAAGCGCAGCATGGTGAACGAACTGCCCGCCGCCGCATTACCTCCCGCGGCGTACGGCAGCACCTGAATGGTCACATTCGGCCAGGACGAGACCTCGACCAGATGTTCCAGCTGAGCCCGCAGCACCTCGGTGCCGCCGATCGGCCGGTGCAACACCGATTCGTCGATGACCGCCCACAGCGTCGGCCCGCCGCTGCGATCCAGAATCTCCTGCCGACGCCGGCGCAATTCGACCCGGCGCGCGGTCTCCGCGCTCTCGTGACCGAGCGAGACCACCGCGCGGCTGTACTCCTCGGTCTGCAACAGACCGGGAACCAGCTGTCCCTCGAAGGTTCTGATCGACTTCGACGCGTGTTCGAGACCGAGGTAGGTCTCGAACCACGGCGGCAGCAGGTCGCTGTACCGATGCCACCATCCGGGCTGATTGGCCTTGTGAACGAGTTCGAGCAACGTTTCGCGCTCCACGGCGTCGTTCACACCGTAGAGAGTCAGCAGATCTCGGATGTCACGCTCTTTGAAACCGGTGCGGCCCAACTCGAGACGGCTGATCTTGGCGTGCGAGCCACGGATGGCCTCACCCGCCTCCTCGCGCGTGATCTTCGCCTGCTCACGCAGTTTGCGGAGTTGCCCGCCGACCGCGATCCGTAGCGCCGTCGGACCACGTTCGGCGGCAAGCGATTCCACACGGCCGATGCGACCGGGTTCTGCGACCATGAAAACGACTCCGATGCTCGACGACCAACGGCAGCGCAGGTCTCAACCACCCCGTCGTCGCAGACCGATACCGCGCCAGGTAATGCTACAACTCACCCGGCCAGATCGTCGAACTCCCCGCTCTTAGCGCCGCGCAGGAACGCGTCGATCTCCGGACGGGTGTAGACCAGTACGGCGCCCTCCGGATCACGGGAGTTGCGCACCGCGACCAGACCATTCGCCATATCGGCAACTTCCACGCAGTTGCCGCTGGGGTTGCTGAAAGTGCTCTTGCGCCACGCCAGGTCGGACGTGCGACCAATGCCTGCGGCTGTGCTCTCGGCCATTTCTGTCTCCTCGCTAGACGATTCCGAACCCGCCGCCCTGAGCGGCCTGCCGGTGCTTGCAGATGTTCGCGCAAATGTTCTTGCAAATGAACCGACGATCTGACGATAGCACGCCGGTTGCCCCGGATCGAGGGTTCGCTCGATCGAAACGACAAGGGCGGCAGGAACTTTGCTCATGACACGTCAATCTGTGATGAACTGCGGATATCGGGCGGATAGCAACCGGTCGGTCTGGTAAAAACGCCTGGTTTGGTGAGATTTCACAAAATCCACGGGCCCGAAACACGCCCTCACGACAGTGCAGATGTACTTGCATCTGCACTGAACGGCGTCTTAAACTCATCCAGGACGACATGGCCGGACGACGCCGGAGAGTTGGGCTCCCGCGCCAGTATCGCCACCGCAATGCACGAGCGAACGGCTAGAGGCGTCCCATGACATATGTGATTCAGCAGCAAGGCATCCGCGAGCAGGCCGGGAACATGGCGCCGCCGGGCGAATGCGGCGTGGAGCCACGGGAACTCACCTACTGGCGCGCCCGCGCCATCCTGCACGCGCACGACCGCCACCTCGGCTGCCGCCAGTGGATCGCCGCCGCAGCCTATCTGTCCGCGGGCCTGGACGACGAGTAGGCGTCAAGTCCGGTAGACACGAAAACCGCTACGCAGCAGGGCATTCCGGCGAGATTCGCCGAGTGATGCGTTCTACCATGGGATATGACGCATCATTCGTATTCGTCTCGTGGAACGAGGGCATCATGATCCTCACAGCCGTACACGAAGTGGTACTCGCCCAGGTTTCGAATCCGACGCCGCAGGCGCCGCCCCTGGCGAGCAAGATCATGCAATTGGTGCGCTACTGCACATGGTTCGCCCTGTTGTCCGGGACCACCGCGCTGATCTTCGCCGGCGGCCGCTTCGCGTGGGAGAAGTGGAACGGCGGGCCGCTGGAATCGCCGAAGATGGTGGCGGGGGCGCTGGTCGGCGGTCTCGTGGCGACCAGCGCGGGCACGCTGATGAATACGATGCTGGGGTCCTGACTCGCCACCGTGCCGATACAGTCGGTGCCGTCCGGTCGTCGACAATGATGGGAGAGGCGCGGTGGCAGGTCGGCGCACCGACACCCGTGACCGAATCCGCACGGTCGCAATGGAGTTGTTCTCCGCGCAGGGCTACGACCAGACCTCCGTACGAGAGATCGCCGAGCGCCTCGGTATCACCAAGGCCGCGGTCTACTACCACTTTCCCGCCAAGGAGGACATCGTCGTCAGCCTGGCCGACGATCTGCGCACCGGCGTCGAGGAGATCCTCACCTGGGCCGCTGCCCAACCGGCCGGCCGGGACACCGCCCGGGAGATCCTGCGGCGCTACGGAATGGTGCTGCACGACACCGGGCGCGAGATGACCCGGTTCATGTACGAGAACCAGGCCGCGTTCCGCCGGCTCGGCGTCGGATCGGCGCTGCGGTATCAGTTCCGTCGGGTCGCCGACGCGGTCACCGGGCCCGATCGCGATCCGCTGGCGATTTTCCATGCCCGCCAGGCGCTTCTGGCGATCTCCTGGAGCGTGGGCATGATGGGCGATGTCGAGCTGACCGACGAGCAGTGCCGCGCAGCAGCTGTCTCGCTCGCCCTGGACATCTACGAGCGGTCCGCGAGCAACGCCTGAAACCCATGCTGGCCACCGCATTTCAACTTCACAGCAAACTGATCGCGTGTCCGGCCACCGCGTTTCCCGGCTATGCCGCACAATGAGGGCGCAGTTGCTCTTCGGCTAGAGGGAAGTACATGTTCGCGCGTAAGACCCTGATGATCTCGCTGTTCGTTCCGATTCTCGTCGCCGGTTGCTCCGCCCACACCACGAAATCGGTTACCCAGGCGGTCAAACCCGCCAATGCCAAATTCGCCACCTCGGTGCCGGTCGGTCCCGGACCGTCGGGCACCTATACGGTGCAGGCCCAACCCGCCCCCGGCACATGCCATTTCGGGAAGAGTTCGGACGGGCAACCGCTGCCCGATCCGAATTGCACTCCGGGAGCGACCAACCCGAAGGTCACCGCTGACAACCTGGCGCAGACCATCTGCCGCAGCGGTTACACCTCCTCGATCCGGCCACCGGCCAATATCACCGGCCGGGAGAAGGAAGCCAACGCGAAGTCCTACGGCTACACCGGATCCGAGCACGACGCAGAATACGACCACCTGATCTCCCTCGAACTCGGCGGCGATCCGAACGATGCGCGCAACCTCTGGGTCGAGCCGCCCTCGCCCGGCCACAAGGCCGGTGCGGGGCCGAACAACCCGAAGGACTCGGTGGAGAATCAGCTGCACTCGCTGGTGTGCTCGGGCAAGGTCGCGCTCACCGACGCCCAGAGTGCCATCGCCGGTGACTGGACCACCGCATTGGCGAAGGTCGGCTACCCCAACGGCAAGTGATCACGACCGGATCCCGGTCACCAGGCTGACCAGTGCGGGCACCAGCCCCTCCTGCGGATCCCGGTTCGGCACCGGGCGGCCGTGTGCCCGAAGGTAATCGGGCACATCGGTCCGCTCGGCCCGCCAGTCGTGCGCGGTGAGCCAGGCGGTGACCTCGCTGCGCGGCTCGTTGTAGATCAGCGCGGTCCACTGTCCGCTGCTGCCGGTCTCGGCCTCGTCGGGCATCTGCCCGATGGCCGCGGCCGCCTCCTCGGGGAGCGGGTCCATCTGTTCCACGGCCACCCGGCTGCCGGCGGTGCTGAGCGCATCGATGGTGTCGAACAGTTGCTCCTGCGCGGTGGCCGGGAGATAGATCAGCAGCCCCTCGACCAGCCAGGCGGTCGGCCGAGTGGGATCGAATCCCTGCTCGCGCAACGCCCTCGGCCAGTCCTCCCGCAGGTCGGCGACCACCTCACGGCGGTCGACGAGCGGCTTGTCGCCGTTGGCGGCCAAGGTCTCCCGCTTGAACTCGAGCACCCGCGGCCGATCGAGTTCGTAGACGATCGCGTCCTCGGGCCAGTGCAGCCGATACGCGCGGGCGTCCAGCCCCGCGGCCAGGATCACCACCTGGCGGATGTCCGAATCGATCGCGGCCGCCACGAAATCGTCGAAGTAGCGGGTTCGCGCGGCCTGGAATTCCTGGAAGGCCCGGCCGAATTCGGATTCGGCGAGCAATTCGGCGGGTGCGCCGCCGTCCAGCATCGGGGACCACTCCGGGCCCGCCGCGCGAACGAAGACCTCGGCGAACGGATCCACGGCCAGGGCCGAGGGATCCCGCCCGGCCAGGGCGCGGGCCGTGGCGACGAACAGTGCGGTGGATCCGACGCTCGTGGTGATGTCCCAGGAGTCTCCCTCGGTACGCATGATCACCACCGTACCCATCGCGGCGGACCGCCGCCTACGCTCGATAACTGCGTGCCACCAGGGCAGATCGCAGATACCACAGTCCCGAGGGCTGATTCGGGTCGAATCCGGTCAGCTGCCCCACCCGCTTGAGCCGGTAGTCGATCGTATTGGTGTGCACATGCAGTCCGCGTGCGGTGCGGCCGCGGTTGAGGTTGTTGGCGATATGGCGTTGCAGCGTGGTCAGCAGGTCCGGGTGGTTCTCCAGCGGGTCCAGCAGCGAGCCGAGATATTCGCGGCCGGGGCCGGGCCGGGTGAGCTGGTACTCCAGTGCCAGATCGTCGAATCGGTAGAGCCCGTCCACGCAGTCCAGCCGGTGCACGATGTCCAGTAGTTCGTGCGCGCGGTCCGCGCCGTCGGGGATCTCCGCCGGTTTCGCCCGCACCACGGTCGCGCGGATGGGCACCTGCGCGGCCCGCGACAAGCACTTCAGCAGTTCGTCGAGTTGCGTACTGTCCACGGCGTTTTCGGGGATGAGCACCGTGCCGCCGTCGACGCTCAACAGCGAGAGCGCCGATTCGCCGCAGCGCGTGGCCAATTCGGCCTGCACCCGCCGAAGTTTGCGGCGGGCCACGACTTTTCCGTCCACGCGGGGATTGCGCTCCTCCGGATGCGCCGGAATCGACAGGGCCAGAACGTGGTACGAGGAGGCGATCTCGATTCCGCATTCGCGGGCCATGGTCGCGCTGGAGTGTCCGCCCAGCAGTGCGGAGGTGAGGGTGTGCACCGCGGTGTGGTGCTCACTGACCACCGCGCGGTATTCCTTGACGTAGGCCACCGACACCGTCGAGGTGAGCGTGCCCAGGATCTCCAGCATGCGCCGCGCGGTGGCCAGGACGGTGTCGTAGTCCGCGGCGGTGGCCTGCGCGAACACCAGATCGAATCCGATCTTGAAGCCCTCGTACATCGCGCGGTGGATGGTGTCGATCGGAATGCCCTCGCGAGCCCATTCGGCGGCCGCGGCCTGCACGCGCTCGGTCTTGACGGCGATATCGCCGCCGTCGAGCATGCTGGTGGTCATCTCCACGCACAGCCGGGTGATGGTGGCCACGTCACCGTGCAGGACGTCGTCCGGTAGGGTCCCGCAGGGCGCGACATTCGCGATGAAGTGGTCGACCATCTGCCGTGACAGGCTCCAGACGTCCTGCAGCGGCTGGGAGACCGGACGTCCGGAGACGGTCAGATCGACGGCCGGGGGTGTGACGGTCATGGTGGCTCCTTCCGCGCCCGCGGTAATCGCGCACCGATTACAGTATCGGGCTGGGCTTCTCACCTGAACAAACAAGCGGCGGCCTTGTCGCCCGGGTGTATCCGGCCCGGCCGCCGCTGTGACGGGTCACAATCGGCACCCCCACTGCGCCGAAGGCGGCAACCAACCGCAACACACGTTTACGCATGCGGCAGTGACTGAAGGTTAGCTCAGCGCGTGTTCCGTTCTGCCCGCGCGCCGCGGGCGACCTACAATAGTGATTCGCTGAACCTCCGGGCTCGATACCGACGGGATCCGTACGGTTCGCACCACAATATTTATCCATCAACCTCCCTGCCGGTTTCCCAACAGCAACTGCTCCCGCTTAGGCTGGCTCATCGTGGTTTCACCGATCGATGTCGCGAAGCGATTAGTCCTCGGGCGCCCGTTCCGCAGTGATCGACTCGGTGAGACGCTGTTGTCCAAGCGCATCGCCCTGCCGATCTTCGCGAGCGACGCGCTGTCCTCGGTCGCGTACGCGACGCAGGAGATCCTGCTGATCCTCACTCTCGGCGGCGTGGTCTATCTGCATCTGGCCTGGTGGGTGTCCGCGGCGGTGGCCGTCCTGCTGGCCGTGGTCGTGCTGTCCTACCGGCAGGTGGTGCAGGCGTACCCGTCCGGCGGCGGGTCCTACGAGGTGGCCGCGGAGAATCTGGGTCCCGGTGCGGGACTCGTGGTCGCCGCGGCGTCGCTGGTCGACTACATCATGACCGTCGCGGTATCGGTGGCCTCCGGCGTGGACAACATCATCTCCGCGCTGCCGGGCCTGAATCCGTATCGGGTGGCGATCAATATCGGTTTCGTCGCACTGCTGACCGCGATGAATCTGCGCGGCGTGCGGGAATCCGGCCGGACCTTCGCGATCCCGGTCTACGGATTCGTCGTCGGCGTGCTCGCCATGACCGTCGTCGGACTGGGACAGACCCTGCTCGGGCATGCGCCGGTCGCGGAGAGCGCCCACTACCAGATCCGTCCCGAACAGATCGGGCTGTCCTCGGCCGCGGTGGCGTTCTTGTTGCTGCGGGCCTTCTCCTCCGGATGCACCGCCCTGACCGGGGCCGAGGCCATCTCCAACGGCGTCCCGGCATTCCGCAAACCGAAGGCGCTCAACGCCGCCCGCACCATGACCGCGATGGGCGCGCTGGCCATCGCGCTGTTCGCCGGCGTCACGGCCCTGGCCATGATCTCGCACACCAAGGTCACCGAGAACACCTGCGATATCACCAACTTCCCCGGTAACTGCGACACCGACGCGCAGAAGACGGTGATCGCGCAGATCTCCGCGGCGGTGTTCGGCGGGCACAGCATCGCGTTCTACTACCTGATGGTGACCACCGCCCTGATCCTGATCCTGGCGGCGAACACCGCGTACAACGGCTTCCCGCTGCTGAACTCGATCCTGGCCCAGCGCCGGTACATGCCGCGCCAGTTGCACACTCGCGGCGACCGGCTGGCCTTCTCCAACGGCATCATCCTGCTGGCGGTCGTCGCGGGCGGGCTCATCTACGCCTTCCACGGCTCGACCACGCGGCTGATCCAGCTGTACATCGTCGGTGTGTTCACCTCGTTCACGCTGTGCCAGGCGGGCATGGTGCGGCATTGGAACCGGGAGTTGCGCACCGCGAAGACGCCGGCCGAGCGGGCGCGCATCCATCGGGGGCGGATCATCAACGCCTTCGGATCCTGTTTCACCGGCGTGGTGCTGGTCGTGGTGATGGTCACCAAGTTCACCCACGGCGCGTATCTGGTGGTGTTCGCGATCCCGATGCTGGTCGCGATCATGGCGAGTATCCATCGGCACTATTCGCGGGTCCGGTCCGAACTCGACGTCGATCCCGAAGAGCTCGAGACGCTGCCGGGCCGCGTGCACGCGATCGTGCTGGTCTCCAGCTGGCACAAGGCAACTCAGCGCGCGGTGCAGTTCGCCCGCGCCACCCGGCCCGATACGCTCACCGCGATCTCGGTGAACGTGGACGACTCCGATACCCGCCAGCTGACCCGCGACTGGGAGGAGGCCGGAGTGCCGATCCCGCTGAAGGTCGTCGAATCGCCATATCGCGAAATCACCCGGCCCATCATCGAATACATCAAGCGGGTGCGCACCTCGCGCCCGCGCGACGTGGTCGCGATCTACATACCCGAGTACGTGGTCGGCCGCTGGTGGGAGAATTTTCTGCACAATCAGAGTTCGCTGCGGCTCAAGGCGCGACTGCTGTTCGTCCCCGGGGTGATGGTGACCAGCGTCCCCTACCAGCTGCGTTCCTCGCGTTCGCGGTCCTCGGAGCGAATTCAGCACAGCCCCGGGGAGATCCGTCGCGGCATCACCGGATCGAGTTGACGCACAACCAGTCCACCAGCAGACCGATCAGCAGGTACAGCGACGCGGCCGTGCGCAACCAGCGAGTGATCGCCTGCAGCCGCCGCTGCCTGCCGCGCGACAACCGGTAGTCGGCCGGGGGCGAATCCCGGTCCTCGGCTAGTTGCGCCGCGTCGCGGGCCTCCCGGGCCCAGGTCTCGGTGAAGAAGGAGGAGAACAGAATTCCGGTCGCCACCGCGACGACGAGCACCCCCCAGACCATGCGTCCTTTAAAGCACGTGGCCTGCTCGGCAGTCCAGCCGAGATGCTCCGGTCCAGGTCGGCGGCGTTCGTGCCGGCGCCGGAATACGCTGCGACGCTGTGACTTCGGGCGCTGTCGCGTCAGGTGAGGGGCGCGGCGGACCGGGCGAAGGCCGGTCCCAGGTGGGCGGTGTCGTTGAAGCAGCGCACGATCCAGGAATCCGCGGTCACCACGATGTGCGAGATCGAGCCGTTGTCCGCGCCTAGAAAAGCGAACGGGCGAGAGCCGCTGGCCAGCGCCAGCACCTGGCCGATGACGCCGCCGTGGGTGAACACGGCCAGGCGTTGGCCGGGATGCGCGGCGGCGAGCCGCTGGACCGCGTCGCGGATCCGGGTGGCGAATTCTTCGGCCGGTTCGGCGCCGGGGATGACATCCCAGCGCTCCTGTGCGTGCATTCGCTGTGCCACCGGATCGCCTTCGGCAATCATCTTGCGCAAGAGTCCGCCCTCCCAGCTGCCGAGATGCACCTCTCGCAGGTCGCGTTCCACCCGCGCGGTGAGGCCGAGGCGGGCGATGAGCGGTGCGGCCGTCTGCACTGTTCGCCGCAATGTGGTGACGTAGACCGCGTCGATGCGTTCCGCGCAGAGCCGTTCGGCCACGCGTTCGGCGTGCTGTCGCCCCTCCGGGGCGAGTTCGGGATCTCCCTGTCCGTCCACCAGGGGGAAGGGCCGGTCCGGGTACGCGGGGGCGGACTCGCCGTGCCGGATCAGCAGCAGTTCGGTGGAGCCGGCCGGCGGTTGGAAGCGAGTTTGGCGGTACTCGGTCCGGCCTCTGGGAGTTGTCACAGCCAGGAATGCTAGCGACTCGGCCGCCGAATCGCTTTTCGTCGCCGACGCCGGCGTCGTTTCTACCGTCCGAGAACGAATACCTATCGAATCGCCGCCGGCGCAGTCGATCGAGGATCATCGAGCTGTGCGGATTCGGGTACTTCGATGCAATCGAGAAAGGCAGCTACCGCGGGATTCGTTTCGCCCGACCGCCACACCACGTACAAATCCAGCGTCGGTACCGGATCGATCAATTTCACCGCAACCGCAGGGCTGCCGGGTTCGCCCATACCCATGGAAATCGCGCGGGGTAACGACGCGAAACCGACCAGCGGCCGTACCGACACGATGTGCGCGGTCGCGCCCGGATCATCGGCGCGATGGGACACCGACAGCGAGATCTGCGTCTGCGCGGCCGCGTGGAAGATGGCGTCGTACATGGCCGGACATTGCTCGCGGCCGAAAAGCACGCACTGCTGATGCTGTAATTCGATGAACGAGACACCCGCCCGATCCGCCCACCGATGCCGCCGCCCGACGACCGCGACCAGCGGTATCCGGTGCAGCACCCTGCGGTACCGGAACTCCACGGTGCCGGGATGGCCGTAGACGACGGCGATATCCAACGATCCGTCCGCGAGCGCGGCGAGCTGCGGCCCGGTGCGCTTTTCCCACAACGACACCACGACGTCCGGATGCCGCTCGGTCATCCGGGTCAAAGTCCGCGGTAGCACGTGACGGCTGGCGGGCAGGTTGTAGCCGACCGCGACCGTGCCCGCCCGGCCCTCGGCGGTGGCCTTGGCCACCTCGGCCGCGCGGTCCATCCGGGCCAGGATCTGACGGGCCTGTAGCTCGAATTCCCTTCCCGCCGCGGTCAATTGCACCTCGTGCGAGTTGCGGGCGACCAGTTGTACCCCGAGCGACTTCTCCAACTTCTGGAGTTGGGCGGAAAGACTCGGCTGAGTCAGATGAAGGCGCTGCGCCGCACGGCCGAAATGCAACTCTTCGGCGATGGTGATGAACGAGACCAGATGTCGGAATTCCATGACGCCGCTCCTTCCGAGCAATCGCCACGCTAGCCCCGAGAGATAACCGGCGATGAACCGCAGGGGCACGGCGATCACCAACCAGGTTGCGCACCAGTGAATCCCGAGCAGCACGCCCACGAGGCGAATAATTGCGAAGTGCCGACACCGGCAATCAGCTCTGCAATTCACCGAGCGCACAAGGCATCACGACCGGTCGTGACGTGGAACTACGCGTCCTGGACCGAATTCGGAACCGGCTCAGCGCATTCGATGATATACCGTTTTCACCAAGCGTCCAGTTATGCCGTCGCCGGAATCGGGATGATCCCACCGGCGGAGACAGACCGCGCGATACGTCTCAGCCCCCCGACAGTGCGACGGGCATGGAACGGTAGGCGTGCAGGTTCCGCAGCGGATGCGGGATCGGCGGGCCGTCCAGGCGCAGTGCCGGATAGCGCTCGAAGAGGGCTCGCAGCGCGATGACACCTTCCGTTCGGGCGAGCCTGGATCCCAGGCACCCATGTATTCCGCTGCTGAACGCGAGATGCTCGGGGGCGTTTTCCCTGGCCACGTCGAAGCGCTGGGGGTCGGGGAAGACCGCCGGATCGCTGTTGGCTCCCGCCAGCGACAACAGCACCAGCGACCCCGATGTGATGCGCTGCTCCGCGAGGTCGACGTCACAGTTCGCGACCCGGCCGGTCATTCGCACGGGACCGTCATAGCGCAGGATCTCCTCGACCGCGTTCGGCCACAGTTCCGGTTGCGCGAACAGTAGCTCCAGCTGGTCCGGATGGCTTGTCAGCAGGGCGATTCCGTTGCCGAGCATATTGACCGTCGTCAGGAATCCGGCGTCCAGCAACAGGGTCGCGTTGGCCACCTGCTCACGGCGGGTGAGTTCGCCGTTCGCCACCAGCAGGCTGAGCAGGTGATCGTCCGGTTCGGCCGTGAGCGCGTCGAGGCGCCGGTCGAAGTACTCTTTGACCTCGGCCAGATCTTCGATGGCGTGGCGATAGGTGGCCCAGGACAGACCCCGTTCGAGCAGCGGCGCACCGGAATCCCCCCATTTCAACAGGGTCGCGTGCATATCCGCCGGCAGGCCGAGAATCTCGGCGATGATCGTGACGGGCAGCTGCGCGGAGAAGTCGGTGATCAGGTCGGGTCGAGGATTCGATCGCAGGCGTTCGACGAGGTCATCGGCGACTTCGGTGATTCGCTGCTCCAGCGCGGCGATCGCCTTCGGGCCGAACGCATGTCCCACCAGGCGGCGGTACCGGGTGTGATCGGGCGGATCGGTCACCAGCATCGAGGGCGGTTCGCCGAGGTTCGGAAGGCCCGGATCCGTTTTGCTCAGCAGCGCGCGGATCGGCTTGGGCAGGGCCGGATGAGTCGGCGTGACGACCCCGAAACGCCTGTCCCGCAGGATGAGCCGGCACAGTTCGTAGTCGGCGGTGACGCGGGCCCCCGACATCCGGGGGATTCGGCCGCGCCGCCGGATCTCCTCGACGTACGGCGAGGAGCCGAGCAGGCGATCCGGGCCGAAGGCGATTTGCCCGAGCGGATCGCCCCGCCGCGCCGACCATCGGAGATAGGTGCGCGGCAGCCCGTGCGTGAGCAGCCACCTGGTCCAAGCGCGAGTCAACATTGTCACCTCCTGCGGCCATCCCACCACTTATGATAGAGAGCCGCTATTTCTTGGGGTTGCTGATCGTCACGCTCGGGATCGAGAGAGGTGATAGAGGCCACCATGGACAGGCGCGGCTTCCTCGAGAGTGCCGGTTCGGCTGCGATGACGCTGTGGCTCGCGAGCGCGAACCCGGCCAGGTCCCTCGCGGCGCCCGGCGCCGCCGGCCCCAGTCCGAGAACGCCGGTATATCGCGCGCTGGTGCCGGAGATCTTCGCGCCCGTGCCCGATCCGGCCGACCATGTCCAAGCGATCGTGATCGGATCGGGATTCGGTGGGGCGGTCACCGCGCTGCGCTTGTCGCAGTCCGGCACGAATGTCGCGGTGCTCGAGCGCGGGTCGCGCTGGCCGAATGATCCGTGGCGCGACATCTTCGCCACCGACACGATCCCCGATGGCCGTGGCTTCTGGCACCGCACCGGCTTCACCGGGGCGAACCGGATCCCGCTGGCCATCGATCCGTTCGGCGGGGTGCTCGATGTCTGCAGCTACCCGGGCATCGATGTGTGGCGCGGAGCGTGTGTGGGCGGCGGCTCGGTGGTGTTCACCGGGGTGATGGTGGAGCCGGAGCAGCGGTTCTTCGAGCACGTTTTCCGGGGCGTCGTCGACTACCGCGAGATGCACGAGGTCTATTACCCGAGGACCCGGAAGATCTTGCGGCCGAGCCCGATGCCGGTCGACATCTACAACTCCGTGGCCTTCGCGCACTCCCGCGCCTGGGACGAACAGGTCCGCGCGGCCGGCTACCGGCCGCAGCCCGTGGCCGGCGCGTGGCGGTGGGATGTCATCCGCGATGAGCTGGCCGGACGATCGAGGCCGTCCGCCACGGTCGGCTGTTCGAACCTCGGCAATTCCAACGGCGCGAAATTCGATGTGAACCAGAACTATCTGCGCGCGGCCGAGAGCACCGGCCACGCCCGGATCTACCCGGGCCACCGCGTGGACGCCATCGCCGGGGAACCCGGTGCACCGGGCCGCTACCGAGTCGCGGTGACCAAGCTCGCTCCCACCGGCGAGGTGCTACGCACCCGCACATTGACCTGCGACATGCTGTTCCTGGCCGCGGGCTCGATCGGCACCTCCGAGCTGCTGGTGCGCGCGCGGGCGACCGGCGCACTGCCGAACCTGAACGAGGACATCGGCGAAGGCTGGGGCAGCAACGGCGACGTCGCCTTGGCTCGGCCGCTCGACACGTTCGAGGCGGGTTTGCAGGGCGCACCGTCCGCGAGCCGGATTCTCGACGACGCGGGCGGCGCTCCGGTGGCGCTGGAAAGCTGGTTCATCCCCGGCACGACTCCCTTCGACACCACGATTCTCGGGACGCTGGGCATCGTGCTCGACGACACCCGCGGACGGTTCGTCTGCGACCCGGCCGACGGGCGCGTGGACCTGCGGTGGCCGCGCGACGGCTCGGCCGCCGCTCTCGCGCGAGCCCGGCAAGTCAACGAAAACTCCGGCTGTGACTGCCGGTCCTTTTCCCGGACGACCCTGGACGCGGATGCCTCGTTCACCTCTCATCCGCTGGGCGGCGCGGTGATCGGACGCGCGACGGACGAATACGGCCGGGTTCGTGGTTATCGCAACCTCTATGTGATGGACGGGGCAGCGGTGCCCGGCAGCACCGGAACAGTGAATCCGTCGCTGACGATCAGCGCGCTCGCGGAACGCAACATCGAACAGATCATTCGTTCCGGGGGCTAGCTGCAACGGCCGGGCGATACAGTCGACAGTTGTGGACGAGACGCCGGTCACACGTCGTGAGCGGTCGCTCACCCAGCGGGTGGCGATCCGGCTGTTCTACCCGACATTCCGGCCGAGCGACAAGGCGCTGCGCGCGGCCGTCGCCGGCAGGACGGTACTGGTAACCGGCGCCTCGCACGGTATCGGCAAGGCCACTGCCCGCAAACTCGCCGCAGCGGGGGCGGTGGTGATGCTGGTAGCGCGTTCCGGTCCCGAACTGGAACAACTGGCCACAGACATAACAGCCGGCGGCGGCACGGCCCGGGCGTACCCGGCCGATCTGACCGATATGGCCGCGGTCGATCGACTGGGCCGGACACTGCTGGCCGAATACGGGCATATCGATATGGTGATCAGCAATGCGGGAAAGTCGATTCGGCGGCCCATCGCCGAGTCCTACGACCGTTTCCACGATTTCACCCGCACTATCGACGTCAATTATCTCGGCCCGGTTCGGCTGCTGCTGACGCTGTTGCCGCATATGTGCGCACGCAAGCAGGGACATATCGTGAACGTCTCCACCTGGGGCGTGCTCATGCCGCCGAGTCCGCGCTGGTCGGCGTACGGCGCATCGAAGGCGGCCTTCGACGTCTGGTTGCGCAGCATCGCCGCCGAAATCGCCGGCGACGACGTCACCACCACTTCGGTCTACATGCCGTTGGTACACACCAGAATGAGCGCACCGACCGACTTCCGGCACATCGCCGCGTTGACCGTCGAGGAAGCCTCCGACCTCATCGCGTACGCGGTCACCGCGCGACCCCGTGCCGTCGCGCCCTGGTGGGCAGTCCGGGTCCAAGCCTGGTCCGCGGTGCACCGCGACCGCGTGCAGCGTTTCCTGGAACGACGCAATCGATAGATCGCCATCTGGCGTAGGACTTCCGGCACCGGGACAAGTGGACGCCGGTTCACCGAACAGGTATAAATTAATGGTCGAGGAAATCGAAAATATGGGCCCGGAAACCGGCGGTGCGAATGCCGGATGAAAAGGGCATATAGTCGTCTCGTCGGAAGACGAAAGTCCCCAATAGATCGCGACCACCGGAAAAATATTCCGGCGTACGGCGATGTACACCGATGCAATCTTCTGCTTATACTGTGGGCGGTCGGGGTTAGAAGGAAACAATGACCGTTCCGCGACTCCCGCTCGACTCCACCCCGGGATCGAGCGAAATTACCGAGCCGGACCTGTCAGCCATACAGCCGATAGCGCTCTCTGCCGGGCAGCAGGGATTTTGGCTGGCGCAGAAATTCAGTCCGGATGTGCCCATATCAGAGGCGCAGTACATCGAGTTCCGAGGTGATCTCGAGATAGATCTGCTGCGCGAGGCAGCGATTCGAGCCGGCCAGGAGTTCCAATCGGGATATCTACGACTTGTCGAGACCGATGGTGCGCCCTACCAGCTGTACGACCCGTCACTGAAGTCGGCGGGACCGGTGATCGATGTGCGGGCCGCGCCGGACCCCGTCGCGGCGGCGTTGGAGTGGATGCGACGGGAGTACACCGCACCGCTGGTGATGACTCGCGACCGATTGGTCGCCACGGCGATCGTGCAAGTCGGGGATCGGCATTATCTGCTGTATTGCCGGAGCCACCACGTCGCACTGGACGGCTACGGCGCGATGATGATCGTGAATCGGATCGCGGCGCTGTACACGGCGGCGGTGCAGGGCCGCGAGCCCGAGCCCAGCCGGGCCGCGGATATCCGCACTCTCTACGAGGCCGACCGCAGTTACCGGGGATCGAAGCGGTTCACCGATGATCAGCAATATTGGGTGAACAGACTCGCCGGCGTCCGTACGGAGTTCAGCCTGGCCGCCGCGAGCGCGCCCGCCGGCGCGGACAGCGTCGTCGCCGTCACCGAACTGCCGGCGACGACGATGGAGCGGATCGATCGTTCGGCACAGGCACTGGCAGCGAGCCCGGTCGCGGTCGTGGTCGCCGCATTCGGCTGCTACTCGGCCCGCCGGACGGGCCGTGACGAGGTTCTGGTCAACATCCCCGTGTCGGGTCGCACGACCGCCGTACTGCGGCGTTCCGGGGGCGTATTCGTCAATGTCGTACCGCTGCCGATCGTCCTGGACGTCGGGGACACGGTCGCCACGCTCGCGCGGCGGGTGCAGTCCGATCTGGTGGGTGTGCTGCGGCACCAGCGGTTCGGCCTCGCCGACATCCGTGCCGCCACCGGGACCCCGGTAACGCAGCGGCAGTTCGCGGGACCGGTGGTGAACGTCATGCTGTTCCCGCAGCGGATCCAATTCGGTTCGGTGACAGGGGAATTCCACATCCTCAGCTCCGGTCCGGTCGAGGATCTGCTGGTCGACATGTACCAGACCGGGGATCCGCCGCGAACGATCCTGCACTTGATGGCCAATCCCCGCCTCTACACCGACTCGGAGCTGTCGGGACACTGCGCGCGATTCGCCGAGTTCGTCGACGAATTCGCCGCTGCGGCTCCGGACACCGGGCTCGGGCACATCCATCCCAGCAGCGCCGCGCTCGGCGCCCGGATCCGCCGTCGCCGCGAGAACCAGATGTACTGGCGCTCGGCACTCGCGGACCTTCCCGAGGCCCTCGACCTTCCGTCGGGCCGGGCGCGGCCGGCGCTGACGTCGAATCGGGGCGCCACTGCCCGCTACCCGTTGCGTGCCGGACTGCCGCGGGCGTTGGAAGACCTGGCGCGAGAGCACGATTGCTCACTGTTCACGACGATTCACGCCGCATTGTCGATCCTGCTCGCTCGAATGAGCGGCACCACCGACATTCCGATCGGCACACCCGTCGCACGCCGCGGCACGGCGCGACTCGACGGCATGGACGGAGTATTCGTCGGCCCGCTCGTGCTGCGAAGCCGGATGGACCTCCGAGAATCCTGCGCCGACCTGCTCGACCGCATCCGGCGCCTCGACCTCGAAGCATTCGACCACGCCGATATCCCGGTCGAACAGGCAGTGGCCCGGCCACCCCGAGTCATGCTGACCTCGGGGACCCTGGACCCGCTCGAACCGGGGGTGGTGCGCCTGGAATCCCCGGCTGCCGGGCACTCCTGCGAAATATCCTGCGCGGACCTGCGATTCGAACTGTCGGCAGAGCACGACACCGGTGCGGTGACAACCACGATCACCTATGCCGCCGACCTGTTCGAGGCCGCGACGATCGACTCTCTGGCCCGGCGATGGAACCGGATACTCGAATCGCTGGCCGCCGACCCGGCGATTGCGGTCGGCGCGATCGAGGTGCTCGAGCCCGCCGAGCGGGCCGATCTGGTGTCGCGCTCGGGCGATCCAGGCAGCACCGTGACGATGACATTGCCGGATCTGCTGGCCGAGGCGGTGCGGCGGAATCCGGACGCACCGGCGGTCGTGTCCGAGGGGCGGTCACTGAGTTACCGCGAGTTGGACGAGCGTTCGAACCGGTTGGCCCGGTTACTCCTCCGGCACGCTGTGGGCCCGGAAGACGTTGTCGCGGTGGGTATTCCGCGAAGCCTGGATTCGGTGACGGCCGTCTGGGCGGTGGCGAAGTCGGGAGCGGCTTTCGTGCCGATCGATCCGGGCTATCCGGGCGAGCGGAAAGCTCACATGGTGGCCGATTCCGGTGCGGTCGTGGGCGTGACGGTGGCATCCGCGCGTGCGCGACTGCCGGACGGAATCGATTGGCTGCCGGCCGACGAACTCGACGAGTCCCCGGATACCCGGCCGATCTCCGACCGGGACCGGACCACCGTGCTTCGCCCGGAGCATCCGGCGTATCTGATCTACACCTCGGGCTCCACCGGTGTGCCCAAGGGCGTGGCGGTGACACATGCGGGGCTGGCCGCACTCCGCGACGAACAGCGGGAACGCTATGGGACAACAGCACTTTCGCGGACTCTGCACGTCGCATCGCCGAGCTTCGACGCCTCGGTCTGGGAGTTGCTCCTGGCAGCGGGCGCCGGGGCGACGATGGTGATCGCCTCCCCCGGCAGCTACGCCGGCGCCGAACTGGCCGAGCTGCTGCGCCGCGAACGGGTGACGCATGCGGTGGTCACACCGGCCGCATTGCTGTCGATGGATCCGGCCGGTCTGGACGCGCTGCGCGTCGTCGTCACGGCCGGTGACGCGTGCCCGCCGGAGCTGGTGCGGCGCTGGGCCGCCGACGGTCGTTCGCTGATCAACGCCTACGGCCCCACCGAGACCACGATCATGACGAACCACAGCCTCTCGCTCGCGGAGGATGATCCGGTGACGATCGGTGGTCCGATTCGCGGTGTGGCGGAATGGATTCTGGATCAGCGGTTGGAGCCGGTGCCGGCCGGTGTCGCGGGTGAGCTGTACGTGGCGGGGCGATCGCTCGCCCGCGGGTATCGCGGCCGGCCGGGACTGACGGCGGAGCGCTTCGTCGCGTGTCCGTGGGCGCCGGGTGAGCGGATGTACCGGACCGGAGACGTGGTTCGATGGACTGCCGCCGGCACGGTCGAGCATCTGGGCCGATCGGACTTCCAGGTGAAGATTCGAGGTCTGCGGATCGAGCTGGGCGAGATCGATGCGGCTCTGACGGCTCACGCGGCCGTGCAACGCGCGGTGACCATCGGTTTTCGCGGGGATTCGGGGGCACCGTCGCTGGTTTCGTATGTTGTTGCCGCACCGGATCATTCGATCGATACCGCGATGTTGGGCAAGTATCTGGGCGATCGGTTGCCGGCGTACATGGTTCCGGCGTCGATCATGGCGTTGGATCGCATTCCGTTGACACCGGCGGGCAAGGTGGATCGCCGGGCGTTACCGCAGCCGGTGTTCGATGGCGACCTACCGTACCGGGCGCCGGAGACCGCGACCGAGCAGATCGTTGCCGGGTGTTTCGCGCACACTCTGGGTGTCGACACGGTGGGCGTCGACGATTCGTTCTTCGCCCTCGGCGGAGACAGCCTGACCGCGACCCGCATCGCCGCGCGAATCGGGGCCGCGCTGGATACCGATGTCCCGGTCCGATTGCTGTTCGAGGCGTCCACGGTCGCTGCCCTCGCGGCTCGCATCGACAGCCGCTCCGGTACCGGGCGACGACGCCCGCCGCTGATCGCCCGGCCGCGTCCCGATCTCATTCCGCTGGCCCCGGCCCAGCAGCGGATGTGGTTCTTCAACCAGTACGACGCCGGCTCGGGCGCGTACAACGTGCCGATCGTCATCCGGCTGCGCGGAGAGTTGCACGTCGAGGCGCTGCGAGCGGCCATGATCGACGTGCTGGACCGGCACGAATCCCTGCGAACCCGGTACCCGGATCACGACGGAACGCTCATCCAACTGATCGAACCCGTCGAGGCGGTGGACCGCGAACTGCCTCTGGAGTCGGTCCCGCCGGACCGGTTGGTCGCGGCGCTGACCGAATTCGTCACCGAAGGCTTCGACGTGAGCGTCCGGCCGCCGGTGCGCGCCCGGCTGTTCCGCACGGCCGGCGCGCAGGAGCATGTGCTGGCCGTGGTGGTACATCACATCGCCGCGGACGGCTTCTCGATGACGCCGCTGGCCCGGGACGTCGCGGCGGCCTATTCCGCCCGTCTGCGCGGCGCGGCCCCGTCGTGGACTCCGCTGCCGGTTCAATACGCGGACTACGCGCTGTGGCAGCGAGCTGTGCTGGGCGCGCCGGACGAACCGGAATCACTGTGCGCCCAGCAGATTCGCTTCTGGACGCGAACGCTGAGCGGAGTTGCCGAAGAGCTTCGCCTGCCGTTCGACAGGCCGCGCCCGGCCGTGATGTCCAACCGGGGCGCCACCGCGAGCTACACCTTGCGTTCGGACACCGTACGCGCTTTGGAATCCATTGCCCGGCAACATAATTCGTCGTTGTTCATGGCGATCCACGCGGGATTGGCGGTCCTGCTCGCCCGCATGAGCGGCAGCACCGACATCCCGATCGGCACCCCCGTCGCGGGACGCGGGGTCGCCGCGCTGGACGACATGGTCGGAATGTTCGTCAACACACTGGCGTTGCGCACCGAGGTCGATCCGCACGAATCCTTCGCCGACCTGCTCGACCGGATCCGGCACATCGACCTCGAGGCTTTCGACCACGCCGATGTCCCGTTCGAGCAGGTGGTGGACCGGCTCGTGACGCATCGGTCCCAGGCTCGCCATCCGCTGTTCCAGGTGATGCTGGCGTTCCACAACCTGGAGCCGGTGACGCTCGGACTGCCCGGCCTGGACCTGTCGGTGGTCGACCTCCCCGTGCAGGCGTCGCGCTTCGACCTGCAATTCGTGCTCGCACAGGACCACGACAGCGGCGATATGACCGTCGCTGTCACCTTCGCCACCGATCTATTCGACGCCGGGACGATCGACTCTCTCGCGCGCCGCTGGATCCGGATCCTCGAATCGGTCGCCGCCGACCCGGCGATCGCGGTCGGGGCGATCGAGGTGCTCGAACCCGCCGAGCGAGCCGATCTGCTGACCCGGCACGGCCCGTCTCCGGCGGACCCGGTCACCCTGCCCGAATTCCTCTCCGCAGCAGTCGAATCCGCCCCCGATGCGCCGGCGGTCGTGTTCGAGGGACGGCGATGGAGTTACCGCGAGTTGGACCAGCGGTCGAACCGATGGGCCCGGCAGCTGATCGAGCGGGGCATCGGTCCGGAGGATGTCGTTGTGATCGGCATGCCTCGTTCGGCGGATACGGTGCCGGCGGTGTGGGCGGTGGCCAAGGCGGGCGCCGCGTTCGTGCCGATCGATCCGAACAATCCGGTCGAACGCGTCGGCTACCTGCTCGCCGATTCGAGGGCGGCCGTCGGGCTGACGGTGGCATCCGCGCGTGCCCGGCTCCCCGAGGGCGAAATCGACTGGTTGACACCGGACATGCTGGACCAGGGCGATGCCGGGCCGGTCGCCGACGGCGATCGGATGCGTCCATTGCGCGTCGACGACGTCGCCTACGTCATCTACACCTCCGGATCGACCGGAGTGCCCAAGGGCGTCGCGGTGACCCATCGAGGACTGCAGAACTGCGCGATCGAACACATCGCCACGCTGGGCATCGACACGGGAAGCGAACCCCGCACCCGCACACTGCAACTGGCTTCGCCGAGCTTCGACGTCTTCGTCCTGGAGCTGCTGTTGGCGCTGCGCTCCGGCGCGACGATGATCGTCGCGGCCGGTGACAGCGTGGTGGGCGACGACCTCGCCGAACTCCTGGACCGCGAACACGTCGGCCTGGCATGTCTGACCCCCTCGACCCTGTCCACGATCGACCGGACCCGTTGGCCGCTACCGGATCTGGGCCGTCTGATCGTCGGGGGCGAGCACACCGGCACCGAGCTGGTCGAGCAGTGGGGCGGCAACCGGAAGCTGTTGAACTCCTACGGGCCGACCGAGGCCACCGTCACCGCGACGCTGACCTCTGCCATGGTCTCGGGGCAACCGGTCACGATCGGGCACCCGATCCGCGGCGTCTCGGCGTGGATACTCGACGGGCGATTGGAGCCGGTGCCGGTCGGCGTGGCCGGTGAATTGTACGTTGCGGGTGGATTATTGGCTCGTGGGTACCACCACCGGCCGGGTTCGACCGCGGAACGTTTCCTCGCGTGTCGATGGTTGCCGGGTGAGCGGATGTACCGGACCGGTGATGTGGTCCGCTGGTCGCCCAGTGGTGCGATCGAGTATCTGGGCCGGTCCGATTTCCAGGTCAAGATCCGGGGGCTTCGGGTCGAGCCGGGTGAGATCGATTCGGTGCTCGCCGGTCACGAGACGGTCCGTCATGCCGTAACGATCGGTTGTCACGCCGAATCGGGGGCTCAGGCGCTGGTGTCGTATGTCGTTGCCGCGCCGGGGCATTCGGTCGATACCCGAGCGTTGACCGACCATCTGGCCGGTCGCGTGCCCTCGTACATGGTCCCGGCGGCGATCGTGGTGCTGGAGCGGATTCCGTTGACGTCCTCGGGCAAGCTCGATCGCGGGGCACTGCCCGATCCGGTATTCGCCGACGACACACCGTACCGGCCACCTCGAACTCCGATCGAACACCTCATCGCCGACGAGTTCGCCGCTGTGCTGGGCATCCACACCGTCGGCATCGACGACTCCTTCTTCGCTCTCGGCGGCGACAGCATCATGTCGATCCAGCTGGTGACGCGGGCCAAGGCGGCGGGTGTGGTGTTCTCGCCGCGAGATGTGTTCGAGCGCAAGACGGTTGCCGGACTGGCCCAGGTCGCGATCCGGGACACCGCCGCGGCGTTGTCCCTGCCGGCGGAACTGCCCGGCGCGGGGGTGGGCCCGTTGGCGCTGACACCGATCATGCGCTGGTTGCTCGAGCGGGCGGGGCCCGGATTCGCCCGCCTCTCGCAGACGATGTCACTGGATCTGCCGCCCGGGATCGACCGGCGCCGGCTCGCCGAGGCCGTACAGGCGGTACTCGACCGGCACGACATGTTGCGCGCGCGACTCGGCCGGAGCGCAGACGGGTACTGGACATGGGATGTGCTGCCGGTCGGCACGATTCGATCCGACGACGTTCTGGTACGAGTGCCGGTGGCAGGGCGGCCGAGCCGCGGCGAGTTGCACGTACTGGCGGCGGCCGAGGTGGATGCCGCCGCGGATCGGCTCGATCCTGCCGCCGGGATCGTGGCGCAGCTGGTCTGGTTCGATCCGGCGGACACCGCGCAGCAGGGCGCGATGCTGGTCGTGGTTCACCGGTCGGCGATCGATCGGAACTCCTGGCGGGTACTGGCGGCGGACCTCGCGGCCGCGTGGGCGCGGATCGAATCCGGCCGGCCACCCGATCTGGCCCCGACCGGGACGTCGATGCGGCGGTGGGCGTACGGGCTGGTCGAGGCGGCCCACAGTGCGGAACGGGCCGCGGAACTCCCGCTGTGGCAGGCGATGGCGGCCGGGGACGATCCGTTGATCGGGTCGCGGCCGCTCGACCCCGCGATCGATACGGTCGCGACGGCCCGGACGATCCGGCTCGATGTCGACTCCGAGGTGACCGAGGCGCTGCTGACCCAGGTGCCCGCGGCTTTCCACGGCGGTGTCGAGGACGGGCTGCTGGCCGCCCTGGCGGTGACGATGATCGGGTGGCGGCGCGAGCGCGACACGGCAACCACCACCGGACCGCCGGCGGAGATCGTGATCCGGCTCGGCGGGCACGGCCGTGCGGCGGATGTGGTCCCGGGCTCGGACCTGACCCGGACGGTCGGCTGGTTCGACACGAATTTCCCACTGCGCCTTGCACTTTCGGACATCGACCTGGATGACGCGGGCGGGCCGGCGATGGGCGCCGCGCTGAAGTCGGTCAAGGAACAGCTGCGAGCCGTGCCGGACCACGGAATCGGCTACGGCTTGTTGCGGTATCTCAACGAGGGCACCGCACCGATTCTCGCGAGCGCGCCGCCGCAGATCGCGTTCGGCTATGCCGGGCGCGCCGAGGGCACCGCCGAGCAGATGCCGGCGGCGGGGTGGACCCCGGTGCCGATCGGCGAGGGCGGGGGTGCGGACGGGCTCGGCGCTACCACGGATCCGGATATGCCGGTGCCGGCGGTGCTCGGCGTCCACGCCGTCGTCCTCGACGAACCGACCGGATCGCGACTGCGAACGACCTGGACATATCCCGCCGGCGTGCTCACCGCCCACGAGGTGCGCGAGATGGCGCATTCATGGCGCCGGATGCTGACCGCCTTGGCGGAACACGTCCGCCGCACCGGGAGCGGGGGCCACACGCCATCGGATCTGGACCTGATCGAACTCGGCCAGACCGAAATCGAAAAGCTCGAGGACCGGTATCCGGCGCTGAGCGATGTCTGGCCGCTGGCCCCCTTGCAACAGGGCCTGCTGTTCCACGCGCTGGTGTCCGAGCAGTCGGTGGACACCTACCTCACACAGCTGGTCCTGGAACTGCGCGGCCGGGTCGACGCACGGCGGCTGCACCGAGCCGCACGCCTGCTGCTCGCCCGGCACGCGAACCTGCGCACCGCCTTCGTCACCGATGCCGGCGCCGGACCGGTGCAGGTGGTCGACGACGAGGCGGAGGCTCCCTGGTCGGAGCTGGATCTGTCCGGGCTGGAGGAGAGCGCGCTCGAACGCGAGTGGGAGCTGCTGCTGGCCGCGGACCGCACCGCCCGGTTCGATCCGGCGCGTGCCCCGCTGCTGCGCTGGATGCTGGTCACGATCGGACCGGAGCGGTACCGGCTGGTGCTGACCGATCATCACCTGGTGCTCGACGGCTGGTCGACACCGCTGCTGCTGAAGGAGCTGCTGGTTCTGTACGCCGCCGATGGCGACGTGGCGTCCCTGCCACCCGTGCGCCCCTACCGGGACTTCCTGGCCTGGGTCGGCCGGCAGGACACGGGGGCGGCACTCGATGCCTGGGCCCGTGCGTTCGACGGCGCCGACGAGCCTACCCTCGTGGCCGCGGCCGATTCCGGTCGCCGCGACACCGAATCACGGGATGTCGCAGCCGAACTCACCGAGGAGCAGACCGCGGCGCTGAGCGCCCGCGCACGGTCCCGCGGCGTCACGCTCAACACCGTGATCCAGGTGGCGTGGGCGATCGTGTTGGGCGCGTTGACATCCCGGAAGGATGTGACTTTCGGCGCCGTCGTGTCCGGACGGCCCCCGCAGATCGCGGATGTCGAATCGATGATCGGGCTGTTCATCAACACGGTTCCGGTGCGTGTTCGTCTCGACAGCACCGAGACCCTCGGACAGTTGCTCGACCGGGTTCAGGCGGAGCAGGCCGCGCTGCTCGATCACCAGTTCGTCGGCCTGGCCGAGATCGAGCGGGTGGCCGGGCCGGGGGCGGTGTTCGACACGATCACGGTGTTCGAGTCCTTCCCGATCGATCGCCACGGGGTGAGCGAGGACACCGACATCGCCGGCATGCGACTGGTCGACGTGGTGGGCGTCGACGCGGCGCACTACCCGCTGGGCGTGGTCGGGCGCCTCGACACCCGGCTGCACCTCGAGATCAAATACCTGCCCCGGTTCTTCGATCACGACACGACAGCCGCGATCCTGCGGCGGCTCCTGGGCATTCTCGACGCCGTCGCGGCGGACCCGGACCTGCCGCCGGCCCGGCTCGACCTGCTCACGCCGGAGGAATATCGCGAGTTCGCGCCGAGGTCGGGCCCTCCCCCGGTCCCCGAGCAGGTTCTGCCGGAGTTGTTCGCGGCCACGGTATCCCGGGATCCGGACGCGATCGCGGTGGTGTTCGGGAACCGGCAGTGGACGTACGGCGAGCTCGACGCGGAGTCGAACCGATTGGCGCGATTGCTTATTCGTCGCGGCGCCGGGCCGGAGACCAGCGTCGCGATCGCGTTGCCGCGCTCGTACGAGTCGGTGCTGGCGGTGTGGGCGGTGACGAAGTCGGGGGCGGCATTCGTCCCGGTGGATCCGCGCAACCCGGAGGACCGGGTCCGGCACATGCTCACCGACTCGGGCGCGGCGACCGGAATCACGTTGTCGGAGTGGCGGAATCGGCTGCCCGGCTCGGTGCGCTGGCTGGTCCTGGACGAGCCGGCGGTCGAGGCGGAGGGGTCGGACTGCCCGGCGATCGCGGTGACCGATGCCGAGCGAGATCGGCCGGTCCGGATCGATGACGCCGTCTACGTGATCTACACCTCGGGGTCGACAGGCGCGCCGAAGGGCGTGGTCGTCCCGCACCGGGGGCTGGCGAATCTGGTGGCCGAGCAACGCTCCCGGTTCGAGATCGGGGTGGACGCGCGAGTTCTGCACGCCGCGTCGCCGAGCTTCGATGTCGCTGTCCTGGAACTGCTCTGGGCGTTCACCTCGGGCGGAGCACTGGTGATCGCGCCGCCGGCGGTCCTCGGCGGAATCGAACTGGCACAGGTCATTTCGCAGCACTCGGTGACCCACGCGGCGCTGACTCCCACGGCCCTGGACACGGTCGCCCCGGCCGGGCTCGGGAACCTGGGGACGGTCGTGATCGGCGGCGAGACGCCGCCGCCGCACCGGGTGGCGGAGTGGGCTACGGGCCGGAGGATGTTCAACACCTACGGCCCGGCGGAGGCAACGATCCAGACCGATGCCGGTACGCCGCTGGCGCCGGGTGAGGCCGCGACGATCGGCGGGCCGATTCGTGGCGTCCAGGAGGTCGTGCTCGACGCGTGGTTGCGCCCGGTGCCGCTGGGAGTCGTCGGGGAGCTGTACCTGACCGGTCCGGGCCTGGCGCGCGGCTATCGCAACCGGACGAGCCTGACCGCGTCGCGGTTCGTCGCCGACCCGTTCGCGGACCGCGGGCAGCGCATGTTCCGCACCGGGGACCTGGTGCGATGGCTGCGGTCGCCACAGGGCGGTCCGACCCTCGACTATGTGGGCCGGACGGACTTCCAGGTCAAACTGCACGGCTTCCGCATCGAGCTCGGCGAGGTCGAGGCGGCCTTGCTGGCGTGTGCGGGGGTGGCACGCGCGGTGGCGGTCGTGCGCCGGAGTCCGGCCACCGGCGATCGGCTGGTCGGCTATGTGGCGCCCGAGCCCGGCGCCGACCTCGATCCGGCCGCGGTACTCGCGTTCGCTGGGCAGCGGTTGGCTCCGCACATGGTGCCGGCGATCGTCCTGGTGCTCGACGCGCTGCCGGTGACCGAGACGGGCAAACTCGATCGCGCCGCGCTGCCCGAGCCCGACTTCGGCACGGGCCGAAGCGAATTCCGCGCACCGGTCACCGAGACCGAGACGACGTTGGCCGAGCTGTTCGCCGGTGTTCTGGGGGTCGACAGGATCGGACTCGACGATTCGTTCTTCGCCCTGGGCGGGGACAGCATCATGTCGATCCAGTTGGTCACCCGGGCCCGGGCGGCGGGGCTGGTGTTCTCGGTGCGAGACGTGTTCGAGGGCAAGACGATTGCCGGTCTGGCCCGGCTCGCGGTCCCCGAAAGCGCCGCGGTGGCGGCACTTCCCGAAGAACTGCCCGGCGGCGGCGTGGGGTCGATGCCGTTGACACCGATCATGTGCTGGATGCTCGAGCGCGGCGGTTTCGACCGCTTCTGCCAGTGGGTGCTGCTCACGCTGCCGGCCGGCATCGACCGGATCGCGATCGCGGCGACCGTGCAAGCGGTGATCGACCGCCACGACATGCTGCGGGCGCGGCTGCGGCCCGAGCCCGCGCATCCGTCCGGCTGGGCCCTGCAGGTGCAACCGGCCGGTGTTTCCGCCGCGGGACTCGTCCGGCGGGTGCCGGTGGACGAGTCGCCGGACAGCAGCGCGTTCGCCGCGATCGCCGACCGCGAGGCACGGTCGGCCGCCGAGCGCCTCGATCCCGCGGCGGGAGTCGTGGTGCAACTGGTCTGGCTGGACTGCGCCGAGCGGCCCGGGCGACTGCTGGTGGTCGCGCATCACCTGGTGGTCGACGGGGTCTCGTGGCGCATCCTCGTTCCCGATCTCGCCGTCGCCGGAGCACAGCTCGGCGCGGGGCAGCAACCGCGGCTCGCGGCCGTGGGGACGTCGATGCGCCGCTGGGCACACGCCCTGGACACGGCGGCGGCGGACCCCGGTGAACTCGACCGGTGGCGTGCCACGCTCGCCGCCACCGACCCGCCGATCGGGACGCGCCCGCTCGACCCGGCAGTGGACCGGCAGGCCACCGTCGCCACCGTGCGGGTGACACTGCCCACCGATACGACCCGTGCCGTACTCACCACGCTGCCGCAGGTATTCCGCGGCAATGTGGAGGATGCCCTGATCGCCGCACTCGCACTGGCCCTGACCCGATGGCGCCACCGGCACGGCCAGGACATCGCCGGGGCGCTGCTGACCCTCGAAAGTCACGGCCGCCACGACACGGTCCTGCCTGGCGCCGATCTCACCCGGACCGTGGGCTGGTTCACCACGACGTACCCGGTGCGGCTCGACCTGTCCGGTATCGATGTCGAGGACGCGTTCGCGGGCGGCGCTGCCGCGGGGGCGGTCGTCAAATCGGTCAAGGAACAACTCCGCGCGGTCCCGCGCCACGGCATCGGCTACGGACTGCTGCGCCATCTCAACCCGGAGACCGCCCGCATCCTGAGCGCGCTGCCCGTCCCCCAGCTGAGTTTCAACTATCTCGGCCGGTTCGACACCATTGCGGGCGCGCTGCGCGAGAGCGGGTGGATGCCCGCCGGTGGCGAGGCCGACGGCGGCACCGTCCAGCACCCCGACGCCCCGGTAGCGGCTCTGCTCGGCGTCAACGCCGTCACCGTGGACACACCCGACGGCCCCGCCCTGACCGCGGCCTGGGACTACCCGTCCGGCCCGATCAACTCCGCGGAAGTCACCGGCCTCGCGGAACTGTGGCGCGACGCGGTGACGGCCCTGGCCGGGCACGCGGCGCGGCCCGGAGCCGGCGGGCTGACGCCGTCGGATGTGGACCTGGTCGACCTCGACCAGACCGCGATCGACCGGCTCGAGGCCGAATACCCGGCGCTGCAGGACATCTGGCCACTCACGCCGCTGCAAGCGGGGCTGCTGTTCCACACCGAACTCGCCGACGGAAGCCGTGCCGACTACATCGTGCAACTCTGCGTCGAACTCGGCGGGCGGGTGGACTCGGACCGTTTCGGCCGCGCCGCGCGGACGCTCGTCGGCCGGCACCCGAATTTGCGGGCCGCGTTCGTGCGCGACGTCGACGGCGAGCCGTTCCAGGTGGTGCACTCGCATGTCGACACGCCGTTCACGGCGATCGACCTGACCGAGAGCGAGGACGCCGCCGCCGCACTCGACGAGCTGATGGCGGCCGACCGGCAGGTCGACACGACCGTGCCGCCCCTGCTGCGGCTGACACTGGTCAGCACGTCCGCGGAACGGCACAGACTGCTGCTGAGCATGCACCACATTCTCATCGACGGCTGGTCCACCCCGCTGCTGCTCCGGGAACTGCTGATCCTCTACGCCACCGACAGCGACCTCGGCGCACTGGGCCCCGTGCGTCCCTACCGCGACTATCTGGCGTGGCTGAAAACCCAGGATCAGCAGGCGGCGCAAACCGCGTGGGCGCGGGCCCTGGAGGGCATCACCGAGCCGACGCTGCTGGCCCGCACGAATCATGGCGGCCGCCGCACCGACGCCCGGGATGTCCGTGCGCAGCTGAGCGAACGCCGCACCGCGGCGCTGACCGCCCTCGCCCGCCGGCAGGAGACCACACTCGACACCGTCATCGAAGCTGCCTGGGCGATCGTGCTCGCCGACGCGACCGGACGCGACGACGTCGTATTCGGCACCACCGTGTCGGGCCGTCCGCCACAGATTCCCGGCGTCGAATCGATGATCGGACTGTTCGTCAACACCGTGCCCGTCCGGGTCCGTCTCGACTACGGCGAAAGCCTGGCTGAGCTGCTCCGGCGCATCCGCACCGAGCAGACCGCGCTGCTCGATCACAACCACCTCGGACTCGCCCGGATCCAGCAGGCGGCCGGATCCGGCGCGGTCTTCGACACCGTGGCCGTCGTCGAGTCGTACCCGGCCGACACGAGCGGGTTGTCGCAGGACACCGATATCGCCGGGATGCACGTGCTGGAGATAAACGGCCGAGAGGCCGCGCACTACCCGCTGGGTCTGATCGTGCACCTCGGCGACCGGCTGGAGCTGACCTTCAAGTATCTGCCGGAACTGTTCCCGCACAACGAGATCGAAGCTCTCGCGCGCCGGGTGCTGCGCGTACTCGACGCCATCGCCGAGGATATCGATACCCCGCTGCAGCGAGTGCGGTTGCTCTCGGCCGATGAGCTGGCCGCACTGGTTCCCGTTCGCGGTGATCCCGACGCGGCGACGGTGATGCTGCCGCAGGTGCTGGCGGCCTCGGCGAGATCGGACGCGGACGCGGTGGTCTGCGACGGCGAAACGCTGTCCTACCGCGAACTCGACGAGACCTCGAACCGGTGGGCCCGGGTACTGATCGAGGCCGGAGCAGGACCGGAATCGCTTGTGGCCGTGGCGTTACCGCGCTGCATCGACGCCGTGATCGCCGTCTGGGCGGTGGCCAAGACCGGGGCCGCGTTCGTCCGGATCGACCCCGCCCAGCCTCGAGACCGGATCACCGGCATTCTCGCCGACGCCGGCGCGATCGCCGGGCTGACGGCCCGCGCCCATCGAAACCAGCTGCCGGACAACACCTTCTGGCTCGTCCTCGACAGTCCCGGATTCACCACGGAGGCGGCATCGGCATCGGCCGCCGCGATCGACGATCGCGAGCGCACCGCCGCGCTGCGGCCGGAGCATCCCGCCTACCTGACCTACACCTCGGGTTCCACCGGCGTCCCCAAGGGGGTCGTCGTGACCCACGCCGGGATCGCGAATCTGGCCGCCGAAGCGCGGGAAACGTTCGGCCTCACCGCGGCGTCTCGAATGCTGTCCGCGGCCGCGCCGAGCTTCGACGTGTCGGTCCTGGAATGGCTCACCGCCACCGCTGCCGGAGCCACGCTGGTGCTCGCTCCGGCGCATGTCGTCGCCGGCGGCGAACTGGCCGAACGGATCGACGCCGCCGGCGTCACCCATGCCGCCTTCACTCCGGCCGTGCTGGCCTCGCTACCTCCCGGCGGACTCGACAGCCTGCACACGGTGATCCTCGGAGGCGAGACTTGTCCGCCGGAGCTGGCGAACCGATGGGCACCCGGCCGCACACTGATCAACAGCTACGGGGCCACCGAGACCACCGTTCTGAGCTGCCGCGACACCCCCCTGACCAGCCCCGCCGACGGTCCGCTGCCGATCGGCGGCCCGGCTCGCGGCTTCCGCGCGGTGGTGCTCGACCGCCGGCTGCGCCCGGTCCCGCCCGGAGTGACCGGCGAACTGTATCTGTCCGGACCGGGCATCGCCCGCGGCTACCACCGGCGACCCGCGTTCACCGCGGCCCGGTTCGTCTCCGACCCGTACGGACCGGCCGGGACCCGCATGTACCGCACCGGCGATCTGGTCGCCTGGACCACCGATCGGCGTTTGCGTTTCGTGGGACGCAGCGACCTGCAGCTCGAGGTCAACGGCCAGCGCGTCGAGCCCGGCGATATCGAAACCACGCTGTGCACTCATCCGGACGTCGCCCGGGCCGCCGTCGCGGTCCACCGTCGGCCCGACGGCACCGACCAGCTCACCGGCTACGTGGTACCCGCTCGGGACACCACCCCCGACGCCGCGTCGCTGATCGCGCACCTGGCGACCCGGTTGCCCGCCTACATGGTTCCCACGACCATCGTCACGCTGGACCGGCTGCCGCTCACCAGCACCGGCAAACTCGATCACAACGCCCTGCCCGCACCCGATCCGCGGCGGCAGTCTCGGTTCCGGCCTCCGTCCACTCCGCTCGAGGCCGCCATCTGCGACGCCTTCACCCGGATACTGGACATCGAACGGACCGGAGCCGACGACGGCTTCTTCGATCTGGGCGGCAACTCGCTGGCCGCCACCCGCCTGGTGGCGCGCCTGGCCGAGTCGACCGGCGTCACCGTGCCGCTGCAGTGGCTCTTCACCGATCCCACACCGCGTGCACTGGCCCGCCGTGTCGAGAGCCGCCGCGACGGCCCCGGCGAGCGGGACTTCGCCGAGCAGGATCTTGCCGAGGCGCTGGCGGTCGTGCTGCCGCTGCGGACCGGTGGCGCCGACGCGCCTCTGTTCTGTATCCATCCGGCGATCGGATTGGCTTGGGGTTTCAGCGGACTCGTGCGGTATCTCGATCCGGATCGTCCCGTCTGCGGGCTACAGTCTCCCGCGCTGACCGACCCTGCCGTCCGGTTCGACACACTCGATCAACTGGCGACGCGCTACGTGCGGGAGATCCGGTCGGTCCAACCGCACGGCCCCTACCACTTGCTCGGCTACTCGCTCGGCGGCACCATCGCGCACGCGATCGCCGTCCGGCTCCGTCACGAGGGCGAATCCGTGGCCACCCTGGCGATGATGGATACCCGTGTCGTCACCGCCGACAGTTTCCGCACGCCCACCCCCTCGGTGGCGACGATGCTCGCGGAGTTCGGCGGCTTCGCCGTCGCGGACGGCCCGGCCGAGCCGACGATCGAGGCCGCCGTCGAATTGCTGCACCGGCAAGGCGGTCTGTTCACCGGCGTGACCGCCGAGCATCTGATCAGGTTGCAACACGACTACTCCCGGCTGGTCGAGCTCACCTGGAACCATCGACCGGCTCTGTTCGACGGCGATCTGATCTACTTCAACGCCGCGGACCGCCGCGCCGAGGACGTCACCGCTCCGGCTCGCGCGTGGAGCGAATTCGTCACCGGACGCATTGCCGAACACCGGATTCCGGTCCAGCACGAACGGATGACCGAGCCGGATTCGCTGCGCGCCATAGGTTTCGTGCTCACTGAGCACTTCCGGTCGACCCGCACCACTTCCACAGACTCACTCAGCCCAGCAAGGACGAGCCGATCATGATCACCGACCGAATCGTCGGAACACGTTCCGGCGTCGAACCTGCCAACCTGTTCGCCGAGGAGACAACGGGTACGGATCTGCCTGCTCGCGCTGCCGAACTGCGCCGGTGGACGCTCGAATACCTCTGCCGGCCCCACCCCGACCTCGGCCGGCCGGGCCCGGTCTGCCCGTACACCAGCCACGCTGTCGCACAGCGATTCCTGTGGGCAGCATTCATCCCGGGGAGGGATATCGACCGCGACCTCATCACCGCGATCATCGACGACCTGTACGACCTGTTCCCCGGCCTGCCACCGCGGAACGAGCCCGATTCCAGACTCAAAGCCGTCCTCGCGGTATTCCCGGACCTCACCGAATACACCGATATCGAATTCGTGCAACGCGACCAGAAATCCCGGTTCGTCGCACAAGGTCTGATGCTCGGACAGTTCTATCCAGGCTGCACCGTCGCGGGGCTGCACAACCCGGACTTCCCAGCTCTCGACTCACCCCTGCCGTTGCTCGCGATCCGCCATATGGTCCCGACCGATTTCCCGTTCCTCAACGCCCGCCGAGAATGGATGGACTGCTATTTGAAACTCTTCGCCCCGGCCATTCCCCACTTCATCGCCACAACTATGTCCGAGAGACTCGTCCGGGCATCCGACGCTCCCGCACGAACTCGGTCCTGACGGTCCTCCCCCGACTGGCGGCTGGTCGGGGCCGGTCGGAGACCTGTGCCGAGCCGGCGAATCGACCTCGCCCGGCACCGTGTCGGCGAACGATAAATTCTCAGCTTTTATCCGGCATCGCGGCGCCGGGTAAGTCTAATATTGTCCATGTCGGGGGTCGACCAATTCGACACAATGGCGAGTCATGACCCCACGGCATAACCGGCCGGAAGGAGATCTCGCCGGAAGAAGGTAATGACGATGACCGAGAATTCGCGCCGAATCAGCGCATTACGATTACTCGCCGAGGTCGCCCTGGTGGCCGCCGCGGCTGCCGTTCCGGTAATGGCGGCCTCTCCCGCCATCGCCGCCGCAGCGCCAGGTCCCGAAGTCGCACGCACCGACCACCACGGCGGCTATGGTCCGGGCCACGGCAACGGCAATAGCTGGGGCAATGGGTATGGCGGCGGTAATGGCTACGGGTACGGCGGTAATAGCTACGGCAACGGATATGGCTACGGCGGCAACGATTATGGCGGCAACGGGTACGGCTACGGCGGAAATAGCTACGGCAACGGGTACGGCGGCAACGGGTACGGCGGTGATGGTTACGGCGGCAACGGCTTGTTCGGCAGCAGCTGACCGAACGGCGTGACCCGCCCGTGACAGGCGGGGCGACCGCCGTACTCCCGGCACTCCCCGGCCGCGCAGACGCTACAGTGCCAGAAAATCGACGATCGACGAGAGCAGCGGATGCGCGAATCACAGCTGATGGCCAATGACGCGGCCTTCTACTATCTGGCGCGGTCGGGGCGGGCGACCGACTGGCCGATGTGGTGGGTGTTCGACAGTGGCGATGCCCCGGCGCCGACCGGTGCGCAGGTCACGGCGTACTTCGGTGCGCGCGCGGCGGCGCTGGAGCCGCTGCGGCGGCGCGTCCACGAGGCGCCGGGCGGACTCACGCACCCGTTCTGGGGTATCGATGACAGCTCGATCGAGAGTCATATCGTCACGCACCCCGAGGGTCTGGACTGGGCCGCGTGCCAGGACCGGATGGCGCAGGCGCTGACCGAACCGCTGGACGCGCGGATATGCGCCTGGCGCCTGCACGTCTTCCCCGGGGTAACCGGCATCGAGACGCTGACCGGGGCCGGCACCGTCGTGATGATGCACACCAGCCATGCGCTGATGGCGGGCCCGTCGATGACCTCGCTGGGCGAGGCGCTGTTCGCGGCCGACCCCGCGCCGGTGCGGATCGACGGGCAGCCCGCCGCCGCGCGACGTCCGCGGATGTGGCCCGCCGCCCTGGCCGATGCGGTGCGGATACCTTGGCGCACAGTGCGTTTCATGGCCGGAGCCCGCGCTCTGAACCGGTGGTCCGTACCCGAGGGACAGGACGACTGGCCGGTGATCTCCGCGCGCACCAGGACGGTGCTGAATCAGCGCATCGGCGCGGACCGCGCCCTGCGCACCGTCCCGCTGGAACTCGCGTCGGTGCGCGCCCCCGGCATCACCGTCACCTCGGCCGGATTGACCGCGATATCCCTTGCGCTGCAACGCTATTTCGAGAAGCACACGCTCCCGTGCCCGGAGGACCTCTCGGCCTTCGTCACGATCGCGATCCCCGGTGTGCGGGTGCTGGGGGTCAACCGGATCGGCGCCGACGTGGTGGACCTGCATCCCGGCGAGCCGGACACCGCCGCGCGTGCCCGCGCGGTGGACGCCTCCCTGCGCGCTCGCCGCGGATCGGCCTCGAGTCCGCGCGAACTGGCCCGGCTGGAGCTGATCGACCGCCTGCCCAGCCGCATCTACCGGGCGAAGTTCGGCACGCTGCCGCCCGCGGATCCGGCTCCGCTCGCACCGGCGCATACCATTCTGACAAGTATCAGATGCGATTCGGACACCGCACTGTCGTTGCTGGACAGCCGATTTCGATTCGCCGGCATGCTGCCTCCGGTGTACCCGGACATCGCGCTGGCGCACTCGTTCGTGGGTGCGGGTGAGGTCTTCGCGGTCTCGGTGGCCTGCGATCCGGCGATCGTCACGGATCTGGACGTCTACTGCGACCTGCTGCGGCAGGCCTTCGACGAACTGACCGCCCTCGACTGAGAGCCCCCCGCGGCGGCCGTCGCGAAAACGCTGTGCGCCAAGCCTTTCAGCCGTCGACGCGGTGTCCTGCCTGTGCCAGCGCGTCCTTGGCCTCGCCGAGTCGGTGTTCGGGCACCAGGACCAGGTCCGCGTGGTACGTGGAGGTCACGAAGACCGGGATGCCGGCCTCGCTCAGCGGTCCGACGACCGCCGCGGGCATGGTGGTGTCCCGGCCGCACTTGCCGGGGTCGCCGTACAGGCCGATCCAGACCTCTCCTTCGGCCCACGGCGGCGCATCGCGGACCACGGTCAGGCCCTCCGGCGCCCGCACCAGCGCGATCCACTCGTCGTCCTCGGGAAACGTTGCCCCGGCGACGTATTCGACCGCGAACCGGGAGGGGACGACGTGCAGCCGCTGGACGCTCATCCGGCCATCCTAGGACGCGCCACCGGCGACCGGCCCGCGGGAGGAGGCCCGCCGCGGTGCTCATTCGGCGGGATGAACGACACTGGAGTACGCACGGTCCGGCGATCCAACAGCCCGAGGAGGTGCGTGATCATGGTCGACGACGTCGAGAAGCGCTGGCACGACCCGGGGATGTACCGGCGGGCGGTCGGGTACTGCGTGGGAGTGCTGACCGTCGCGGCACTGCTGTTCCTGGCGATCGACGAGTGGGCGAGCCGCCGGGAGAGTTGTGCGCAGTCCGCGCGCACCTTCTGCGACGGGGCCTCGCAGGGAGCCATCCTCGGCGGTCCGGGTCTGGTGCTGGTCATCGGCACGCTCGGCGCGTTCGTCACCACCTACCGCATCTGGCGCAGGCACCGCGCCTGGCCCATCTGGCAGGGGGCGGGCTGGTTCCTGATGGTCGTGACGCTCGCCTATCTATCGATCGGCACCGGCAGCGTCATGAGCTGATCGCCGGGGCAGGCTTCGAACCGGCATGGCGGATCGGCGGATTCGCGCGATCCTCCGCGGTCCGAAGGCGGGCCCGGCATGCGCCCGAGCGGAATACGGCGGATCCGCTCTCGCGCGGCCTTCGGCCTGGACCGCCGCCTGCGAGTGTCGGCAGGCTGATCGCGGGGCGGGACGTACCCGTCATCGCTAGCGAACAGGAGTTCCCCATGATTCTCGTGACCGGAGCGACCGGCACCGTGGGACGGGCGGTGGTCGATCATCTGCTGGCCGCGGGCGTGCCGGTGCGCGCGCTGACGCGGCGTCCGCGAACCGCGGCCCTGCCCGAGGACGTGGACGTCGTGCGCGGCGACCCGGCCGATCCGCGCAGTCTCGGCGGGGTCATGGCCGGAGTGGATCGAGTATTCCTGCTGACCGCCGGGCCGGATCTGGCCGAGCACGATGCCAACCTGGCGCGAGCCGCCGCCGACGCCGGGGTCGGCCACATCGTGAAACTGTCCTCCGGCCGCACCGGTGACCCGGCCGCCGACGATCCGATCCCGGCCTGGCATCGCGCCGGGGAACAGGCGGTCCGCGCGAGCGGGGTGGCATGGACCATGTTGCGGCCCTTGGGTTTCATGTCCAACGCCCTGCACTGGGCCACAACGGTGCGAACGCAGAACACGGTGCGCGC
>CBJNFW010000028.1:0-43126 GCA_966435935.1 uncultured Nocardia sp.
GCCAGATCCAGGTGCCGCGCGAGGCGTACTCCTTGAGGATGTCGTTCTGGATCGTGCCGGTGAGCTTTTCGCGCGGCACGCCCTTCTTCTCCGCGGCCGCGACGTAGAACGCCAGCAGGATCGCGGCGGTGCCGTTGATGGTGAAGCTGGTGGAGATCTTGTCCAACGGGATTCCGTCGAACAGGATCTCGGCATCGGCGAGGGTGTCCACGGCGACGCCGACCCGGCCGACCTCCTCGCTCACCTCGGGATCGTCGGAGTCGTAACCACATTGGGTCGGCAGGTCCAGCGCCACCGACAGCCCGGTGCCGCCCTGTTCGAGCAGATAGCGGTAACGCCGGTTGGACTCCTCGGCGGTGCCGAATCCGGAGTACTGCCGGAAGGTCCACAGCCGCCCCCGATAGCCGGAGGCGAAATTCCCGCGCGTGAAGGGATACTCGCCCGGCGCGGGCGGATCGGCTCGCCGATCCTGCGGTCCGTACACCGCTTCGAGCGGGATACCGGACGAGGTCTGCACTTCGTTGTTCATCAGTGAATACGGTACTTGCCAAAAAAGAGAATGCCAATACCATCAGGTGTGAATGCCTGATCACGAACCTGTTGCGACCGAGGAGCACGATGTCCGACCACCTACCGCTGACCGATCGCGTGGTGGTGATCCCCGGGGCGAGCAGCGGCGTCGGCCTGGCCATCGCCCCCCCCGCCGCCCGGCAAGGGGCCAATGTCGCACTGCTGGCCAAGACCGCCGAACCCCATCCACGCCTGCCCGGCACCGTGCACACCGCCGCCGCGCAGATCGAGGCGGCGGGCGGCAAGGCCGCCGCCGTGGTCGGCGACGTGCGCCGCGAGGAGGATGTCGAGCGCGTGGTGAACACCGCGGTGGAACGCTTCGGCGGCATCGACATCTGCGTGAACAACGCCAGCGCCATCGCGACCGAACCCACCGAGCAGCTCGCGGCCAAGAAGTTCGCGCTGATGACCGATATCAACCTGACCGGCACCTTCCTGCTCACCCGGGCCTGCCTGCCGCATCTGCGCAAGTCGGCGAATCCGCACGTGCTGACCATCGCCCCGCCGATCAACATGAATCCGCGCTGGCTCGGCGCGCACCCGTCCTACACCCTGTCCAAGTACGGGATGACCCTGCTCTCACAGGGCTGGGCGGCCGAATACGCCGATGCGGGAATAGCTTTCAACTGCCTGTGGCCGCAGACGTACATCGCCACCTCCGCGGTGGCGAACCTGCGGGACGGCGACGAGCAACTCGCCGCCGCGCGCAGTCCGGAGATCATGGCCGACGCCGCGGTGGCGATCGTGTCCCGGCCCGCGCGCAAGACCACCGCCAACTGCTTCCTGGATACCGACGCGCTGGCTCACTACGCGGGCGTCAACGACTTCTCCCGCTACGGCGGGGGGCCGAATCCGACACCGGATCTCTTCCTCGACTGAGCGGGCGGCCGAGCAGGGCGAGAGCGACACAAACACGATTTGAAAATGATGCTTGTGAAATCCGAGAATCCGCTTACCATGAATGCCTAGCGAGACCTCGATCACATTCGACATCTCGCATTCATATTGCCCTGCTTCAGGAGCTTCCCATGTCCACCACCGAAACCAGCCCTCCGCCGGACCACCTCGACAGCCCTGCCGAGAACGACACCGGCCGCTTGGACGGAGCATCCCGGCTGCGGATCTTCGCCATCCTGATCGTCATCGTGCTCTACACCGAAGTCGTCCCGCTGCAGTACACGATGGTCTCCGCGGCCCTGCAGAAGATGACCAAGACATTCAGCACGGTCGGCGGCAACATCAACTGGGCGGTCATCATTCTGGGATTGGTGGGCGCCGCCGCGACGCCGCTGATCGGCAAGGCCAGCGACGCCTGGGGGAAGAAGAAACTGTTCCTGGCCACCGGGGTCTGCTTCTTCGTCGGCTGCGTCATCTGCGCGTTGACCAGCAACTGGACCATCTTCCTGATCGGTCGCGGCCTGGCGGCGTTCTCCATCGCCAGCCAGGTCGTCGCCTACGGCCTGATCCGAGATCTGATCCCGCGCAAGTACATTCCGCTCGGCGTCGGCATGATCGGCGCGGGCCTGGGGTTCTCCGGGGCGATCGCGCCACTGATCGGCGGCTTCCTGGTCGACCACTTCGAGTGGCGGGCGATGTTCTGGTTCCTGGCCGCGTTCACCTTCGTGCTCACGCCGCTGGTGATCTGGATCGTGCCGGAGACGAAACTGCGGGTGCGCGAACGCTTCGACCCGTTCGGCGCGATCCTGCTGTCCGCGGGCGCGCTGTTCACCCTGCTGTACCTGGACAACGGTCAGACCTGGGGCTGGGGTCGGCCGTCGGCGCTGGCCTGGCTCATCGGCGGTCTGGTCATGCTGGTGCTCTTCGTCGTAGTCGAGTTCCGGGTATCGCGGCCGATCATGGACATGAAACTCCTGGTCAACCCGAAAGTCAGTCTGACCCTGCTGATGACCGCGTTCGGCGTCGGCATCACCGCGGTGCAGCCGCTGGCCCTGGGCTATATGACCCAGACCCCGAACGTCGATGGTCTGCGCGAGAACGTGGTGCAAGGCGTTGTGGCACAAGCACATCAGATGACCGGGCTGACGCTGCCGGCGAGTCTGGTGCACGTGGGCTTCGATCCGGGATACAGCTACGGCAACGGCTTCAGCATGCTCGGATACGCACTGCACGTGGGCATCTGGGCCGGCCTGCTGGGCATGGTCGTCGGACCGATCGCCGGTGCGATGGCCCGTCGGTTCGGCGCCCGGATCCCGGCGATTCTCGCGTTCAGCATTCTCACGGTCTCGGGTATCGGATTCGTCGTGTTCCACTACAGCTGGATCACGTACCTGGTGCTGTATCTGTTGGCGGGCATCGGATTCGGCTGCTTCTACGCCGCGGGGCCCAACCTCATCATGGACGCGGTGCCGCAGGAGCAGCAGGGCATCAGCGCGGGCATGCTCGGGGTCACCATGAGCATGGGTTCGGCCGTCTGCATGGCGATCACCACCGCACTGCTGAACAACCACCCGGTCAAGGCGCATATCGACGTGATGGGGCATTCCACCGTCCAGACGATTCCGCAGGTCTTCGCCGACCGCGGGTACACGCTGAGTTTCTGGGTGGTGCTGGCCACCACGATCGTCGCGCTGGTCGTCGCCGTGCTGATGCGGCACGGCCGCAGCCCGGCCACCGGCGGGGCGGTGACGACCGAGGCATAACGAAAAATTCGGTGCCCGAACATGTTTCGGGCACCGAATTTCGCGGCCGCGGATCAGCGGGCCGAGGTCTGCTCCATCGAGGCGGTCACCGGGCTGTCGTGGCCCAGGTGCGCGTCCACGCCCTGCACGGCGTCACCGTGCACGCTGACCTGCATGACGACCGGCGCATAACCGCTGACCACGACGGTGTAGTCGCCGTCGGACAGGTTGGCGAAGGTGTAGCTCCCGTCCGCACCGGTGGTCATGGTGTCCACCACGTGCCCGGCCGGATCCATCAACGTCACCTGCGCGTCGTGCAGGGGCCGATCGTCCGAGCGGACCCGGACCACACCGCTCAGCCGTGCGCCGGGCCGCAGCATCACCGAGATCTCGGTGATCCCGGTGCCGCTCACCAGGACCGGAACGGCCGTGGGGTGGAAGCCGTCGGCGCTCACCGCGACGATGAATTCCCCCTCGGGCAGGTCGGACAGGCCGAACCGGCCCAGGATGTCGGTCTCGGCCGAGGCCACCACCTCACCGCGCGGGTCCAGGGCCGCGACCCGCGCCTCGGGCACCGGGTCCTCGCCGGGGACGCGAGTGACGGTTCCGGCCAGGGTGCCCATGCCCGCGAGGGTCACCTCGCAGGCGGTCGGGACCTGGCCCACCACGACCGTCGAGGCGTCGGGGCGGCGGCCCTCCGCCGAGGCGATCAGTACGTACGAGCCCGCGGCCGGGACGGCGAGTTCGTAGTAGCCGTCGTGGCGCGCGACCGCACGACCCAGCTGACTGCCCGAGGTCGAGATCAGCGTCAGCGTCGCACCGGGCACCACGGGCCCGCCCGCATCCCGCACCCGGCCGTAAATCGAAGGGCCGGCGACGGTTTCGGGGATCGTCTCGCCCGCGTAGCGGTCCGCGGCGATCTGCACCGACGCCGGGAGGACACCCGCGACCGGCACCGAATCGACTTCCGCGGCAACAAGGTCGGCCTCGCTCGCCGTATGCGCGACCGCCGCCTCCGCCGCGGCGGCCGCCGTGCGGCGCACCGGAATCACGATCGCGATGATCGCGGCCACGATCGAGACGCCGCAGCCGATCAGCAGGCCGGTGCGGAATCCGTTCTCGGTCGGGATGCTGTGCCCGGCGAAGCTGACGCTCATCTGCGCGAGCACCACGCCGATCACGGCCGAGGAGACCGAGGTGCCGATCGAGCGCATCAGGGTGTTGAAGCTGTTGGCCGCGGCCGACTCCGCCACCGGCACACCGCCCATGATCAGCGCGGGCATCGCGCCGTAGGCGAATCCGGTGCCCGAGCTGATGATGATCGTGACGATCATCAGCGTCCAGGGGTTGCCCATCAGCACCATCGACAGGCCGTAGCCCACGGCCATGATCAGGGCACCGACGGTCAGGGTCACCTTGGGCCCGCGCGCCGCCGACAGTTTGGCACTGGGCACCGAGAGCAGCATCATCATCAAACCGCCCGGCGCCATGAACAGACCCATCGCCATCATCGACTGGCCCAGGCCGTAACCGGTGATCTTGGGCAGCTGCAGCAACTGCGGGACGATCAGCGACTGTGAGTACATCGCGACGCCGATCCCGATCGATGCGATGTTGGTCATCAGCACCTGCGGGCGCGCTGTGGTGCGCAGATCGACAAGCGGTGCGCTGATTCGCAATTCCCACCAGCCCCACAGCAGCAGCACCACGACCGCACCGACGAACAGCCCGATGATGCTGGCACTGCCCCAGCCCCAGGAACCGCCCTTGGACACCGCGAGCAGCAGGCACACCAGCCCCGCTCCCAGTCCGATCGCGCCGAGTACGTCGAAACGGCCGGCGGAACCGGCGGGTGCGATCTTCGGCAGCGCGATGTAGATCAGCGCCGCGACGATCACCCCGGCCACCGCGACGCCCCAGAACAACACCCGCCAGCTGCTGTACTGCACCACCGCGGCGGACAACGGAAGCCCCAGTGCGCCACCGATTCCCAGTGATGAGCTGATCAGCGCGATGCCCGACCCGAGCCGCTCGGGCGGAAGCAGATCGCGCAGCGCGGCGATCCCGACCGGGATGATGCCGACGCTCATACCCTGCAAACCGCGGCCGATGATCATCGGCAGCAGCGAGGAGGACACCGCGCACACCACCGAACCCACGATCAGCGGAACGGTCGACCCCAGTAGCACCAGGCGCTTTCCGTACATGTCACCGAGGCGTCCGGCGACCGGTGTGCAAACAGCCGCGACGAGCAGACTCGCGGTCACCACCCAGGTCGCGTTCGCCGTCGAGGTGTGCAGCAGCTGCGGCATCTGGCCCAGCAGCGGGATCACCAACGTCTGCGTCAATGACGCGACGATGCCGGCGATCGCCAGCACCGCCAGGATGCCGCCGGATCTGGCGGCGGCTTTCGTTTCGGCCACGTCAATCTCCTCATAGGTCACGCCGTTAGTATGTAGTATGCATACTATGTGCGTGATGCACAACATTTGTCGAGTGCACAAAGCTGTGCGGTTCGTCTCGCCGGCAGGTCACAGCGAGCACGGCGGAAGGGAGTTCAGCATGGGCGGGCCGGTGGACCTGGTCGAATTCGAGAGCATGCTCCTGACGAAGTACACCCTCGACCCGCGCTTCCGCAGCGGGAACGGGCTACTCGAGCGCAGCGCCTACCTGCTGCTGAGTCGCATCGAGGCAGCGGGGCCGCAAACCATCCGGCAGTTCGGCGACGCGCTGCGCCTGGACGCCTCGACCCTGAACCGCCAGACCCGGGCGATGCTGCGGGACCGGCTCGTCGAACGCATCCCCGATCCCGAGGGCGGTATCGCGCGCAAGTTCCAGCTCACCGAGGCGGGCCGGCGCCGCCTGCACGCCGCCCGCGCGGTCAACGTCGAGGGGATGACCCGGGTGATGGCCGACTGGTCCGGCGAGGACATCGCCGCCTTCGCCGGCTATTTGCGCCGGTTCAACATGGATATCGAACGTCTCGACGGCCGCCCGTGGCCCCGCCCCGACTCCCGCGAAACCACCCCGGCGACCTGACCCGAGCGGCGAATTTCGCCACCGGCTCGCGTTAGGGTCGGCGAATTCGGTTGCGTTGACTCACTTCTCGCGGTCGCGCTCGGCGCGCTCGAGTGCCACCGCCCGGCGCATCACCTCGCGGGCGCGGGTGCGGTCGCCCGCGTAGTCGTAGGCCCGGGCCGCGCGATAGTTGTTGCGCCAATCATCCGGCGCGGCTTCCCATTCCGCTTTGACCTGCTCGAAAAGCGCGTCTGCGGCATCCTTCTCGATCCGGCCGGACGGGCGGCGCGGCAGATCGGAGACGTCCAGCTCCCGACCCTCCTCGTGGATGCGCCGGGCCAGATGCTGATGGGCCAGCGCGGCACGGATACTCGTGGCCACGACCCAGACGCCGATGAGCCCGAGAATGAAAACGCCGGCGCCCATGGCGATTCCGGCGGCCTTGCCGGAGGCGATGAGCGCGACCGCAATCCGGCCCAGCAGCAGGAAGTAGACCACCAGCGCGACGACCAGGAACACGATCGTCCCGACCGTCCGCGCCAGACGCCCGTTGTCGTTCGTCTCACTCACAGCAGGCCCCGAACGCATTCGGCCGCACCACGCGTCCGGCTTCCACCCGGTTCACCGAACTGCCGGGCCACCGGATGCTCACAGGTCCAGCAGGGGGTCGAGGCCGACGGTCAGGCCGGGCCGCGACCCGATCTGCCGCACTCCCAGCAGCACACCCGGCGCGAACGAGGTCCGGTCGAGGGAGTCGTGGCGGATGGTCAAGGTCTCGCCCTGGGTGCCGAACAGCACCTCCTGATGGGCGACGAGTCCGGCCAGCCGCACCGAATGCACCCGCACCCCGTCCACGCTCGCGCCCCGCGCGCCATCGAGTTCGGTGGTGGTCGCGTCGGGGCCCGGGCCCACACCCGCACTCTTGCGCGCCGCGGCGATGATGCCCGCCGTGCGGTACGCGGTGCCCGAGGGCGCGTCGGCCTTGTTCGGGTGGTGCAGTTCGATGACCTCCACCGAATCGAACCAGCGCGCGGCCTGTTCGGCGAACCGCATCGACAGCACCGCCCCGATCGCGAAGTTCGGCGCGATGAGCACCCCGACCTCCGGCCGGTCCGCGAGCCACGCCCGCACCTGCCCGAGGCGGGCGTCGTCGAATCCGGTGGTGCCCACGACCGCGTGAATCCCGTGTTCGACCAGCCACCGGAGATTGGGCATCACCACGTCGGGATGGGTGAAATCGACCACCACCTGCGCACCCGCCGCGGTGAATCCGTCGAGCGCGTCGCCCTTGTCGAGTCCGGCGACCAGGTCCAGATCCGGCGCCGCCTCGACCGCCGCACAGATCGCCTGTCCGACCTTGCCCTGCGCGCCGAGTACACCCACCCGGATCCGGTTCGCGCTCACCCTTGACTCCTCACATGCCGGTCGACAACCTCCGCCGAGCCTACTGCGCTGGACCGCCGCCGACCCGACGCCCCCGCACGCGCGTGACCGGTCAGTCGAAGACGATGACCTGCCGCAGTCCGTGTCCGGCGGCGAGTTCGTCCATCCCGTGGTTGATCTGCTCGAGCCGGAGCCGGGAGGAAACCAGCCGCTCGACCGGCAGCCGGCCCTCGCGCCACATCCGCACATAGGTCGGGATATCCCGGGCGGGCACCGCGGAACCGAGGTAGCTGCCGACGATGGACCGGCCCTGGGCAACCAGCCCCAAAGGTGAAATACTCGCCCGCGCTTCGGGATTGGGCAATCCGACGGTCACCGTGGTGCCTCCGGGCGCGGTCGCGGCGACCGCGGTCTCGAAGGCCCGCACATTGCCGGCGGCCTCGACCACGACGTCGGCGGTGATCGCCCGCTCGCCCAGCTGCGCCGGGGTGTACACCTGGTCCGCGCCGAGTTCCGTTGCCAGGGAGAGCTTTTCGGGCAGGGTATCGACCGCGATCACCTCGCTGCCCAACTCCGCGCGCAACGAGGCCGCCACCAGCACCGCCGCCATCCCGACCCCGCCCAGCCCGACCACCACGACCCGGTCGCCCGGTCCCGGCCTCGCCGAATTGAGCAGTGCCCCACCGCCGGTCAGCACCGCACAGCCCAGCACCGCGGCGACCTCGGGAGGTACGTCGTCGTCCACGAGCACCACCGAACGGCGGTCGACGACCGCGTGCGTGGCGAATCCGGACACCCCCAGATGATGCTGGACCGTCTCCCCGTCCCGCCGCAGTCGCCGTCCGCCGCCGAGCAACTCACCGGCATTGTTCGCGACGCTGCCGGGTACGCACGGTGTGCGGCCTTCGGTGGCGCACCCCTCGCACTGCCCGCAGCGCGGCAGGAACGTCATCACCACGCGCTGCCCCACCGGCAGATCGCTGTCGCCCGGACCGATCGCCTCGACCCGCCCGGCCGCCTCGTGCCCGAGCAGCATCGGCACCGGACGCACGCGGTTCCCGTCCACCACGGACAGATCCGAATGGCACAACCCGGCCGCCTCGATCCGCACCAGCAACTCGCCGGGACCGGGTTCGGCCAGGTCCAGCTCGCCGACCACGAGCGGGCCCGATTCGGCGTACGGCGCGGGCGCACCGATTCGTTCCAGAACTGCACCACGAATCTTCATGACTCGAACGCTACCGCTCCGCCTCGGGCGCCGGCCGCGATCCGCCGCACAACCCGCGCGGCCTACAGGTGGTAGTCGTACGCCTTGGCGATGGTCCGCAGGCCCTCGTCGAACAGCAGATATCGCAGGTCGATCGGCATATCCTGCCAGGAACGCAGTTCGCGCTCGCCGTGCAGGCCGAGGTTGTGCACCTTGTGGTCGAAGACCGTCATATCGAAGCCCGCGGGATCGAGCCCGGCGAATTCGCCGACGCCACGGACCGCCGCCTCGCGGTCGGCGATGAAGTCCTCGTACCGCACCGGCAGCACCGGAACCGAGCCGGATTCCAGGAACGAGGCCGCGATCCGCTTCCAGTGCCCGAACGACAACTCGGTATCCGCGCGGGTCCACCAGCCGCGGCTTTCCCATTCGTCCAGACTGGACAGCACATCGCGAGGATCGCGGACGATGAAGATCACCCGCAACTCCGGCAGGTAGCGCTGCAACCGTTCGGCGAACTCCCGGTCGAACCGGACTTCCTTGAAGCCCCACACCCGGGCATCCGGCGCGTGGAACAGCCGGGTGATGAACTCCGTCGACGCCTCTCGCATCCGGTCCGGTTCCGGCATGAGATTCGCCAGGAATCCCTGGTATCCGTACACCGCGAACTCCGTACGCCCCGCCTCGCCGTGCACCACGCTGTGACCGATCAGACCCTCGACCGCATCGAGGACCCGGGCCAGCCACCCGTGCTGCTCGCCCCAGATGAACGCGTCGGGGTGGGACGAGATCAGCCGCTGCACCAGCGTGCTGCCACAGCGCTGACCAGCGCCGAAAATCACGAGCGGAGAGGACACGTCGCGATGTTAACTTGCGGATGGAACCTGTGCAGTGCCTGTGCCGCTCAGCTCACCGTCGGCGGCAAGGGGGCCGGTGGCCAGCTCTCGGGAGTGATCCGCGCGGGCTTGCGGGCGGGGTCGACGTCCCAGTCGAGGCGGACCCCCACCCAGGCGCTCGGCGTGTCGAACCGGGTGCGCTGGGACTCGAAACGCGCTCTGCGGAAGGTGATCTCGCCGAAGAAGTCACCCTCGGAGAAATTCGTGTCGCGGCCGTCGAAGACGGTGTCGTCGAACGAGATCGCGCCGTGGTACTCGGCGGCGGAGAAGTCGACGGTGAGCGTCGGGCTGCGCCGCCAACGTGAGCGTACGCCGAACCGCGCGCCGTCGAGGGCGACCCGCGCGGCGTAGAAGTGGGCGCGCGTGAACGATATTCGGGCACTGTCGAATTCGGCGCCCTCGAAACGCACCGCGGCGCCCTCGAAGGTCGCGCCGCCGAATTCCGTCCGCTCCGTTCGGAATACCGTCTCGGCGAAAGACGTCCGCTCGCCGCGGAAGGCCACGTCGCCGAAGATCACCGCGGGCCCGCGGAATACGGTTCGGTCGAAGGAGACCGGCGATTCGAACACCGCACCCTCGAAACGTGTGCCGGCCCCGGGTAGTTCGGTCCCGGCCCGCTCGGCCGGGGCGAACTCCGCGTCCCGGAACAGCGTGGTGGCACCGCGAAACTCACAGCTGCGAAAGGAGATGTACTGCCCGATGAATCGGGCATGCTCGAACGTGGTGGCCCGCTTGCCGATGAACACCGCTCGCGCGAAATAGGTTCGCTCGCCCGCGAATACCGCGTACCGGAAGTCCGAATCCTCCAGCACCGCTCCGGAGAAATCGAAATTGCACCGTGACCAGGAGACCTCGGCGGACGCGCGCACATGCGCGACGATCACGTCGACGACGGCACGACGCACCTCCCGGTCGTTCTGCCGCAATTGATATCGCAGCTCCCGCTTGACTCCGGCCTCCTCGATGGTCTCGGTGCGCTGCGCCAGATGATCGGCCCCCGACTCGGGCTCGTACGGCAGTCGCAGGTATCCGCACAGCACATCGACGCACTGCTGTCGCCGGCCCGGCGCGCCGAATTCGTCGGCGACGCCGGCCATGGCGTATACCCCGGCGATGCGCACCGCCACATCGGCGTCGCCGAGTTGTCGCGCTGCCGCGCCGAACAATTCGGCGAATCGCCCGCGTTCACCGTCGCGCTGTTTTCGATAGGCGACGACCAGTGCGACCGCACCGCCGACACCGGCCGCCACCGACAGCGCGATCTTGGTCAAATCGACCTGGTCGGGCGTCTGCGCCTTGGCGCCCAGCAGAATCCACAACACCCACCAGGCCAGCACCGCGATTCCCAGCCCGCCCAGCACCACGAACACCACCGACAACAACAACGCGTACCGCTGCAATCTGCCGGTGAGACGTTCCCGGGTTCTCCCCCTCCACCGCATAGCGGCATGGTAACCACAAATCACCGCCGGCGGCAGTGCGAGATCGACTGGCGGTCAACCCTGCTCGGCCCGCTGACCGCGCACGCCGATCACCGCGGCGCCCACGCAGGCCGCCGCCACCACGATCACGAACCAGGGGAAGATCGCGTCCATACCCCACCGGGTCGCGGCCCATCCCGCCAGTACCGTCGGCAGCGCCATCGCGGTATACGCGAGCAGGTAATACGCCGACATGGTCTCCCCACGCCGATGCTGCGGAACCACATTGGACAGATGCCGCAGCGATCCGCCGAAACCGAGTCCGAAGGTCGCGCCCAGGAACACCCCGGCGAGCAGCACCAGCACCCAATTGCGTGTCGCCAGTGCGGGAATGGTGAGCAGCAGCGCCACGGCCATGCCCAGATCGCCGCCGATGGCCGCGCGCCGGGCCGGGATCGCGGTGGCGAACAACTGCGCGAGCGCACCGGCCGTAGCGGTCGAGGCCACCACCGCACCGCCGAAGACCAGATTGTGCACACCGGTTTTCGCCGAGGCCAGCGACGGGTACAGCGAGAGCAGCACGCCCAGCACCGACCACGCCGCCATCACGCCCAGCGCCGAGAACCAGAAGTCCGCCCGGATTTCCTGCGGCACGGCGGGTTTCGCGATGCGGATGCGTCCGGCGGCCCGCGCGGTGTGCGGTTCGCGCATGACCAGTACCGCCGCCCCGATCAGCAGGCACAGGACCGTGATCACCAGATACGGAGTCCGCAGCGGATGCGGGACGTACTGCGCCAGCGCGGCCGAGCCCAGAATCGCCACGGCCATACCGACATTGAAGGACACACCGCTGAGCTGCCCGCTCCGCGCGCCGTGCGCGGGCTTCAAATCCAGTAGCGCGGCGGCTCCCGCCACGACCATCGATCCCACCGCGAGACCGTGTAATGCCCGCGCCAGCACCAGCATCGCCACATTGTCCGCGAAGACGAACACCACGAGTCCGACGATCATCGTCCCGATCGCCCCGAGCAGCACGGGTTTTCGCCCCACCACATCGGAGATGCGTCCGGACACCAGCACCGCCGCCAGGGCCGCGACCGCGTAGACCGCGAACACGATGGTGGTGGTGAACGCCGAGAAGTGCCATTGCTTCTGGTACAGCCCGTACAGCGGCGCGGGCGCGCCGGACACCCCGAGCGCCACTCCGGTGGCCAGCAGTATCAGCGCGTACGCCCAGGATTGCACGGGCCCTTTCGCAGGGGCCGGGGCTGTCGCCGCAGTCGCTACCATGTCGCTCCCCATCAGGTAAGTTTGATTTTGATCGAACTCAACGACCGTCGATGCGGTTTGATTCCCATCAAACCAAAGTGAGGTGGGCCATGGTGAACACGACAGCGACCGTGGAGTCCTTTCCGGTCGGCTCGGTCCACGACGTCCTGGCCGCCCTCCAGGACCCGGTACGCCTGGAAATGGTGCGCCGCCTGGCGAACGCCGGGACCGCACAGCGATGCGGCGCCCTCTACGACACGATCAACAAATCCACCGCGACCCACCACCTGAAGACGCTGCGCGAGGCGGGCCTCACCGAACGCATCGTCGACGAGGGCCAGGTCTACGCGCGCCTGCGCCGCACCGAGGTGGACGCCGAACTCCCCGGCCTGCTCGACTCGATCATCGCCGCCGCGAACCGCGCGCACACCGGCTGATCACCGGGCGCGCAACCCGTCCAGCACGAAGGTGAGCGAGCGCCGCCAGGCCGGTGTCCCGACGTTCTCGCCGAGCAGCGATAACGCCCAGATCAGATTCACCACGTCGATATCGGCGGCGTCGGCGCGCAACACCCCGTCCCGCCGCGCGCGGTCCAGCACCGCGGACAATCCCGCCATCCCCCGCGAACACGCCTGAACCAGCTGGGTCGCGGCCGGATGATCCGCGGTGAACGCCTCGAACAACGCCCGGTCCGCGGTGAACCGGCTCAGCAGAGCCTCCACGAATCCGGTCAGCGCAATCCACGAATCCGGTTCGGCCGCAGCCTGTTCGGCGAATCCGTCCAGCTCGGCCACCCGCTGCGGGACCAGCGCGTCGATGAGCGCGTCGCGATTCGGGAAGTGGTTGTAGAGCGTGCCGATGCTGACTCCCGCGCGCCGCGCGACCTCCTCCAGGGAGCCCGACAACCCCTGTTCGGTGAACACCGCCGCGGCCTCGCGCAGCAGCCTGTCGCGGTTACGGGCCGCGTCGCGGCGCATCGGTCGGGGCACCGGACCATCATACAAAACTCGAGGTCCCCCTCAGGATTGTGCTAACCTCAAAATCTGAGGGGGCCCTCAACATCTAGGAGACCGACCATGACGAACACCACGCGCACGGCCGTGATCATCGGCGTCGGCCCAGGCCTCGGCATGTCCATGGCGCGCCGATTCGGGAGGGAGGGGTACCGGATCGCCCTGATCTCGCGCAGCGATGCTCGGCACGGCGCTTATCTGGCCGATCTGGCCGCCCTGGGCATCGACGCCACCGCCCACACCGCCGACGTCACCGATTCGGATCGGCTCGCCACGGTCCTGGCGCAGATCGCCGCGGACGGGGATATCGAATTCGCTTACTATGGACCCGCCCCCGCGCAGTTGCCGGTGCCGATCGCCCGGATCGACGTGCCGACCACGCGGGCGGCGTTCGACTGGCTCTGGCCGGCGATACAGGTGGTCGGCGCGGTGCTGCCGGGAATGCTGGAACGCGGCGCGGGCGGGGTGATCATCGCGGGCGGGCTGTCCAGCGTCCGCCCGTTGCCGATGCTGGGCCAACTCGCGCTCCTGGTCGCGGCACTGCGCAATTACGCACTCACCCTCAATGCCGCACTCGCCGAGCAGGGCGTCTACGCGGGCACACTCACCATCGGCGGCTTGGTCGAACGCGGCGACATCCACGCCACGGTCACCGCCGATCCCGCCGCTTACGGTGCGGCACAAGGGCATACGCTCAACCCTGAGGAAATCGCCGAGACCGCCTGGGAGATGTACCGGAAACGGGACCGCGCCGAAACGGTTTTCGACGTTCTGGGCTGACATTCCGCTCGCGGCCCGCCCGGGCTCACAAGCGGCGCGCGACGGCGGATCAGCCCGATATTGCCGGGTTTTCAGCAGCTCCGAGCGCTTCGGAGTATGTCCCGCGCTTCCAGGCGGCACTGAAGATCGGCTGAAGATCCGTACGCCGATGAGGCCCGCTTCGAGGCCCTTTTCCCAAGTAGCACAGCATTTCTCGGGCGTTTCGGCGCACCTGTGGGATCGGGCGCGACCAACTACGCTCGCCAGCGTCCGAATCCCACACACAGGAGGTACTCGAGATGCGAATTTCCAAGCTGCGGTTGGGAATTGCCGCCGTCATCGGAGCGGTGGCGTTCACCGGCATCGGTGCGGGCGCGGCCTACGCGTTCCAGCCGCACATGCTCACCGCGCGCGGCGACCTGCAGGCCGCCCAGGGCGAGTTGCAGCAGGCGGCCCCGGACAAGGCCGGCCATCGGGTCAACGCCGAACGTCTCGTACAGCAGGCGATCAACGAGGTGAATGCCGGAATCCAAGCAGGCGCGCAATAAACCAGGCTGCCAGAAGACGCCGGACAACTTCCCGATGTCCGGCCCGCAGTCGAAAGGTCAGGCAGCGTCCGGCTTCTCGAACCGAGCGACGAATCGCAGTTCGAGTGCATGCGCCAATCTCTCGAGCATGCCGATCGTCGGTGTCCCGCCACCCGATTCGAGCCGAGATACCTCGGGTTGACGAAGCCCGGCACGCTGTGCCAGTTGTATCTGAGTCAGTCCGAGTTCGAGTCGCCGCTCGCGAATCGCGTTGGCGAATTCGATGGCGAGCCTCGCCTCCTCGCGACCCGCACTGTATTCAGCGGGATCGAAACCGGGCCTGCCGGTCCGCTCGCGCCGCAAATCGTCCATGGACATGCCTTCAGTCATCGCCATTCACCTTCCCTGTCGAAGCCGATTCGGGCGTGCTCATGGTCGGCTTCACACACCTTCCGTAGCACCTCTGCTCGCTCGACCTCTGCAGTCTCGCGTCCGAGTCTTGCGGAATACCGTCAGCAGCACGATCCGCAGTCCGGGGGCGAGCAATAGGTAATGCGCATCTCCTTCGGGTGCAAATGAAACCGAAGTTCTCGCACCCCGTCTCCGAGATAACGAGACCAGGGCTCCCCCAACGTCTCCGCGTGCTCCGCAAGCATGCCGACGTAGGTATCCACGCGACCGAAATCCTTGTCCGAAAGCGAACGCAACCAATCAGCTACTCAGGTTCCACATCAACAGCATAGAGGCTCATAGGATAGACCTAATATAGGATCTATCCTATGAGCGAAGGGGCCCGCTGACTGGAATCAATCCGCCAAACGGCGAACGGCGGCCGGCAGATCCCGGGCGCGACGGTACGGGCCCGCCACCGAGACTGCGAAGGGGCGGGACAGCAGGGTGCGGGCTACCGCCGAAACCTCGGCCGTGGTGACCGAATCTATGCGGGTCAGCGTTTCCGAGACGCTGCGGTGGTTGCCGTAGCTGAGTTCGCTGCGGCCGATGCGGTTCATCCGGGAACCCGAATCCTCCAGGCCCAGAACCAGACCGCCGCGCAGCGAGCCCTTGGCCCGGGCGCATTCGGCATCGGTGATGCCTTCCGCGGCAACCTCTTCCAGGACGCCACGCGCCAAACTCGCTACCTGGCCCAGGTTTTCGGGCTGGCAACCCAGGTACACCGAGAACGCGCCGGTGTCGGCGAAGGTGTCCACGCTCGAATACACCGAATACGCCAGGCCGCGTTCCTCCCGGATGCGCTGGAACAACCGCGAGGAAAGACCGCCGCCGAGCACGGTGTTCAGCACCGACAGCGGCCAGCGCTTCTCACCCTCGTGCCGCCCGAACGCGCGGACGCCGAACACCAGATGCGCCTGCTCGCTGTCCCGGTACATCCATTGCAGCTGCGGCGGGGTGTGCGCGCGGAACCGGCCCTCCCGGCGCGGAGCGGGCTCGCGAACCGGGTCGAGCCGGGCCGCGAACGCCCGCCGCACCAACTCGACCGTGTGCTCGTGCTCGACGTTTCCGGCCACCGCGACGACCATCCGGTCCGGACGGTAACGACGCTGATGGAACCCGCGCAGCTGATTCGCGGACATCGACTCGATGGACTCGACCGTGCCGATCACCGGACGGCCCACCGGATGGTCGCCGAACAGCGCGGTGAGGAACGCATCGCCGACCATGTCCTCCGGATCGTCGTCGCGCATCGAGATCTCCTCGAGCACCACCTGACGCTCCACATCCACGTCCGAGGCTCGGCACAGCCCGTTGAGCACGACATCGGACACCAGATCCACCGCCAGCGGCAGATCCTCGTCCAGCACGTGCGCGTAGTAACAGGTCTGCTCCTTGGCGGTGAACGCGTTCAGCTCACCGCCGACCGCGTCCACGGCCTGCGCGATATCCAGTGCCGTGCGGGTCGGAGTCGCCTTGAACAGCAGATGTTCCAGGAAATGCGCGGCGCCGGCCACGCTCGGGCCCTCGTCGCGCGAACCGACGCCGACCCACACTCCGACCGATGCCGACCGCACCCCGGGCACGAATTCGGTGACCACGCGCAGCCCGCCGGGCAGCACGGTGCGACGCACCCCGCTCTCGCCCGGCAGGGGCGGCGCCGTGTTCAGCAGAGACGAACCCCCCTGCCCGCCGTTCACGAGCAAGGGGGTCGAAAGCGCCGCGGCGTTCTTCTTCGTCACACCAGAATGTTTACTCGGCACCGGCCTCGACCGCAGCACTCTCGTCGGCGGCGGGGGCCTCCGCGGTGTCGTCCTCGTCCACCGGGATGAGGGAGATCTTGCCGCGGTTGTCGATATCGGCGATCTCCACGCGCAGCTTGTCGCCGACGTTCACCACGTCCTCGACCTTGCCCACGCGCTTGCCGTTGCCCAGCTTGGAGATGTGCACCAGACCGTCGCGGCCCGGCAGCAGCGAGACGAACGCGCCGAAGGCGGTGGTCTTCACGACCGTGCCCAGGAAACGCTCGCCGACCTTCGGCAGCTGCGGGTTGGCGATCGCGTTGATCGCGTCGATCGCGGCCTGCGCGGACGGGCCGTCGGTCGCGCCGACGAACACGGTGCCGTCGTCCTCGATCGAGATGTTCGCGCCGGTGTCCTCGGTGATCTGGTTGATGACCTTGCCCTTGGGGCCGATCACCTCGCCGATCTTGTCGACCGGGATCTTGATCGCGGTGACGCGCGGGGCGTAGGGGCTCATCTCGTCCGGGGTGGCGATGGCCTCGGCCATCACGTCCAGGATGGTCAGCCGCGCGTCGCGGGCCTGGTTCAGCGCACCGGCCAGCACCTTCGACGGGATGCCGTCGAGCTTGGTGTCCAGCTGCAGCGCGGTGACGAAGTCCCGGGTGCCCGCGACCTTGAAGTCCATATCGCCGAACGCGTCCTCCGCGCCGAGGATGTCGGTCAGCGCGACGTAACGGGTCTCGGACTCACCGGAGTCGTTGGTGACCTCGTCGGAGACCAGGCCCATCGCGATGCCCGCGACCGGGGACTTCAGCGGCACACCGGCGTTCAGCAGCGCCAGGGTCGAGGCACAGACCGAACCCATCGAGGTGGAACCGTTGGAGCCCAACGCTTCCGAGACCTGACGGATGGCGTACGGGAACTCCTCCTGCGAGGGCAGCACCGGCACCAGCGCGCGCTCGGCGAGGGCGCCGTGGCCGATCTCGCGACGCTTCGGCGAACCGACGCGACCGGTCTCACCGGTGGAGAACGGCGGGAAGTTGTAGTGGTGCATGTAGCGCTTGCTGGTCTCCGGGCCGAGCGAGTCGACCTGCTGCGCCATCTTCACCATGTCGAGGGTGGTGACGCCCAGGATCTGGGTCTCACCGCGCTCGAACAGCGCCGAACCGTGCGCCCGCGGAACCACCGCGACCTCGGCCGACAGCGCGCGGATATCCGCCAGGCCGCGACCGTCGATGCGGAAGCCGTCGGACAGGATGCGCTGGCGCACAAGCTTTTTGGTGACCGAGCGGAACGCCGCGCCGATCTCCTTCTCGCGCCCGGCGAAATCCTCGGCCAGGCTGGACAGCACCGCGAGCTTGATCTCGTCGGTCCGCTCGTCGCGCTCCTGCTTGCCCGCGATGGACAGCGCCTCGTTCAGCTCGCGCTTCGCGGTGCCCTCGACGGCGGTGTAGACGTCCTCGCCGTACGGCGGGAAGAGCGGGAACTCCTCGGTGGGCTTGGCGGCCAGCGTCGCCAGGTCCTGCTGCGCGCGGCACAGCCGGGCGATGAACGGCTTGGCCGCCTCGAGCCCTTCGGCCACAACGGTTTCGGTGGGCGCCTGGGCGCCGTCGGCGACCAGGGCGATGACCTTCTCGGTGGCCTCCGCCTCGACCATCATGATCGCGACGTCACCGTCGACGACCCGGCCCGCGACGACCATGTCGAACACGGCGTCCTCGAGCTGCTCGTTGGTCGGGAACGCGACCCACTGACCCTCGATCAGCGCGACGCGCACGCCGCCGACCGGGCCCGAGAAGGGAAGTCCCGCGATCTGCGTCGACGCCGAGGCCGCGTTGATCGCGACCACGTCGTACAGATCCTTGGGATCCAGCGACATGACCGTCACCACGACCTGGATCTCGTTGCGCAGACCGTCGACGAACGACGGGCGCAGCGGGCGGTCGATCAGGCGGCAGGTCAGGATCGCGTCGGTGGAGGGGCGGCCCTCGCGGCGGAAGAACGAGCCGGGGATGCGGCCCGCGGCGTACATGCGCTCCTCGACGTCCACCGTCAGCGGGAAGAAATCGAATTGATCCTTGGGCTGCTTACCGGCCGTGGTGGCCGACAGCAACATGGTCTCGTCGTCCAGGTAGGCCACCACCGAACCGGCGGCCTGCTTGGCGAGGCGTCCGGTCTCGAACCGGACGGTGCGGGTACCGAAGGACCCGTTGTCGATCAGGGCGACCGACTCGAACACACCCGGTTCGACCTCGACGGCCGAGCTCACTGTGTCTGTCATCTCTTCTTCTCAACCTCTCGTCTTCGCCGGGTCCAGCGCACGTGAGCGCGATCCGGCTGTTCAGCCCTCAACCAAATCCCCGGCTGAGGGATAGTCCGTACCCAGGCTTGGGCGCGCGGCAACCCTCCTGGTTGCTACGCGTACACCCGACCGGTTCCCCCTTGGAAGCGGCGACGCGGAGGCGGCCATCGATCGAAGCCCTACGGCGGAGTCGTCTCCTGCCGAAAGGCCACTACCGAGGACCGACGCCACGAGGACGGATGCGTACGGCATGTGGCACCGCCGTACCGGAACCCCAGGGGGTCCGCATGCACGACTAGCCGACGGGGAGATTGTATGCCTCCCCGTCGGCTGCCTTGTCAACTGCCTCACTGTGTCGCTGCGGAAATCCGGTGATCTCCGGCATCGCGGACAGTCCTAGCGACGCAGGCCCAGACGCTCGATCAGCGAACGGTAACGCTCGATGTCCTTGGCCTGCAGGTACTTCGACAAGCGACGACGACGACCGATCAGGGCCAGCAGGCCGTGCCGGGTGTGGTGGTCGTGCTTGTGCACCTTCAGGTGCTCGGTGAGGTCGGAGATCCGCTTGGACAGCAGCGCGATCTGGGCCTCCGGCGAACCGGTGTCCTTCTCGTGCAGGCCGTACTCCTTGAGGATGGCCGACTTCTGCTCGGTGGTCAGAGCCACGAAATCACTCCTGATGTTTCAGTCCGCGCTCGAGGGACCGGGAACGAATCCCGGGCGGGCGCCGCCACGAACCGCAGCAAACCCGACGAGCCAGCATACCGGATCACCTGCGGCGATCCGAATCGGCCGCGTGACGTACCGCGCCCGTTACCCCGGAGGTAATCGCGTTCATTCCCTCGAGCCGCGAATATCGGTGACACACCACAGAACAGGAGAAAACGATGCCGTACTTCCAGAGCACCGACGGAACCACCCTCGCCTACGAGGTCTACGGGTCGGGCGCGCCGATCGTGTTCCTGGCGGGGTGGTCGCTCAACACCGATATGTGGGAGCACCAGGTGCCGTACTTCGTCGAGCGGGGTTACCGGTGCATTCTGCTCGACCGGCGCGGACACGGCCGCTCCGATCGTCCTGCCGAGGGCTACGACAACGACACCCGCGCGGACGACGTCGCCGCGCTGCTGGACCACCTCGACATCCGCGACGCGGTGCTGATCGGGCACTCCGGCGGTGGCGCGGAAGCGGTGCACTACCTGGCCCGCCACGGTCAGGACCGGATTCGGCGGATGGTGCTGATCGCCGCGGCGGTGCCGAAGCTGAGCTGGAGTCCGGATCATCCCGCCGGCATCCCGCAGGCGATGATCGACGCCTCGATCGCGGCGCTGTGCGCGGACCGGGCCAAGTGGATGGCCGATCGAGCGCAGGGCTACTTCGCGACGCATCTGGGTAACGACGTGTCCGCGGCGCTCATCGACGAGGAGGTCCGCCGCTGCCTGTCGGCCGCTCCCTGGGCGGCGAAGACGATGCAGCGCGCGATCGGCGAGTCGGATCTGCGTCCCGATCTGGCGGAGATCACCATCCCGGTGCTACTGCTGCACGGCCTGGCCGATCAGTCCATTCCGATCGAGCCGACCAGCCGCGTCGCGGTGCAGCTGTTGAAGGACGCCGAGCTGAAGGAGTACCCCACGGCCGGGCACGGGCTCTACGTCACCCACGCGTCGACGCTGAATGCCGACATCGCCGAATTCATCTCGGCCTGAACGGTTTTCGAGGTCGCGGACGACGCCGGGCGCCGGGCTACCGCCCGGGTTCGGCGAGCAGTTCGCGGGTGCGGTCCACGTCGCGGGCGATCTCGGCGGTCAACTCCTCGACCGAGGCGAAGGCGCGCATCGGGCGCAGGTGTTCCACGAAATCCACCGCGACGTGCTGTCCGTACAGGTCGGCGTCGGTGTCCAGGACGAACGCCTCCACGGTGCGGGTGCGGCCGGAGAAGGTCGGATTGGTGCCGATCGAGATCGCCGCCATCATCCGTTTGCCCGGCTGGGTCGTGCCGATCACCGCGCCGGGAGTCAGAACGGTGAACCATCCGGCGTACACGCCGTCCGCCGGAATGGCCGCGTGCATGGGCGGGGCCACGTTGGCGGTCGGGTAACCCAGGTCCCGGCCGCGGCCGTCGCCGTGCACGATGACGCCCTCGAGCCGGTGCGGGCGGCCCAGCGCGTCGGCCGCCGCGGCCATGTCACCGGCATCGACGCAGGCGCGAATGTAGGTGGAGGAGAAGGTGACCGCATGCTCGCCGACCAGTTTGACCCCGTCGACCTCGAAGCCGAAACGCGCGCCGAGCTCCTGCATGGTCGCCACGGTGCCCGCGGCCTTCTTGCCGAAGGTGAAGTTGTCCCCGACCACGACCTCGCACACGTGCAGCTTCTCCACCAGCAGATCGTGCACGTAGCGCGCCGGGGTGAGCTTCATGAACTCGTGGGTGAACGGCATCACGCAGAAGACGTCGACGCCGAGTTCCTCGACCAGATCCGCCCGGCGGGTCAGGGTGGTCAGCTGCGCGGGGTGCGAACCCGGGCGGACCACCTCCATGGGGTGCGGGTCGAAGGTCATCAGCACCGAGGGAACACCGCGCACGGCCGCGGATTTCACGGCGCGACCGATCAGCTGGGCATGACCGCGGTGCACGCCGTCGAACACCCCGATGGTCAGGACACAACGGCCCCAGTCAGCGGGCATCTCCTCGAGACTTCGCCATCTCTGCACACACCGCAGCCTAGTCACGCCCGCTCGTGGCGGGCATTCCGCGGTGTGGATGTTCACAGCCGCGCAGGACGCGGATCCGTCCCGCGTCACGCATCCGTCATCTTCCCCGGAGCCGCTCCCCCGCCCGCGCATCGCCCGCACCGCTACGGCTCGGTCGGCGCGACCTGCCCGGCTAAGCTCGATGTGTGCCCGGAAAACGCGATGTCGCCACCCGACGTGAGCTCGTCGACCCCGCCGTGTCGCCGATATCCCAGGGCTCCTCGCAGACCGAGTCCGGGCTCGGTTCCGGCGGGAGTATCGCTCCGGTGCTGTCCTCGGTCGCCCAGGACTATCTCAAGGTGATCTGGACAACGCAGGAATGGTCGCAGGAGAAGGTGACCACCAAACTGCTGGCCGAACGCATCGGCGTCTCGGCGTCCACGGTGTCCGAGGCGGTGCGCAAACTCGCCGACCAGGGCCTGGTCGAACATGCCCGCTACGGTGCGATCACGCTGACCGAGGAGGGCCGCCGCGCGGCCATCACGATGGTGCGCCGTCATCGGCTCATCGAGACGTTCCTGGTCAACGAGCTCGGCTACGGCTGGGACGAGGTGCACGACGAGGCCGAGGTGCTCGAGCACGCGGTCTCCGAGACGCTGATGGAACGCATCGACACCAAACTCGGTCATCCGGACCGCGATCCGCACGGCGATCCGATTCCGTCGGTGGACGGGGCGGTGCCCACGCCCCCCGCCCGGCAGCTCAGTGACTTCCAGGCCGGCGAAAACGGCCGGGTGGCAAGGATTTCCGATTTCGACCCGGCGATGCTGCGGTATTTCGACTCGGTCGGCATCGCGCTGGATACCCCGATCACGGTGGTGGAGCGGCGAGATTTCGCGGGCACCATCGCGATACGGATCGGCGAACAGATCGTGGATCTGGGCAGTCCGGCCGCGGAAGCCATCTGGCTCACGTCCTGAAGAGATCGAGAGCACCATCGCCCGGATCGGTCCCACCGGGCCGAACCGCTGGAGTCGACCACCACAAGTCTTGCGAAGCCTCCGTATTCGGGTGCGTTCGATACCTGATGCCCCGCGGCTCGCATGCCCTCGACCAGCCGAATGACCTGAGCACGCAGCGACGCGCCGAAAATGCCGTTCCGGAATCCGGATTTGATGAGCACCGAACATTTCATCATCCCGCCCAAGTCAAATTCCTGATCTCCGGGAGGCACAGGACTGCGGTGACACTGACCAGCACCCACACGCTGCCCGTGGTGAGCAGGAGTGCGGTACCCGACGTGCTGTGTGAGCGGCGCGACCACGACGAGCCCGAGCGGTGTCAGGCCGGTGGTGAGAGTGAAATCCCAGGCGCTCACCCGTGAGCGGACGTTGTCCGCCACCTTCTGTTGCAGCAGCGTCGCCCAGAGCGCACCGAAGTAGCCCACCACACACCCTTCACCAGCTCCGACGCCGCGATGGGCCACGCCCACCTCGAATAGGCCAGCAACAGGGGCGAAACCGCGCCGATGTACATCAGCGCGGTGCACACCAGCATCGGGCGAGCCGGCCGCGACCGATGTGCGAGCACCGGTCCCGCAAGGGTGCCGACCAGGAACGCGGTCGAGATCATCGCCCACGCGGACACACCTCCCAGGCGGTGCGCGGCAATGATCGGGCCCAGCACTGTCATCGGCGCGATGACCAGCGGCAGGTCGATGCAGGAACGCAACAGTTCGGCCAACAGCCAACGCCGAGAACGGACTTCGTGCCATCCGCCGCGCAGTTCACGCCACATGCCGCGGTTCGGTGTGGCGGCCCCGGCGGCCGCCCGTTGTCGCATCGCCGCGAGGAACGCCGCGCTGATCACGAAGCTGATCCCGTCCAGCAGCACCGCCACTCCCGGCGAGCTGATGCTGATGACGAAGGCGGCGATCGGGGCACCGGCCACATATGTCGAAGCCCGAACGGTCTGCATGAGCGAATTGGCCTGGCGTAACTGGTCCGCGGGCACCGTCGCCGGCACCAAACCGGCGACCGCGGGCACGAAAAGTGAACGCGCGGAGCCGAATACCAGTCCCAACAGGGCAAGGTGCCATACCTGCGCGCACCCGGTCAGCACAACCGCGGCCACTGCGAGCTGGCAACTGCCGCACACCAGATCGGAGAACACCAGCAAACGGCGTCGCTCCAATCTGTCCGCCCACACGCCGCTGAGCAGTGTCAGCGCGACTGTGGGGAATTGCCGAGCCGCCAGTACGAGTGCCAATTGCGCTGGGCCACCGCCGATTCGCAGCACCACGAACGTCAGCGCGAACAATTGCAGTCCATCGCCAACCGCGGATGTCGAATACGCTGTGAACAGCTTTCTGAACTCCGCATGCGCTAGGACGCCGAATCCCCGGAACGAGGCCGTCAACCGACACTCCTGCCGGTGTCCAGTGCGGCCGGCACCCCCGAGACGCAGTCCCGAAGCGCAAGCTGCGGTCCGGTGACCAATGATGTGAGCGGCAATGGTCCCCCAGTACAGTCGGCAGATCCGCGACGGCATGCCGGATATCGCAGCGCTCGAACGACAATACAATCTCCCCGTCGGCCACTGTCAGGCAATGGACGCCACGCACCCGCGACCCCGGCCGCCAGAGTTCGTGAAACCTCCTCCGGGGCAATGTCTTTCAGCCAGCGTGTGGTCAGCGGGCCGGGGCCGCCGTCCAGGCGGTCGAACTCGAAGCCCGAGCGGTGGCCGCAGCCCAGGGCGGAGCGCGGCCGCCTTCGCCCTCGACGCCGGCAGATATCCGTCCGGTGCGTTCTGCTCCGCATCCCCGGATCGGCGGCCACGAGACACCATCGTCCGGTCCCGAGGTCATCGACTATCGAACCGATCAGGCGATGCCGACATTGCCGGTGGCCGGACGGGTGGAGGGCCCGTGCGGTGCGGACATACATCGAATTCGGTGCACCGGCATCGAACGGCTGCCGCAGGTGGCAGGCGACCGCGGAAGCACACCCCGGCGTGGCCCCACCGCCAGGGCCGCTCGATGCGATAGGTCAGCCCCGATGATTCCGGTCCGAAGCCGACCGGGCCAGCGCTTCGAGGGTGCCGACCTCGCGCGAGGGGACGATCATCGCCCGGAATCATGGCAGGCGACCGGCGTTTCGGTGACGCCACCGGCCGCCGCCGGCGCTCGAAAGCGGCTCAGATGCTCATCGAGCGCCGGCGGCGGTCGTATCCGAGACAGTGCCCGGCAGGCCCGTAGGCAGCCACCGGACACCATCAGGTATTCGGCGCTGCGGTCGCTGTGGATCTGCCATATTTTCATCGGAGTCGACAATCCGGCGCGCACGACTGCGCCCCACCGAAAGGGTGACCGTATGCCTACGCCCGACCGTGAAGTCAGCTTGTTCCCGGAGTGGCTGGATCGCATCCAGACCCGATACGTGAATCCGGTGGTTCGGCCGCTGGCCCCGTATCTGCCTTGGTTCGCCGTCATCGAACACGAGGGGCGAAAGACCGGCCGGGCGTATTCCACGCCCGTCAACGCCTTCCGCTTCGACGACACCCTGTGCGTCGCCCTGGGACACGGCCGCACCGATTGGGTGAAGAACGTACTCACCGCGGGCAAGGCCGAGGTGCGGATCCTCGGGCGCCGGCGGCGAATCGTCAATCCCCGCGTCGTGGATCGCGAGGAGGCCGGCCCCGGGCTGCCGCTGGCCGCACGACTCGCCGGCACCCGGGTCAAGCTGTTCCTCGCCGATATCGCGACGGACTGACCGGCCCGACGGCGAGGTGCGCTCAGCGGCCCGCCGCATGAACCCGCTGCGGCGGTGGGCCGCCGCGCGATCGCGACGGCCCACCGAACGGAATCAATTACCGCGTCAGGGAATCAGGCTCACCGCGCGTTCGGCGATCGCCGTGCCGACGTCGGTGGTGGTGCTGGTTCCGCCCAGGTCGGGGGTGCGGATCGCGCCCTCGGCCAGCACATCGCAAACCGCGCGATCGATGGCGGCCGCGGCCGCGCGTTCGCCCAGATGATCGAGCATCATCGCGGCGGCCAGGATCTGGGCGACCGGATTGGCGATGCCCTGACCCGCGATATCGGGTGCGCTGCCGTGTACGGCCTCGAACATCGAGGGCGTATCGCGCTGCGGGTTGATATTGCCCGACGGCGCCAGGCCCAGTCCGCCGGTGACGGCCGCGGCCAGGTCCGACAGGATGTCACCGAACAGGTTCGAGCCGACGATGACGTCCAGGCGATCGGGATGCAGCACGATCTCCGCGGCCAGGGCGTCCACATGCATCTGCCGGGTCTGCACGGCGGGGTATTCGCTCGCGATGCGCTCGAAGACGCTGTCCCAGTACGGCATCGAATGAATCAGGCCGTTGGATTTGGTGGCCGAGCACAGCCGCCCGCCGCGCTGGGCGGCCTGCTCGAAGGCGTACCGGATGATGCGCTCACAGCCCGCGCGGGTGAATACCGACTCCTGCAGTACGAACTCCTCCGGACGGCCCGGATTGTGGATGCCGCCGATTTCGGAGTACTCGCCCTCGGAATTCTCCCGGACGATGAGGATGTCCAGATCCGCCGCGGTGCGGTCGCGCAACGCCGATTCGGTGCCCGGCAGCAGGCGCACCGGACGCAGATTCACGTACTGCCCGAAGGCGCGGCGCAGCGGAATCAGCAAGCCCCACAGCGAGATATGGTCCGGCACCCCCGGAAAGCCCACCGCGCCGAGCAGGATCGCGTTGAATCCGGCGAGCCGGACCGGGCCGTCCGGCGGCATCATCGATCCGGTGCGCAGGTAGTTCTCGCACGACCAGTCGAATTCGGTCCATTCGATGCCGGGCAGTACCGCGTCCACGACTCGCACCGCCTCGGCGGTCACGTCGACCCCGATGCCGTCGCCGGGGATGGTCGCGATTCGGTAGGTACTCAACGAATCTCCCTCACAGTGTTGCCGATGTATTCCCGCACCCTGGTCGCGCCGCTCAGATCTTCACGCCGATGTACTTGGTCTCGAGGAACTCGTCGATTCCGGTGAATCCGCCTTCGCGACCCAGGCCCGATTCCTTCACCCCGCCGAACGGAGCCGCGGGGTTGGAGATCACGCCCTGATTCAGTCCTACCAGACCGGTTTCCAGCGCCTCGCTCACCCGCAGGCCGCGCCGCAGGCTCTCGGTGTAGACGTAGCCGATCAGCCCGTAGGGGGTGTCGTTGGCGCGTTCGACCGCCTCGGCCTCGGTGTCGAAGGCGGTCAGAGCCGCTACCGGGCCGAAGATTTCGGTGTGGCACATCGCCGCATCGTCCGGCACGCCGGTGAGAACCGTTGCGGGATAGAAGTTTCCGGGACGGCCGTCGGCTTCGCCGCCGAGCAGGACGGTCGCGCCGCGCTGTTTGGCGTCGGCCACCAGGTCGGTCACCTTCGTCACCGCGTCGCTGTCGATGAGCGGACCGACCACCGCGTCCGGCTCGGTGCCGCGCCCCATCGGCAGCGCCGCCATCCGCTCGGTCAGCCGGCGGGCGAAATCGTCGATGATGGTGCGCTGCACCAGGATTCGATTCGCCGCGGTGCACGTCTGGCCGATATTGCGCATCTTCGCCGCGAGCAGTCCCGCCACGGCCTCGTCCAGATCGGCGTCCTCGAACACCACGAACGGCGCGTTGCCGCCGAGTTCCATCGAGGTCCGCATCACCGTGCGGGCGCACTGTTCCAGCAGGATCTTGCCGACGGCGGTGGATCCGGTGAAGGAGAGTTTGCGGGAACGCTCGTCCATGATCATCGGCGTCATCAGCGCGGCCGGATCGGAGGTGGTCACCACGTTCACCACACCCGCGGGCAGTCCCGCGCGAACCAGGATGTCGGCCAGGGCCAGCATGGACAGCGGGGTCTGCTCGGCGGGTTTGACCACGCAGGTGCAGCCCGCGGCCAGGGCCGGGCCGATCTTGCGGGTGCCCATCGCGAGCGGGAAATTCCACGGCGTGATGAGCAGGCTCGGGCCGACCGGCTGGCGGGTGACCAGGAAACGCGATCCGCCGCCGGGCGCGGGCATGTAGCCGCCGTCCAGGCGGACCGCCTCCTCGGCGAACCAGCGGAAGAACTCAGCGGCATAAGAGATTTCGCCGCGCGCCTCGGCCAGCGGCTTGCCCATCTCCAGGGTCATGATCAGGGCGAGGCGCTCGGTCTCCTCGAGCAGCAGGCGGTAGGCGCGCATGAGCAGATCGCTGCGCTCGCGCGGCGGGGTGCGCGCCCAATCGGCCTGCGCGTTCGCGGCGGCCGCCAGAGCGTCCAGGCCGTCGTCGGGGGTGGCGTCGGCCACCTCACACAGCACCTGCCCGGTCGCCGGATCCTCGACCGGCAGCCGCGCGGCGGTCTGGCGCCAGCCGCCCCCGATGAACAGTCCCGTGGGAACGCTCTCGATCGCCAGACGTTCGGTCTCGTTCACGCCTTCGCTGGTGTGCGTCACTGCCTGCTCCTCGATCCCCGCAGACCATTGCTGCGGCCCTGCCCGCCATGATATGCATATTGTCAACAATCCTACAACAGACAATCCGACCCGACTTTCCGAGGCGGCTACCATGTCCGAGCTTTCCCCTCTCCTCAAACAAGCCACTCCCGTCACGGTCGACCACGGCGAGGGGTGCTATCTGTACGGCACCGACGGCCGCCGGTATCTGGACTTCACCGCTGGTATCGGGGTCACCAGTACCGGCCACTGCCACCCGCGGGTCGTCGAGGCCGCCCGTGCCCAGGTCGGCAGCCTCATCCACGGCCAGTACACCACCGTCATGCACCGCCCGCTGCTCGAACTCACCGAGAAGCTGGGTGCGGTACTGCCCGAGGGGCTGAATTCGCTGTTCTTCGCCAATTCCGGCAGTGAGGCGATCGAGGCGGCGCTGCGTCTGGTGCGGCAGGCCACCGGACGGCCCAATGTCATCGTGTTCCACGGCGGCTTCCACGGCCGTACCGTCGCGGCGGCGACCATGACGACTTCCGGTACCCGGTTCTCGGCCGGTTTCAGCCCGCTGATGGGCGGGGTGCACGTCGCGCCGTTCCCCACCGCGTACCGGTACGGCTGGTCCGAGGAGCAGGCGACGGAATTCGCACTGCGCGAACTGGATTACCTGTTCGCGACGCTGAGCTCCCCGGCGGAGACCGCGGCGTTCATCGTGGAGCCGGTGCTCGGCGAGGGCGGCTACATCCCCGGCAACACCGCGTTCTTCCAGGGACTGCGCGAGCGCGCCGACCGGCACGGCATCCTGCTGGTGTTCGACGAGATCCAGACCGGATTCGGGCGCACCGGAAAGTTCTTCGGGCATCAGCATTTCGACGTGCGGCCCGATGTGATCACCATCGCCAAGGGCCTGGCCAGCGGTTTCCCGCTCTCGGGTATCGCCGCGTCGGAGGAGTTGATGGCCAAGGCCTGGCCCGGCTCGCAGGGCGGCACCTACGGCGGTAACGCGGTCGCCTGCGCGGCGGCCGTCGCGACGCTCGAGGTCATCGAATCCGAAGGACTGGTCGAGAATGCCGCCGTGCGCGGACGTCAGCTGGTCGAGGGCGTCCGCAAGTCCGCCACCGCCGCGGTGGGCGACGTCCGCGGCCTGGGCCTGCTGGTGGGGTCCGAATTCACCACGGCGACGGGGGAACCCGACACCGCCACCGCGAGCGCGGCGCAGCGCCTGGCCGCGCAGAAGGGGCTGCTGCTGCTGACCTGCGGCGCGTACAGCAATGTCGTGCGGATGATTCCGCCGCTGGTGGTGTCCGAGAGCCAGGTCGACGACGCACTGGCGCTGTGGTCCGACGTCCTCGACGAACTCTAGGAGTTGCTATGCCGCGCTATCTGACCATCACCCTGACCAAGGCCGGAATCTCTTGCCGGGCAAGGCTTCTCGATGACGAAGCCCCGCTCACCTGCGCCGCGGTGTGGGACGCCCTCCCACAGGAGGGCGACGCGTTCCACGCCAAGTACGCCCGCAACGAGGTCTACACCCTGGTGCCCCGCATCACCGCCGCACCGCACCGCGAAAACCCCACCATCACACCGATTCCCGGCGACGTCTGCCTCTTCGACTTCGAACCCTGGGAAATCGGCAACCCCGCCTACGGCTACGAGCCGGACTCCGAGGCCCACCACGCTCAGGGCGCGACCGACCTGGCCCTCTTCTACGGACGCAACAACCTGCTGCTCAACGGCGACGTGGGTTGGGTCCCGGGCAATGTCTTCGCCACGATCGAAGAGGGTCTGCCCGCCCTCGCCACCGCCTGCAACAACCTGTGGCTGCGCGGCGTCGAGGGGGAAACGCTCGCTTTCGCGCGCGCCGAATAGCGGGACATCCGCCGATACGCCCGAGCCCGGTCCACCAACCTCGTCGGTGGACCGGGCTCGGGCGTGCCGGCACACAGCTCGGTGTCGTCGACACACAGCGGCCCCCGAACGTCGTGTTCGGGGGCCGTGGTGCGCGTCAGGAGGCCAGGACCGTCTCCGCGAAACGGGCTACCGCCAGAACCAGGTCGTCGGAGTGACGGGGGCCGACGATCTGCAGGCCCACCGGCAGCCCGGCGGCGGTCGTGCCCGCGGGGATGGAGATGGCGGGCTGCTGGGTCATGTTGAACGGGTAGGTGAAACCGGTCCACTGCGGCCAGCTGCTCAGACCGCTGCCCGGCGGGACGTCGTGTCCGGCCTCGAACGCAGGGATGGGCATGGTGGGGGTGATCAGGACGTCGTGCGCGGTGTGGAACGCGCCCATCACGATGCCGACCTCGGCCGCGATGGCGCGGGCGTCCAGGTAGTCGACCGCGGAACAGGTCTTGCCGCGATCCCAGACCTCACCCAGCCCCGGATCGACGCGCTCGCGGGTGCCCTCGGGGAATTTCGAGAGCATCGTCGCCGCGCCCGCGGCCCACAGCACTTCGAAGGCCTCGAGCGGATCGGCGAATCCCGGATCCGCCGCCACCACGTGCAGGCCCGCCTCGTCCAGCCGGCGCACCGCCGCCTCCACGAGCGAGGCGACCTCCGGATCGACGTCGACATAGCCCAGCGTGCCCGAATAGGCGACCGTGCAGCCGCGCACGTCGCGGGCGAGCTGGCTGCGGAACGTCGTCAGCGTGGGGGCCAGCGCGGTCGGGTCGCGCGGATCGGGCAGCGACAGGATGTCCATCAGCAGCGCCGCGTCCTCGACGGTGCGGGTCATCGGGCCCGCGTGCGCGAGCGGGCCGAACGGGCTCGCCGGGTACAGCGGGATGCGGCCGTGCGTCGGTTTGAACCCGACGATGCCGCAGAACGAGGCCGGAATCCGCACGCTGCCGCCGCCGTCGGTGCCGACCGAGATCGGGCCCATCCCGCCCGCGACCGCCGCGGCGCTGCCGCCCGACGAGCCGCCCGCGGTCTTGGTCGGATCCACCGGATTGCGGGTGATACCCGTCAGCGCACTGTCGGTGACGCCCTTCCACGCCAGCTCCGGAGTCGTCGTCTTGCCCACGAACACCAGGCCGTCCTCGCGCAGCCGGGCGGCCACCGGGCTGTCCACCGGCCACGGCACATCGGCCTGGATCGAGGTGGAACCGCGGCGGGTGGGCCAGCCCTCGGTCAGGAAGATGTCCTTGATCGAGATCGGCACCCCGTCCAGCAGACCCTGGACATGCCCGGAATGCCAGCGCGCCTCGGACTCCTTGGCCTGCACCATCGACCGGTCCGGGTCGACGAGACAGTACGCGTTGACCGAATCGTTGCGAGCGGCGATCGCGTCCAGGATCGCGCGGGTCGCTTCCACCGGCGACAACGCACCCGCCGAGTATGCCGTGACCAGCTCGACCGCGGTCATGGCGGCAGGCTCGGTGGGAATATCGATATCGGGGTGGGCCATAGCTGACTCCCTTCAGGCGGGCACGTAACCCAGCCTCTTGTCGACCACGTTGTCCAGCGGCCGGCCATCGATCCACTTCCGGAAATTGGCGGCGAACGCCGCGACGATCTCGCGACGCCATCCGACGAAATCACCGGAATTGTGTGGCGTGAGGTGAACATTCGGCAGATCCCACAGCGCATGGCCGGGTGGCAGCGGCTCGGGATCGACGACATCGAGTGCAGCACCGGCCAGAGCACCGGCCCGCAGTGCGGCCACGAGGTCGTCTGTCACTACTGATTCCCCACGACCCACGTTGATGAAACGGGCATGTGGTTTGAAGGCCGTAAAAGCTCGAGCATCGAACATCTCCCGGGTCTGCGCGGTCAGCGGCGCGACGGCGACGACATAGTCCGCTTCGGGAAGTTCGGCGTGCAGATCGGTGCCGACGGCGCCGAAATCGGGATCGTCGGTGCGCGGGCGACGGCCCAGCCCGCGCACGCGCATACCCACCGCACGCAGCAGCCGCGCGATCGCCCGGCCGATCGATCCGGTACCGACGATCAGCACCGAAGCACCCGCGATTCGTTCGGATTCTCGATGATGCCACTGGTGGTCGCGCTGCAGGCGCTGCGACTCCGGCAGATCCTTGGCGAAGGAAAGTATCTGCGCGAGAACGTATTCGGCGATGGACGTATCGAAGACGCCGCGGGTGTTGGTGACGGTGACATCGCTGGCGACGAGGTCGTCGAACAACACCGAATCGACACCGGTCGCGCCGACGTGCAACCATGACAAGCGGTCCGCCGCGGGCCATGCGCCCGGCAGCGCCGTGGTCAGGAAGTCGTAGACGAACAGTGCTTCGGCACCGCGCAAGGCCTCGGCCAACCCATCCGCAGCCGTGTAGCGAACCTCGGCCCGCTCTTCGACCGGGCGCATCAGCTGCGCATCGGGCCGAGTGCCATCGTGCAGGACGGTGACTATGGGGCCCTCTTTCACATTGACAGACTAAAAACACATCGTATGATTGTCAACAATCCGATCGTGTGCGGAGGACTACCAGGCTGGACGCGAGAGGGGCCCTCGTGGAACTGAATTTGCCCGAATTCGACGGGCCGGTGGCCCAACGGGGCATTGGCATCATCGCGCCGTTCGATCTCGCGTTGGAGCGGGAACTATGGCGCTGGGCGCCGCTCGAGGTGAGCCTGCACCTCGCGCGGACCCCGTACGAACCCGTGCCGGTTTCGGTCGAAATGGCCGAATTGGTTTCCGACGCAGTGCATCTCACTGCGGCCACCCGCAACGTGCTACATGTGGATCCGGAGGTCATCGCTTATCTGTGCACTTCGGGCAGTTTCATCAAGGGGCTGGAGTACGAGCGGTCTTTGGTCGAGGCGATCTGCCGGGCCGGCGCCGCGGACGCGGTGACCACCTCGGGGGCGCTGGTGGAGGCGATCACCAAACTCGAGATCGGCCGGCTGTCGGTGATCACCCCGTACGACGAGATCCTCACCCACAAACTGCACGACTTCCTCGACGAAGCCGGCTGCGATGTCATCCGCTCGGACCATCTCGGCCTGGGCGGCGGCATCTGGAAGGTCAGCTACCGCACCATCGCCGAACGCATCATCAACGCCGACGACCCGCAGGCGCAGGCGATCTTCGTCAGCTGTACCAACCTGCCCACCTACGACCTGATCGAACCGCTCGAACAGGCCCTGGGCAAACCCGTGCTCACCGCCAACCAACTCACCATGTGGGCATGCCTGGGCCGGATGAAACTGCCGATGATGGGGCCCGGCAAATGGCTCCAGAACGTGTTCTGACCGAAGGAGACCCATGACACCGACGATCGGCTTCATCTACCCCGACCACGCCGCCGAGGACGACTACCCCCGCGCCGCGGCGGCGCTGGGTGTGGATCTGCGTGTCGTGCACATCTACGGCACCGACCTGCACGCGGTACCCGAACTGCTCGATCTGGGCAGCCCGGCCCGGTTGCGCGAGGGTGCGGCGCTGCTGGCCGAGTACGAGCCGAGCGCGGTGGTGTGGGCGTGCACCTCCGGGAGTTTCGTCTACGGCCCCGAGGGTGCGCGAGAGCAGGTTCGCGGGCTCGCCGAGGCCGCCGCGGCGCCCGCGTCCAGCACCAGCTTCGCCTTCGTCAACGCGGCGCGGGCGATCGGGGTGACGCGGGTCGCGGTGTGCGCGAGCTATCCGGACGACGTCGCCCGGCTGTTCGTGGAATTCCTCGCCGCCGAGGGCATCGAGGTGCTGTCGATGTCCAGCGCGGGTATCGACACCGCCGCGGAGGTCGGCACGCTGCGTCCCGATCAGGTCCTGGAACTGGCCGTGGCCAACGATCACCCCGACGCACAGGCGCTGCTGATTCCCGATACCGCCATGCACACCCTGGAGGTGCTGCCGAAGCTCGAGGCGACGCTGGGCAAACCGGTTCTCACCGCCAATCAGGTAACGATCTGGGAGGGGCTGCGCCTGGCCGGATATGCTCCCGGCACCGCACCCTCGCCCGGCGCCCCGACGGGCTCCGTCATCGAACCCTCGGGACTGGGAAAGCTATTGTCCGAAAGGCTGACTCATGTCGGTGATTGAATTCGAGCCGGTCAATCGGCAGTCCACCGCCGAGATGATCGCCGACCGGCTGCGCGACGCCATCATGCACGGCACCCTAGGCCCCGGCGCGCAGCTGGTCGAGGCGGATCTCGCCGCCCAGTTCGACGTTTCGCGCGGGCCGGTCCGAGAAGCCATGCAGCGCTTGGTATCCGAGGGCCTGCTGCACAGCATCCGGCATCGCGGCATCTTCGTCATCGAGCTCACCCCCGACGACGTGGTCGACGTCTACCGGGCGCGCACCGCCATCGAGGGCGGTGCGCTGGAGCTGATCCTGGACGGGCGTCGCGCGATCGCCTACGAGGCCCTCGGCCCGAGCGTCGCCGAGATGCTGACCTACGCCGAGCGCGGTGACGCCGCGGGCGTCTCCGCCGCCGACCAGGCCTTTCACGAGGCACTGGTGGAAAGCGCCGCCAGCACCCGGCTCACCCGCGCCGCCCGCACCCTGCTGATCGAGACCCGGATGTGCCTCGGCGCTCTGCAGTCGGCCTATCCGGACATCGGCGAACAGGCCCGCGAACACGTCGACCTGCGCGAAGCCATCGGCAACGGCTCCCCCGAGCACGCCCGCACGCTCCTGATCCACCACATGCACGACGCGGTCGAGCGGCTTCGTCCGCTCCAGCAACCCGAACCGGACGTGAGCTGAGCATGCCTCATCCCCGAACTCCACACCGACGGGCTACCAGGTGGCACACGGTGCTGTATGCGAGCTGGTGCGGAGGACGTGAGCGCGCAACCCGAGATCACTCGACGAGATCTCCGCAATAGATCCGAAGAGATCATGGACGCCGTTCAGCGCGGTCAGTCGTTCACAGTCACACGAGACGGGCATCAGATCGCGGAACTGATTCCACTGCGTCGACGGCGCCGCTTGGTCGACCGGGCCGAGTTCGTCGCTATGTCGCGCACCGCCCCAGCTCTGGACATCGATGCCTTCCGTGCGGATCAGGAAGCTGCCCTCGACCACGAAGCGACCAGCCCGTGACACGACCACAGTTCTGACCTGGGCGACCGAATTGTGTCGCGGCCGGTCGGCAAGCCACCAGGCCGGACCGAAAATCGTTGCGGCTCAGTCGATCAGGCCGCGGGGGCGGACCACCAGGACCGGTGACGAGCGCTTGCCCTTCTCTTCCAGCAGCGCTATCGCCCGGCCGTCCTCGGTGAGGGCGGCGTGCACGCCGCGCTGGCCGATCGGGTCCAGCCAGCGGCCGTCGCGCAGGGATTCGGCCTGCTCGGATGAGACGATGCGGTGCGGGAAGGCAAGGCGCGCGGCGGAATCGATGTCGAGGTTCAGTGCGGGGTCCTCGGCCAGGGATTCCAGCGTACGGGCGTGCTCCAGGGTGAACGGCCCCACCCGGGTGCGGCGCAGGGCGGTGAGATGACCTCCGACGCCGAGACTTTCACCGAGATCGCGGGCCAGGGCGCGGATGTAGGTGCCCGAGGAACATTCCACCTCGACGTCCAGGTCCACGAATGTGGCTGTGCCGGTGTCGATATCGCGGCGGGCGAGCAGATCGAAACGGGAGACGGTGACCGGGCGCGCGGCGAGCTGGACCTCTTCGCCCGCGCGGGCGCGCGCGTAGGCACGTTCACCGTTCACCTTGATCGCGCTGACCGTCGCGGGAATCTGTTCGATATCGCCGGTCAAACGCGCTGTGCCGGAAGCGATATCGGCATCGGTGAGATGAGCGGCCGGTGTGGTGGCCAGGACCTCGCCCTCGGCGTCGTCGGTCACCGTGGACTGTCCCAGCCGGATCGTCGCGGCATACGCCTTGGTGGTGAGGCTGAGCAGACCGAGCATCTTGGTGGCGCGCTCCACGCCCAGCACCAGTACGCCGGTCGCCATGGGATCCAGTGTTCCGGCGTGGCCGATCTTGCGGGTGCGCAGGATCTTCCGGCAGCGCGAGACCACATCGTGGCTGGTCATACCGCCCGCTTTATCCACGATCAGCAGGCCGCCCAGGGTATCCACCAGCGCGGGTTCGCGGCCCATCAGCCCACCGCGATCGCGGTCAGGATCAGTCCCTCGCCGATCTGCCACCGCCCGTCGAAGGACAGCAGCGGTGCGCCGCCGTCGTTGGTCTGCCCGGGAACCAGCAACTCGCTGCGGAAACCGCCGGATGCGCCGTCGTCGTCGATGGTGAAGGTGATGTGCGCGTCCTCGAACCCCAGCCAGCGCAACGTCAGCGGGAACCACGCCTTGTAGGTGGCCTCCTTCGCACAGAACAGCAGCCGGTCCATGTGCAGCCCCGTCGCCGGCAGAGCGCCCGCGAGCCACGCGCGTTCGGCGGGCAGGCTCACCGATTCCAGCACCCCCTCGGGCAGTGGGCCGTGCGGCTCGGCGTCGATCCCGATCGACCGCCAGCGCAATCGATGTGCCAGTGCCGCGGCCCGGTACCCGTCGCAATGGGTGAGACTGCCGACGACGCCGCGCGGGAACAGCGGCATCCCCCGCTCCCCCTTGCCGATCGCCACCTGCGGCTCCCCCAGTTGCACCAGCGCCTGCCGCGCGCAGTACCGAGCGCCGATGAAATCCCGCCGCCGCTTCTCCACCGATTTGGCGATCAGGTGTTCCTCGCCCGGATGCACCCGCAGATCTTCCGGATACCGCACCAGTTCCGATGTGGCCACACCGCTGGGCAGAATTCGGCCGAGTATGCGTGCGGGCTCGGGTCGCTCGGTATACGCACCGGTCCCATCGTGGTCGGACGCGCTGCCTGCCGCGCGCATCTCGCTCGCCGACTCCTCGATGACCGCCTCCTGAATCGATGTTCAACCTGCCGCACGAGCCTAGCCGAGGGCTCGGACGCGTTGTCCGCGCCTACATCGGCAGCGGACGAAACCCACACCGACGCCGCATCGTTCGAACGCAACTCCCGAATCGGCGCGAGGGCCCTGTGCGCCGCGGGCCCGCCGTACCGTCGCCTCGCATCGGACCGGGCCCCGCGCTGCGATGACTCAGGCCAGGCCCCGGCGACGTTCGGCCGTCTGGCGCATCTTCTCGGCGGCCTCGGCCATTTCCGGGGTGACCTTGAAATGGCCGCCCCACTGATTCAGATCGCCCGGACCGTAGTGCGGCGCTGGCAGGATCTGACGCAGGAGTTTGTCGGGCAGCCCGCGACGTTTCCATTCGCGCGGATAACCGAGCGAGACCTCCTCGAAGCGAACTCCGTCGTAGTACGTGGTGCGCGGAATGTGCAAGTGGCCGTAGACCGAACAGACCACGTTGTACCGCTTGTGCCAGTCGGCGGTGAGTTCGGTGCCGCACCAGAGCGCGAATTCCGGGTAGAACAGCATCCGGGTGGGCTCGCGATTCAGCGGGAAATGGTTGATCAGCACGACCGGCGTGCCGGGCTCGAGATCGTCGAGCCGGCGTCGGGTGTACTTCACCCGGGCCTCGCACCAGGCGTCGCGGGTGATGTACGGATCCGGGGAGAGCAGGAACTCGTCGGTGGCCACGACGTTGCGGTCCCGGGCGATGCGCAGTGCATCGGTCGCGGTGTACGCGCCTTCGGGCATCCAGGAGTAGTCGTAGAGCAGGAACATCGGCGCGAGCGTCACCGGACCGCCGAACTCCTGCGAACCCTCGCCCTCCCATACCGGAAAGGGGTCCTCCGGAGTGAGTACGTCCAGGTCGCGGCACAGCGACACCAGATAGTCGTAACGCGCCGCGCCGCGCATCTGCACCGGATCCTTGGCCGTGGTCCACAGCTCGTGGTTCCCGGGCACCCAGATCACCTTGGCGAACCGCTCCCGCAGAATGCTCAGCGCCCAGCGGATGTCGTCGCTGCGCTCCCCGACGTCCCCGGCGACGATCAGCCAGTCCTCGGGCGAGTCGGCGCGGATCGCCTCGACCACGGGCTTGTTGCCCTGATGCCCGACATGGATATCGCTTACCGCCATCAACTTCGGAACCACCCGGCACAACCTCTCTGCTCGCCCGCGTCCCCTGCGTAACCGCGGCCATCCCCCTCCACATTCCCATGCGCCCGCCCGCGCGGGCCAACCGCGCTACGACGGCAGTTCCGCACCTACCCGCGCCCAGCGTCCCGAAACCGCCCGGATACCGACCGCGACCAGGCGCGCGACGATGAACCCGCTCAGCCCTGCCCAGATTCCGGCTATCCCCCAATGAAATACCAGCGACAGCCAGATCATCGGCAGGAAGCCGAGCAGCCCGGCGAGCATGGTGGTGTTGCGCAGGTAGGCCGCATCGCCCGCGCCGAGCAGCACACCGTCCAGCGCGAAGACCACTCCGGCCACCGGGATCAGCGGGACGAAGAACCACCAGATGACGTGGACGCGATCGAGAACCTGCGCGTCACGGGTGAACACCTCCGGCACCAGCACGCTACCCGCCGCGAAGATCACCGCGAGCACGACGGCGAACAGCGTCGACCAGGCCGTGACCCGGCGGGCCAGGCGCTGCGCGCCGGCCGCCTGCCCCGCACCCAGCGCCGCGCCCACCAGCGTCTGCGCCGCGATCGCGAGCGAATCGAGCGTCAGGCTCAGGAAGTTCCACAGCTGCAACACCAGCTGATGGGCTGCCACCGAGGCCGCGCCGAATCGGGAGGCCACCGCGCCCGCGGAGACGAAACACGCCTGGAAGGCGAAACTGCGCATGATCAGATCCCGGCCCAGCCGCAACTGATCGCGCATCACCTCCGGCTGCGGAGTCAGCGGAACTTGTTGCCGCACAAGTGAATTCAGGAACAGTCCGCCCGATACCAGCTGCCCGGCCAGATTCGCCGTCGCCGATCCGGCCAGTCCCATGCGCGGCGCGCCCAGCAGGCCGTGCACCAGCGCCGGGCACAGAACGGCCGAAATCACCAGCCCGGCGATCACGTACACCAGTGGACGGCGTATCCGCTGCACACCGCGCATCCATCCGTTACCGGCATTGGCCAGCAGGATCATCGGCACGCCGCAGCAGGCGATCCGCACCCAGGTCACGGCCTGGTCCGCGATATCGGCCCGGCCCGCGACCGCGTGGGTGATCGGCCCCGCGAACGCCTGCAGCACCACGATGATGGCCACCCCGATCCCGATCGCCAGCCAACTGGCCTGCACGCCCTCCCCCACGGCCCCGCGGGTGTCTCCCGCGCCGTGCCGCCGGGCCGCCCGCGCGGTGGTGCCGTAACTGAGAAAAGTCAGCTGGGTGCTGACCAGCCCGAGAATCAACCCGCCGACGGCGAGCCCGGCCAGCGCCAGCGCACCCAACCGCCCGACCACCGCCATATCGAACAGCAGATAGATCGGCTCGGCCACCAGCACGCCCAGCGTCGGAATCGCGATCCGCAGAATCCGCCCGGGACCGGCCGTAGCCGGTTCGACGGCCTGCGGCGTCACATCCTCGCGCACCTCACCGGACATCGCGGCCACCCCTCCCACATCGAGAGCGCCCGTCCGCACCGGCGGACAGCGCCCCTTCGATCGAGTCCACCACAGCCCTTCCCGATCGCCCGACAAAACCGACACCACGATCGCACAGGGGACCGACAAGCCGCCTATCGGGCACGGTCCGGACAACACGGAGTTACCTGGACGGTGAGCGCCGGACGCTTGGGCCCCCACACCGGATTCACCGGTTCGCCGAACCGGCCCACGGTCGATCGGCATGGCGCGGAACAACACCGGCGACCACGCCGTGCGCACCGCTCAACCGTCGCGGGATGGCTGGCGCCCGTCCCAGCGCGATCTGTCCGCACAGCATGAGCAATCGATGAGCTAACCGACCGTGCCGAGCGCGGTGAGTAATGCCCCGACGAGATGTTCGGGGGTTCCGGTGGTCGTGTAGCCCGCCGCATAGCGGTGACCGCCGCCACCCAGCAGCGCCGCGACGCGCGCCACATCGACGCCGTCGTCCGCACCGATTCCCGAGGCGCGCGAGCGCAGCGAGACCGTCCAGAGTTCGTCTGTGGTGCGAGATTCCTTGAACACCACCGCGATTGCGGCCTCGGCGGTCGTGCGGATGACGTCGATGACGCTCTCCACCTCCTCCGAGCGCACCCCGTCCATATCGGCTCGGCGCACGAAGACATACACCAGGCCCGCGCCACCGGCCGCGGACGGCTCGATCCGCGCGGTGCCCAGAACCCGCGAGAGCATGCCCAGCCAGCCGAACGGATGGGTGTCCATCAGCGTCCGGGTGATGCCCGCACCGTCGATCCCGGTCGCCAGCAACCTTTCGGCCAGCTTATGTGTACCCGGACCCGCCCACTTGAACGAACCGGTGTCGGTGACCAGGCCCGCGAACAGGCAGAAGGCGATGTCGTGATCGATCGGCTCACCCCAGGCATCGAGGATGCGGGCCAGCAGCGCGGTGGTCGATTCCGCGGTCGGGTCCACCACGTTCACCGAGCCGAAACAGGTGTTGGAACGATGATGGTCGAGCACCAGAGTCGTTGTCGCACCGTCGATCCGGTCCGCCAGGGCGCCGAGCCGACCGGCACTGCCGCAGTCCACGGCGACCAGCACGTCCACATCGGCGGGCACCTGCTCCGGGGGCACGAGATGTTCGGTGCCCGGCAGCGAACGCATCGAGATCGGTAACTCGGCCGGTGCGGCGAACGAGACCCGTACCGGTGTTCCGCGCCGGTGCAGCACCTGCGCGAGAGCCAGCCCGCTGCCGATGGTGTCGGCGTCGGGCTGAACGTGACACAGCACGGTCACCGACCGCGCCGTATCCAAAACCTGCACGGCCGCAGCGAGATCGGCCGCCGGCGTAACTGCTGTCATGGTCTCGACCACGTTTCCTCTGGCGATGGGGCGGCCCCGATGCGATTACACCGAGCGTCGCCGCCTATTGGAACGGCTTTCCCACCGCGGCGACCACGAAACCGTGATCAGTTTTCCTCGTCCGGTTCGGTCTTGTACGGGTCGGCGTCACCGGCATGCTTCGCGTTCGCCGCGACCTGGGCCACCCGCTCGTCGACCGCGCGGGCACGGGCCAGCAGTTCCTCCATCTCGCGCGCCGCATCCGGCACGGTGTCCAGTACGAAGGCGAGCGAGGGAGTGAACTTGATCCCGGTCGCCGCGCCGACCTTGGACCGCAGTACGCCCTTCGCCTTGTCCAGCCCCGCGGCCGCGGCCGCGTAGTCGGGCTCGGACTGCAGATTCTGGCCGAGCACGGTGTAGTAGACCGTTGCCTCGCGTAGATCACCGGTCACTTTGGCATCGGTGATCGTCACGAAACTCAGTCGCGGATCCTTGATCTCGTATTCGATCGCCGTACCCACGATCGAGACGATCCGCTTCGCGAGTCGGCGTGCCCTGGCCTGATCCACCATGGCGTCCTCCTGAAGTATCCACCAGCGGCGAGGCCGCCGTTCAGTCCTCTGGCCCGAAGATTCTGCGGCGTACTGCCAGCAACTCTATCTCCGGACGAGCCGCTACGTGGCGTTCGCATTTGTCCAGCACCTGGGTGAGATGGCCCATCTCGGAGCTGACCAGGGCGACGCCCAGCAGGGTGCGGCGATGTCTGTCGTGCTCTCCGCCCTCGGCCGCGCACACGCCGAAACGCTGCAGCTCGGCCACGATAGGGCGGATCACGGAACGCTTCTGCTTCAGCGAGTGAACGTCGCCGAGCAGGATGTCGAGCTCGAGCGCTCCGACGAACAAGGGCTCACCTCATCTGTTCTCCAGCGATACCGACCCGGCCGCACCGCCGCCGCACCCGCGCTTCCGGGCGGAGGGCCCAGGCGGAAGCGCGGAAAGAAGAAAATGTTGCAAGTACGGAAATCCCCTCAGTCCCGCGGCTTCTCCCGAAGCTCGAAGGCCTCGATGATGTCGCCTTCCTTGATGTCGTTGTAGCCCAGGGTGATACCACATTCGAAGCCCTCGCGAGCCTCCATGACATCGTCCTTCTCCCGGCGCAACGACTGCAGCGTGGTCTCGGCGACCACGACACTGTCGCGGATCAGGCGCACCTTGGCGTTGCGCTTGACCGAACCCGCGGTGACCATACAACCGGCGATATTGCCGATCTTCGAGGAGCGGAAGATCGCCCGGATCTCCGCACGCCCCAGCTCGACCTCTTCGTAGATCGGCTTGAGCATGCCCTTGAGGGCCTTCTCGATCTCGTCGATGGCCTGGTAGATCACCGAGTAGTACCGGATGTCCACGCCCTCGCGGTTGGCCAGCTCGGTCGCCTTGCCCTCCGCGCGCACGTTGAATCCGATGATGATCGCGTTCGACGCCGAGGCCAGGTTGACGTTGGTCTCGGTGACGCCACCGACACCGCGGTCGATGACCCGCAACCGCACCTCGTCGCTGATCTCGATACCCAGCAGGGCCTCCTCGAGCGCCTCGACGGTACCCGAGTTGTCGCCCTTGAGGATCAGGTTCAGCTCCGAGGTCTCCTTCAGAGCGGCGTCCAGATCTTCCAGGCTGATCCGCTTGCGGCTGCGTGCGGCCAGCGCGTTGCGCTTGCGCGCGTTGCGGCGGTCGGCGATCTGCCGCGCGATGCGGTCCTCCTCGACGACGAGCAGGTTGTCACCCGCGCCGGGCACCGACGTGAAGCCGATGACCTGGACCGGCCGCGACGGCAGGGCCGCGTCGACGTCCTCGCCGTGCTCGTCGACCATGCGGCGCACGCGCCCGTAGGCGTCGCCCGCGACGATCGAGTCGCCGACCCGCAGGGTGCCGCGCTGGATGAGCACCGTGGCCACCGGACCGCGACCGCGGTCCAGGTGCGCCTCGATGGCGACGCCCTGCGCGTCCATGTCCGGGTTGGCCCGCAGGTCCAGCGCCGCGTCGGCGGTCAGCACGA
>CBJNFW010000029.1:0-43070 GCA_966435935.1 uncultured Nocardia sp.
GGAGATCGCCGTGCTGCATCGCAAACACCACTCGCGCCGCGGCGCTGGTTTCCTTGTTGCCTGGGCGGAGACCGCGCCGGCGCGGCTGGATGCGGTTGTCGAGGCGTATCGGTCCCAGTTCCTGGCGGACATGAGAACTCTGGAGGGATTCTGCAGTGCGAGCCTGATGATCAACCGCTCGACCGGGCGTGCGGTCTCGTGTGCCGCATACGACAGTGCGATGGCGATGATTCGCGCCCGTGGCCAAGCCGCGTCGTTGCGGGCCGCCGCCAGCCGGCGATACGACGCAGTGGTGATCGACACCGGTGAGTTCGAGCTGGCTCTCGCGCACCTGCGCGTACCCGAACTCGTGTGATCCGGACCCGAGCAGGGCAACGGCGCACGGAATGTCCGACCTGCTCAACCGCGGCCCTGGGGACAGCACATCCACCGAGGGCGGCTTGGGCTATCCCGGCGGCGCCGCGATCCTGATCAGCGGCCTGGCCGCGGGCCCGGGTCGCTGAGGTCGGTGGCCACACCGCTGGACTTCTTGGGCCGGGAGTAGCGGAATCCCTAGCGCACCAGTGCCTTCGGCATGTCCGGAAAACGACGGCATCCCGGTCGTGCTGATGCATCCGCAGCGCGGCGGCCAAGCCGGCGATACCCGGTGCCTGCCAAGTTATCCCGCCACCCACGTCGACCACATCGGCGGCGAGTTCCTTGGGAGCACACTCCGGCACCAGGTGCGAAGTAACGAAACACTCTGCCACGCACAGGTACTCACGCCCGATCCGCCGGACCGTATCGAAAGCGACCCGGTCCGCGTTCGGCCGAGGCGGTCATTCGATACCGACCTGCGCCCGGATAGCTCGGCCCGGACGTGGGTATGGCAAGAGCGTGCCCAGACGAACCCCACCATGGAAGGAGCGTGACATGCTCGATCGGCGTGCTGCCGCGACCACGTCGGAGCGCGCGCGACCTTGGCCCGGATCGGGTGCCGACCTGCTCAACAAGGTCGCCACGAGGATGCCGGTGCCCACCATGCTGGCGGGTGCCGTCTGCGTCGCCCTGTCGTCGGTCTTCGTGCCTCTCACGCACGTTTCGACCGGAACGGTGACCTTGTTCCGCAGCCTCCTATCGATGCCGCTGCTGATCCCGTTGGCGCTCCGCGAGGCTCGGACCGCGCCCGCCCGGCCGCCGCGCTCACGCTCGATGGCCCTGGCCGCAGGTGTTCTGCTGGCGGGCGACATCCTGCTGTGGAATCAGGCGATCACCGACAGCGGCGCCGGGATCGCGACTGTGGTCGTGAACGCCCAGGTGATCCTGGTACCCCTCCTCGGATGGATCTTCCTGCGGGAGCGCCCAACTGCCGCGTTCGCCGCAGTGGTCCCAGTCATGGTCGCCGGCGTGGCGTTGGCCGGCGGCGTGGTGGGCGGGGGCACCGGGAAGAACCCGACCCAGGGCGTGATCTTCGCCGCGGCGGCGGCCCTGTGTTACGCGGGCTTCCTGTTCCTGCTGCGGCAGGCCGGCGATAGCGACCATATCGTCGGGCCCGTCACCGAGTCCGCGGCCGCCTCCGGCCTCGTGGCGTTGGTCGTCGGGCCGCTGTGGCATGGCCTGGACCTGGTTCCGGGCTGGGCGGCGTTCGGCTGGCTCGCCGCTATCGCTCTGACCGGGCAGGTGGCGAGTTATCTGCTGATCGCGAGCGCGCTGCCCCGCCTGTCCGCGTCGGTGGGGGCAGCGCTGCTGCTGCTCCAGCCGGTCGGGTCGGTGCTCTTGGGCGCTGTCATCCTGGGCGAGCGCCCGACGCTGCTGCAGCTCGGCGGCTGCGGGGTCGTCCTGGCCGCGCTCCACCTGGCCACCGTCGCAGCCCGCCGCGGCGCCCCCGGCGACGCGAAGGCCGGCCACTGCGAGCCGGAACCCCGCCGGAGCCCCTGAGCTGTTACCGCGCACGCCGGATCCGGTGGGTCTCGATGTACCCGGCGGTGCGAAGACCTCCGGAGCCGGCGGCCGTGACGCTGGGCATGGGGTCCGGTCGAACGAGAACCGGCGTGCCGATTACCCGGTTCAGGGAATGAGAGTTGTTCGCGGGGAAGGGTTTTCCGGTGCCTGCCCACTTCCGAGGAGCGCTTCGGTAGGGTGCGCGGCATGCGCGGCCAGGGTTCGGGCTGCGGCGTTCAGGCGGCTGCGGGCATCCGCATCGGCGACCAGGCCGTCCGGTCCGATACTGCTCTGGAGCACGGTGACGCGGCCGCAGGCCGCCTCGACCAGCTCGGCTCCCGCGTAGCCGAGCACGGTGCGCAGGGTGGCCACGGCGGCCTCACCGCGGCCCTCGTAGGCGAGGTTCACGTAGGCGACCGGCTTGTCGCTGAGATCGGCACTGCCGATCGTCCATTCGAGCAGGTTCTTCAGGCTGCCGGGGATCATGCCCGCGTACTCGGGAGTGCAGAACAGCACTGCGTCGACCTCGGCGAGCTGCCGGTGCAGGGCCTCGACCACGGGCGGCTCGGGCTCGTCACCGGGTACGAACGCGGGCAGATCGAGCAGGCCCTGGTACCGGACGGCCTCGAAGTCGGACCCGGCGTCGGCCGCGATCGAGCGCAGCGCGGCGGTGTTCGTCGAGCCCTCGCGAGTGCTGCCCGAAATCAACAGGATGCGGGGAATAGTCACAGCTGCGCCAACAGAGCTGGGGCCGGGAGTATTTCGAAGGCACGCCCGCGCCGCACCAACTCCTCGTCCGCGAATGCCGCGCCGCCACGAGCCCCGGCCTCCAGCACGCCGACCGGTCACATCAGCGCCAGGCCGAGCACTACCAGCTCGATACCGGATGCCGAGTACCAAACCAGCTCGCTGGCAACGGATTCCGGACCCGGGCCATCCCGTTGGATCACAGTTCGGGCATTGGGTTGCAGGGGGTTCCGGCTCCTCGTCGGCGGACGGTGACCAGGTCGTGTCGGGCGGCGGGAAGGGTTTGTTCGCTGGTTCCTTCGATGGTGAAGCCGGCGTCGGTGATCATCTGTCGTTCGTCGGTTCCGGGCCGGCCTTCGCCGGTGAGGTAGTCGCCGAGAAAGATCGAATCGGCCAGGTGCGCGGCCCATGGCTGCAGGTCGAGGCAGGCGCGGATCTCGACCTGTGGATGGCCGGATTCGATTGCGGCGATGGTGTTTTCGATAGTTCGTGCCGAAAGGCGATCGTGGGCCGATCTCCGTTGAGCGACAACAGGACCGGCCGACCGCCGCGATTCGGCTGATGCTGGAATTGCGCTGGGTGACCCGGGTCCGGCGTCCGAATCGTCGGGCCGGGCGAACCGCGATGGATCAGAGCGGTCCGGGCGCAGGAGAGTCGCGGGTGGGCTCTGCCGCCCGAGATCGCGTAGCTGCCCAGCTGGCGAGGAGTTTGAGGCGGTCTTCGGATGCGGTGCCGGGTTCGGCGGTGTAGGCGATCAGGTTGTGCACGGCCCGGCCGGACAGGGGGAGATCGAGGGACTGGAAGGTCAGTTCCAGATGGCCGACGTCGGGGTGCTGCAGTCGTTTGATGCCGTCGTGGCGGATCAGGACGTCGTGCGCGGCCCATCGGCCCCGGAACTCGGGGCTGAGGGTGCACAGCTCGCCGATGAGTTCGCGCAGCGCCCGGTCGCGAGGCTCGCGCCCGGCTTCGGCGCGCAGCAGGGCGGCGGTGGCATCGCCGGCGGCGTCCCAGTCGACGAAGAAGTCGTGTGCGCCGAGGTCGAGGAAGATGAAGCGGGCGATGTTGGGGCGGCCGTGCTGGTCGGTGGTGGCGCTGTCGAACATCGGCGCGTACACGGCTCGCGCCAGCGAGTTGCCGGCCACGACGTCCGTGCGGCCGTTGCGTATGAACGCCGAGGACATCGTCATGGAGTCGAGTAGCCACTGGGCCCGGGGCGGGACCTCGACGTCCCGGCGAGGCGACGGCGTGCGGCTCGCGGGCCGTGATGACCGGGCCAGGTCGAACAGGTAGGTGCGTTCGTCGTCGTCCAGTTGCAGGGCGCGAGCCACCGCGTCGAGGACGTCTTCGGACACGCCGCCGATGTGCCCCTTCTCCAGCCGGGTGTACCACTCCGTGCTCACGCCGGCCAGGACGGCGACCTCCTCGCGCCGTAACCCGGCGACCCGGCGACGGCCGCTGGTCGGCAGTCCGACCTGCGCCGGGGTGATCTTGGCGCGCCGACCGGTGAGGAAATCCCGGATTTCGCCTCGGTTTCCGGGCTGCTGGTCCATGTCGTTCACGGTAGCCGCGGGTAACGGCGCGAGGGGGGTTGAGGTTGTACCCCTATGAGCGCGACCTTCTCCGGTGGCGGCGATCGGGGTCTTCTGGGGATCGAACATCGACACGATCTCGAGAACGAGCAATGGAGGCAGGACATGACGAGCAAGCTGCTGACGGTCCCCGCGGTGGCGCTGGGCACGTGGGCCTGGGGAGACAGCGGCGAGGCAGGCGACGGCTATTTCGGCAGTCGGCTGACCGCGTCCGGTTTGCGGGAGGTCGTCGAGAAGGCGCAATCGAACGGATTCACCCTGTGGGATACCGCGGTGGTGTACGGCATGGGCCGCTCGGAGACGGTCCTGGCTCAGGCGCTGAAGGGCTGTGCCCGCAACGAGTACCAGCTGTCGACGAAGTTCACCCCGCAGATCGCGGCCGACCGCGACGATCCGGTCGCGGACATGCTGGAGCAGAGCCTCGACCGAATGGGGACGGACTATGTGGATTTCTATTGGATCCACAACCCGGCGGACGTGGCCCGCTGGACGCCGCATCTGATTCCGCTGTTGCAGAGCGGCAAGGTCAAGCATGTCGGCGTCTCGAACCACAACATGAAGGAGATCGCTCTTGCCGATCAGATCCTCGGCGAGGCCGGCTTCCGAGTGGAGGCGGTCCAGAACCACTACAGCCTGCTGTACCGAAGTTCCGAGCGCGCGGGCATTCTCGAGCACTGCCGCGAGCACGACGTGCGGTTCTTTTCCTACATGGTCCTCGAGCAAGGGGCGCTGACCGGAGGGTACAGCCCGGCCCATCCGTTGCCTGCGGGCAGCAGCCGGGCAGCCGTGTACAACGGCATCCTGCCCCAGCTGCAGGCGCTGACGGACCGGATGCGGGCGATCGGCGAGGACCGAGGCGCATCCGTCGCAGACATCGCCACCGCCTGGGCCATCGCCAAGGGGACAACCCCGATCATCGGGGTCACGAAGGCAGGCCACGTCGACGGGTTGGTCCGGGCTCACGGAATCGACCTCGCCGACAAGGAGATCGCGGAGCTGGAGGCACTGGCGGATGCCGCGGACGTCGACACGCGCGGCAGTTGGGAGCACGACATGTAGGGCCGACGTTCACGAGGTCGTGCGCCACCCCGCGTGTCCGATCCGGCCGCCGGAGTCGTATCGCGCAGTCCCGGTGCGGGGCATGCACTTTCGGCGCCGCGAATCGACGTTGCCGAGCGCATCACCGCCATCACCGGTTTCCTCGGCACAACGTCATGGCGTGTTCCGGACCACCGCGAATCATCCGGTGGAGCAGAGTGACAGACTGTGGCGCAAAGGCTTCGGAAGGAGTTCCGGGATACACGAATCGGTTTCTCACCAGCCAGTGATCGGAAAGCGTCAGACGTAAGCGGTCTGCGCTGATAGCGTTCCAGGGCCGTCGGCGTCCGTATCGGGCCGATGGCGTACCGAGGCAGCGAAGTCGGGGTGCAGGACGACCCGGCCCGGAACTGGAGATAGTGAACGTTGGAGTCATACGTACGCGGCGAGGAGTATCCCGGTCTTCTTCACGAGACGATCGGCGCGAATCTGGAACGTACCGTGTCGGCATATCCCGATCGTGAGGCTCTGGTAGAGGTCGCGAGTGGCCGGCGATGGACCTGGGCCGAGTTCGACGCTGATGTCAACCGGACCGCACGTGGACTGGTGGCCGCCGGTATCACCAAGGGCGACCGGGTCGGGATCTGGTCGCCGAACTGCGCGGAGTGGACTCTCACCCAATACGCCACCGCCAAGATCGGCGCGATTCTGGTGAACGTGAATCCCGCGTACCGCGCCAACGAGTTCAGCTTCGCGGTCAACCACAGCGGATTGTCCCTGCTCGTTGCGGCCACCAGCTTCAAGACTTCCAACTATCGCGGCATGATCGAGGAGACGCGTGCGAATTGCCCGACTCTGCAGCGGGTCGTCTATCTCGATACCGATGACTGGGCAGAACTGCTCTCGCACGGCGATGCCCTGCCGCGAGACACCGTTGCCGAGCAGATGGCGGCCCTGGACCCGTTGGACCCCATCAACATTCAGTACACCTCGGGCACCACCGGGAATCCCAAGGGCGCGACGTTGAGCCATCGCAACATTCTCAACAACGGGTACATGACCACCGAGCTGATCAACTTCACCGAGGAAGACCGGCTCTGTATTCCGGTGTCGTTCTACCACTGCTTCGGCATGGTGATGGGCAACCTCGGCTGCACCAGCCACGGGACGACCATGGTGATCCCGTCACCGGGTTTCGATCCGGCGCTCACCTTGGAAACCATCCAGAACGAGCGTTGCACAGGCGTCTACGGCGTGCCGACGATGTTCATCGCGATGCAGAACCACCCCGACTTCGCGTCGTACGATCTGACGTCTTTGCGTACCGGGATCATGGCGGGCGCGCCGTGCCCGGTCGAGGTGATGAAGCGCTGCATCAGCGATATGCACATGACCGAGGTGTCGATCGCTTACGGAATGACCGAGACCTCACCGGTCTCGACGCAGACCCGGGCCGATGACGACCTGGACCGGCGTACAGCCACCATCGGGCGGGTGCACCCGCATTTGGAAATCAAGATCATCGATACGCTGACCGGGGAGATCGCCGAGCGCGGACAAGCCGGAGAGTTCTGCACCCGGGGTTACTCGGTGATGCTCGGCTACTGGGACGAGCCACAGAAGACCGCGGAAGCGATCGATGCCGACGGCTGGATGTATACCGGCGACCTGGCCGTGATGCGTGAGGACGGCTACTGCAACATCGTGGGCCGGATCAAGGACATGGTGATCCGCGGAGGCGAGAACGTCTATCCACGGGAGATCGAGGAGTTCCTGTACACCCACCCCGACATCGAGGACGTTCAGGTGATCGGCGTACCCGACAAGAAGTACGGCGAGGAGCTGTGCGCCTGGATCAAGATGCGCACCGGTGCGCATCCGTTGGACGCCGAGGCGGTGCGCGCATTCGCGACCGGCAAGCTGGCGCACTACAAGATCCCTCGCTACGTGATGGTCGTGGACGAGTTCCCGATGACGGTCACCGGCAAGATCCGGAAGATCGTGATGAGGGAGCGATCTGCCCGCGCCCTCGGGTTGACCGGGTAACGGTCGTGTGGTGGTTCGCGACACCGAACCGGCGTTCCCGGTGCTCATCGAATCCGGTCTCGGCTCGACACCCTGATATTGCGAGCCCGCCCCCGGATCGCGACGGTTCGTTCATCGTCGGTGAACGACCGACCGGCACCAATGTGGCGGCACCGGAACGCAATCCGGCCATGGCGCACTGCTTCTGTCGAGCGTCATGATCGTCGGCGCCGCAGTCCCCCGCGGGTGGGCAGTTCGAGAGCGATAGCCGGAAGCCGTTGGCGCTCAGTGGCTTTCCCTGCGCTCGTTACGTGCGTGCAGCGTCATCTCGATCACTGGCGGGACGGCCGTTGTCCTGGTCCTGCGGTCTTCGTGTCGATCGGGGGATTCCCGGCAGGGCCATCCGGTTGGGGAATCGTTCGGCTCGGGTCGTGGGTGAGCGCGTGCGCGGGGCACCATTGGGTGGTCTGGATCCGGCCGCGGTCGTTGGCTGTGGTGATCATGAATTCGACCAGGCCCAGCCAGGTTCCGTCCGAGCAGCGCGCCCAGGCGAGGAGTCGGCCCGGCATGGTGCGGGTGAGGTCGAGTCCGCCGGCCCTGACGCCCAGCGGTACGCCGTTCCATCCGAAATTGCGGCTGCGGGTAGGGATCGCGGTGCCGAGTTCCACCAGGACCGGTTCCGGCGGATCGACCACTCGCCTCAGCGAGGGGCTGAAGTTCTCGGGCCAGTACTCGAACATGCTTTCGAAGTGTAGTTGATGTGTCCTGTACCTCGATCACGGCAGCGGCAGGTTGTCATCGAACGGCCGCGCGGTAGTCGAGTCGGGCACAATGGGCGTCGCGATGAGTTTTGCCCGCCGGTGTCGTCTCAGCTGCATGGGCAAACTCATCTATGGCTTCAACGTGTCGGTGGACGGGTACATCGCCGACGCGCGAGGCAATATCGACTGGTCCGATCCGAGCGAAGAGCTGCACCGGTATTGGAACGACTTCGAGCGGGAGACCGCCCTGTCGTTCTACGGACGGCGACTCTACGACCTGATGTCGGCGTACTGGCCGACCGCCGACAAGGCTCCGGACGCAACGCCTTTGATCGTCGACTTCGCCCGCATCTGGCGCGACATGCCCAAGGTCGTGTTCTCGCGCACCCTCGAGTCGGTGGACTGGAACTCCCGCTTGGAACGCGGCGACCCGGTCGAGGTGGTGACGAAACTGAAAGCCGAAACCGACGGCAGGCTGGAGGTGGCCGGCGCGACGCTGGCCGCACCGATCGTGCAGGCCGGACTGGTGGACGAGTACCGGATCGTGGTCGCGCCCACCGCCGTGGGCGGCGGCACCCCGTTCTTCCCGGCACTGCCGTCATGGATGTCGCTGCGACTGTTGGAGAACCGCACCTTCCCGGGTGGCACGGTCTTGCTGCGTTACGAGGCGAAACGCGACTGACACAGCCAGGTGCGAGCCGGTCCAGCAGAGTGCGATCGCGTCAGCAGCCAGTTCGATCGGGTCTGCTACCGGGCCGCACGATGATGGCCGCGCGCCGGTAGGTCTTCGCTGCTGCGGTGGTCCCGCACCTCCGCCAAGGCCGTGTCGCGGCCCGCGCTGTCGGCTGCGGCGAGCAGAACCTGCGCGCGGGCCGATCTTCCACATCGGCGGCCGATGCGGTACGGCAAAAGCGGCGAAGGACCCCGGCGACCCCACCGACCTCGAGAACTCGCCGATGGCCCGCAAAGTTTTGTCCGTTCATCCCAGGCGCCCGAACTCGCCGTGTGGCAATCCTCAGCATCCTGGCAGAGGATGCGGCACCGCGCGAGCGTTGGAAATGTGCCCGTTCGAAGTCCCTGCGGTGGATCGACTGCCGAAAAGAATGTCGATGGTGAGTTATCGGGGAGGATTGGCCAACTCCAATACTGGTGACAGAGTTGAAGCCCGATCTCGAGGACTCCGGTTGCGGGTGCCGAAAGATCCGGTTCACGATGGTCGTATCAATTGCTGAATATTGTCATGAGGAGCGATGCCGGGCCTGTAGGCGGTTGACACTCCGGATATGATGTCGCCCTCCGAACCTTCCAGTCCTTTCGTCGGTGAAATTCGGATGCCGCGCGGTGGCGATTTGGAGACCGCCCGAGAATATCCATTTGGCGCAACCCGGGGCGGCGCTGTGTCGGCGAAGCGGTAGGTCATCTTCAGGCTGGATCAGTGGTTGTATCGGTTGGCCGGCACGGCGGAGGATGCGCGGGGATCCGCCCTTTGATTCACGCGTCGGCTGGAACCATCAGGTCTAGACTGCTGCAGATTAGCTGGCGAGATTCCTGGAACTCTCGCAATCGGTACGAGCAACGGTTGGTCATGCGGTCGACCACAGGTGAGTCGATGAACGACGGGAAGACGCTACGGGCCTGGTGGAACGATCCGGTCGACTACCGCTGGCTGGTGCGTACCTTGGCGGCTCGATCGGCGGTGGGGCCGTTGAAGGCGTTGATCGGCGTCGCGGGCGCGGCGATCGCGGTGATGGGCGCGGTGATTGCGGGCACGCCGGTGGGGCCGCCTGGTGAGCCCGGCATTGCTTCGACGGTGGGTGTGCTGTGCGGGGTGCTGTGGGCGTTGCGCTGGTGGCTGCTGTCCTGGCCGGGCAAGACCGAGTCGTTGGTGCTGATCGGGTGCGCCGATGTTCTGTTCACCGCAGAGTTCCTGCAGGTGCCGGATCGACTGTTCGGAGCCCTGGGGGCGGTGCTGCTCGTAGTCACCGGCAGTTACCTGGGCTTTTTTCACAGCGCGCGGGCGTTGGCGGCGCATACGGCGTGGTCATTGCTGTCAGTGGTCGTGTTCTCGGTGCGGATCGCCACCGGCGGCGGCAATGTCCGGTTGGCTGTCGCGGTCGGACTGGTGCTGTTCGTGTCGGTGGTCACCGTGTTGCCCGCGTTGCAGGTTCTGTACTGGCTGCTGCGAACCGAATCGCTCTCGGACCCGTTGACACATCTGCTGAACCGGCGGGGCCTGGAGATCCGGCTGCCGGTGCTGGTTGAGCGGCATCCCGCGGTTAGCGTGATGTCCTTCGACCTCGATCGGTTCAAGAGCGTGAACGACACGTGGGGGCACCGGGTCGGCGACGCGGTTCTGGTGCGGACCGCGCGGCGTTTGTCCGACGCCGCGGGCGGCGGTGCGGTGGTGGCGCGTACGGGCGGGGAGGAGTTCGTGGTGGCCGCGCCGATCACTATCGGCGTTGCGCGTACCGAGGCCGAGCGCCTGCGTCATCTGATTGCCGAACCGTCGGAGAACGCGGTGACGGTCACTGCCAGTGTCGGCGTCGTGGCCTTCGACTCGACAATCTGTCCACAGTGTCCTCGTCCGAGCCCGGACCGGTTACTACAATCCGCGGACGCCGCTATGTACCAGGCCAAACATTCCGGCGGGAATCTGGTGGTGGTCGATGAACTCACACCACCGCGCGGCCACCGCCATCCGGCTTCCGAATGATATGGGCACGGTATTTTTGGCGTGCCCGCGGCGGCGGAGCTTGTCGTGCTGGGCGAGCTTGGCGCACCGACGGCGAGACCGCCACTCGCACTGCGACGTCCACACTCGACGATCCAGCGGCGAGGTTTCGGGATTGGCGCATCGCCAGCGCGGGCAGGGGTCCGTTCGTTACCCTGAATTGATGCGATCCTGGCTTCTTCGGATTGTCTCGGCGGTGTTCGTCGCTGCCGCGGCGGTGTTGCCGACCGGGACTCCGGCCCTGGCGGGGCCGCCGCGGGCGGCCGCGCTCTCGTCGCTGGGTTCCGGATTCCTCTGGGGGGTCGCCAGTTCGGGATTTCAGTCCGAAGGTCGTGCGCCAGACAGCAATTGGACCCGTTATATAGCTCGGGACCGGGGATTGGAGCCACTGGGGAATTCGGTCGACTTCGCCGACCGCTACCAGTCCGACATCCGGCTGGCCGCGGACATGGGGATGCGGGTTTTCCGTATCGGGATCGAGTGGGCCCGGCTGCAGCCCGCGCCCGGGGTGTGGGACCAGGGCGCCTTTCGGTTCTACGATTCGGTAGTCGACAGCATCGTGCGGGCCGGTATGCGGCCGATGATCACGCTGGACCACTGGGTGTACCCGGGCTGGGAAGCGAGCCGGGGCGGCTGGCGCAATCCGGGAATGGTCGGGGACTGGCTGGCCGAAATGCGTGCCGTCGTCGATCGATACTCCTCGCGAAATCCGTTGTGGGTCACCGTGAACGAGCCCGCCGCCTACATCGGGAACGAGGTCCGCGAGGGCGCCGCCGACGCCGACCGGATGCTGAACGAGATCGTCGATGTGCACAACGCCGGCTACGACTACATCCACAGCAAGCAGCCCGGCGCTCTGGTCACCGCCAACGTCGGATATGTCGCAGGTATGGAGGACCAGGTCAACGGCGCGTTCGTCGACCGAATCGCCGCCCGGCTCGACTACGTGGGCGTGGACTACTACTTCGGCTTCGACCCGGCGCAGTCGCTGTACGGGGCGATCGGGCGGGCTACCGGTTCGGCGCTGCCGACCATGCCGGGGCCGCGCATCTGGGAGATGCCGCTGCGCACCGAGGGGATCTACTATGCGCTGCAGCACTATTCACGCCGCTTTCCGGGTAAGCCGCTGTACGTCGTGGAGAACGGCATGCCTACCGAGAACGGCCGGCCCCGCAGCGACGGCTACACCCGCAGCGACCATCTGCGCGACACCGTCTACTGGTTGCAGCGCGCGAAGGCCGCCGGTATGAACCTGATCGGGTACAACTACTGGAGCCTCACCGACAACTACGAATGGGGCAGCTACACACCGAGATTCGGCCTCTATACGGTCGATGTGCGCACCGATCCGTCGCTCACCCGACGCCCCACCGACGCTGTGGGCAGCTATGCGCAGATCATCGCCGCGGGTGGTGTCCCCGGCGGCTATCGCCCCACCCGTGCCCCGGCGCTGTGTATTTTCGTGGACCCGCCGGCCGGTTGTCTCGACCCGGTCGCGGGGCCGTAGATCCGGAATCCGCGGCTGCCGATTCGGTGCGGCACCGCGCTCGCAACCCCTCTGCAAGTCTTTTCGGACACCGCTGTCGCCGACGAACCCGATCCGGCGCTCGTGGCAGCTCGGATAGTCGAGCTTGCCGGGCAGCGCGCCTCGCTGGTCCATGTGCCGGAACGTAGCCGAGCGGAAGTCGGTGGCGCGGCCTTCGGTGCTCGGGGGACCTCGATGCTGGTGCCGGACCGCGCGGCGGGTGTGCCGCCGCTGCCGAATACCGCCTGCGCAGCAACGGATGTCGCGGTCGCGGCCAGGCGGCAGCTTGACGAAGACCGATCGGCCGTGCACACTGCTCTCATCAGAGAGCGCCGCTCTCATTTGCCTGAGGGAGAACGGACATGCAGGAAGTCTGGAAATGGGCCAATCTCACGCTGGCATTCGTGATGGAGTTGGGCGCGCTCGCGGCGCTGGCGCTGTGGGGGTGGGGGACCGCCGTTGCGACTCCGGTCAAGCTCGTGTTGGCCGTGATCGCGCCTCTTCTCGCGGCGCTGGCCTGGGGCCTGTTCGCGGCGCCGAATGCGACATTCGACTACCCACTGCTCGCGGGTGTCACCAAGGTCGTGGTTTTCGGCGGTGCCGCGGTCGGGCTGTGGGTCGTGGGTTACCGAGCTACCGCGGTCGTGTTCGTCGCCGTCCTGGTCGCGAACCTGCTGGCGATCCGGCTCGGGCACCTGACCTCGTGAGCGCCGCGCCGACCCGTCGTGCCCGGTATGAGCATTGCGGTCCCGGTGCCGCGGCGCACTCGACGACGATGACTACCCCGCCTACAGTCCGGGACGTGCCGAGGAAATCCTCGGTGTCACCCGAGCGTTCCGCGCGGCTTGGACGCTCTGGTCGGTCACGCACTGATCGCAGCACACAACTCTGCCGGTCCGGGCTATCGATTCCGGATCGTTCGCGCACGCCCGGCGGGAATTCGGCGGCGAGTGCTCGAGCCACTGGCGCGGCCACACGCCATGACAGATCATCAGGTCCCGCACCTGGATCTGTCTGGCGAGATCGTCGTCGTCGCGATCGAGCCCGGCTCGGTTACGTTTTTTCGCGGGATGTTCGGGTGGGTGTGCGAGCGCCTGGGCTGACGACCACGGCCGATCCGAAGCTGCGGTGTGCGGTGGCCGGGTACTCGTTCGTCCTCGTCGAAGTCACTGCGGCCGGGATTCGCGGGGCTGGTCCTCGGCTCTGCTCACGCCGGTCTGATGGCCACCCTGCACACCCTCGTCGGTGGCCTCGGATTCCGGGGCGTGCGCTGCGGGTTGCTCGTCGACCGGTGATGTGGTTGCCCCTCCGGGAGTGTCGTCGGGGCGGGGTGCCTTGAACTCCGGGTCGGTCACCGGATGTACAGCGCCCGCGGTCTTGGCGTCGCTGTCCTCGTCCGCGTTCTCGCTGGAGGTTGCGCTTGTCCGGCGGCCTTCGTAGGGCGGTATGGCCGATTCGGCGTCTTCCGGGGGGAGGGTCCCGGTCGTGCCGACGTTGCCTTCAGTAGCGTTGTGGTCACGCGTTGAGGTGACCTCTTCTTGGTCGAATGTGCCGACCGGACGATCCGCCGCCCCACCGCCTGACGCATCGGCCCCGGTGTCCCGCGAGCCTTCGGCTCCCCGCTCCGATTGGGGCTCTTCAGATAGATGTTTGCTGGACATAGCTCCACCGTCTCCTCGAATAGAGCGCTGCATTATATGCTATGTAGTTCAAGAGTGGGACCCGAATCAACCACAGTCAAGCCCATCGGAGGCCAGCGGCGAGCTACTCAGCGCGCATCTCACCGAGGGGTGATGAGTCCCGGGGCCGTCGCGAATTGAACGCGTGGGTCAGAATGGGCCGATGGTGTGTCGGTCGATCGATGAACTCGACGAGGCGGTGGCCGACTGTCGGGCCTGTGCGCGTCTGGTTGCCTGGCGGGAGGAGGCCGCCCGCGTCAAACGGGCGGCATATCGTGACGAAACCTATTGGGGCCGAGCAGTTCCCGGTCTCGGACCGGCCGATGCCCGGTTGCTGCTGGTCGGGCTCGCTCCGGCCGCGCACGGCGGTAACCGGACCGGGCGCATGTTCACCGGCGACCGCAGCGGGGATGTGCTGTTCGCGGCGATGTACCGGGCGGGGCTGGCCAGTCAGCCCGACTCGAGCAGGCGCGGCGACGGGCTGCGACTGCTCGGCACGCGGATCACCGCGCCGGTGCACTGCGCACCCCCGGACAACAAGCCCACCCCCGACGAGCGCGATCGGTGCCGGCACTGGCTGATCACCGAACTCGGCCTGCTCGCGCCCAGCCTGCGAACGATTGTCGTTCTCGGTGGCTGGGGCTGGCAGGCACTGTTCCCCGCCCTGGCCGAATCCGGCTGGACGGTGCCCCGCTCGCGTCCGAAGTTCGGGCACGGCGTGCGCTGTTCGCTGGCGCCCGCACTTCCCGGTCGCGCGGAACTCACGATCTTCGGCTGCTACCACGTGAGCCAGCAGAACACCTTCACCGGAAGACTCACCCCGGCGATGCTCGAGGACGTGCTGGTCGAGGCCAAGTCGGCCGCCGGCCTGGGGTGATGGAGACACCCCGATCACCCGTCCCGCAGGTCCTGTCGGGTTGGGCGCGAGCCCGGACGCGGTCGATACTCGATGGTGAACTCGCGAAGACGGACGATCCCGGCATCTTGCCGACGCCGGGACCTCCACTCGGATAGATTGGACCGCTGGGTTCGGTACCCGCGTGCTGTGCTCGATCCATCCTCGTATAGCCGGGACGGCTCACATCGTCATCGGCATGTTCGGGAACATCCGGTCCCACCAGTAGCGGGCCATCTGCATGAGGTTGTTCATCATCATCGCTGTTCGCCTCCTTCATCGCCCCGACCCACCCTCGCCATACCCCGGATGGACGCATTGCAACGCGCTGTCCCGAATCGGGCCGGCCAGTCGGTGTCGAGTCCCCGCCAGAGTTCGTTGCGGAGGCGGTCGATGGTCAGTTGCATTTGGTAGAGGGCTTCGGGAATCCGGTCGCGGCCGGTATCGGGGCGCGTGGGGCTGACGATCGCCACCATATTTCCGGCAGGGCCCGGATCGGGCGGGACAGCGACAGCAGTTCTTCCTCGAGTTCGTTGTCGATGAATCGCTGAAGCCGCAGATAGTAACGCGATGTGTGAGCCGGCCCGAATGAGACTCCCGCCGGAAATGCATTGGAGGGTGCTGCGCCTGCGCTCCAGGGGCACATTGCCCGCGCGCCGGAATGTGCAAGAGTCTGCGGGTTCAACGCCGATTCGGAGTCGAAGCGCCTGAATGCTCTGCGCGACAAGGAAATTCAGGCATCGATGTGGCCGGAGGAAGTATCGACAATTATGGCAACGTACTGCGACGCCGGAAATGGGGATCGCCCGTTCCCGCGGACGGGCGTCGCTGCGGGAGATGAGGCGGTTGACCGCGGTCCGTGAACGCGCCGGGCCCTCGCCTGTCGGGGTCGGTCGCGCGATCGAGGGCCGACGACCCGCAACGCCGCGAATCGATTCGGCCGTCCTCACTGTGGTCGGTGGCGTGGCGCCGGTCGGCGATTGCCGTCGGCGGGATCGTGGGTGGCGGGCGGAGCGATAGTGCTGGGCTGGGGATCGGCTGCGCGGATCACGGTTTGCAGTATGCGCCGGAGGGCGGTGCGGTCGGCCGGGGAGAGCGGCTGCAGGAGCTGTTCTTCGAGTTGTGCGTTGAGGGTTCGGAGTTTCGCGGCGACCCGGCGGCCCGTGGGGGCGAGTTCCAGTACTCTGCGGCGCCGGTCGGTGGGGTCGACGCTGCGGGTCAGCAGTCCCCGTTCGACCGAGGTCTCGATGATCGGGACGGCGTTGCGGGGGTCGATGCCGACCAGCTCGGCCAGTCGTTGCTGGCCGAGTGGGCCGGTCTCGTCGAGGGCCGACAGGAGTTTGTATTGACTGGGTGTCAGGTCGAGTTCGGCCAGCTGGTCGGTCCACCGCCGCAGTGTGAACTTGCCGGCGCCGCCGAGGAGCCACCATGTGGCGCGCTGGAACCCGAGGCTGTCGGGGATGCCCGGCGCGGGGTCCGTGTCGCCGATGTCCGTCTCCGAGGTCACGAATCGAAGTCTAGCGGATCGGCGTCCGCCATGATTAACATGTGTCATGTATCAACATGAGGCATGATTAATTTGCCGGACTATGGACCGGCCCGGACCAAGGAGAGCAATGATGAAAGCAGTTCGTTTCGACCACTACGGCGATGTCGATGTGCTCGACGTGCGTGAGGTCGACGCCCCGGTGGCGACGCCCGGACGCGTCGTGGTCGAGATCCGCGCGGCCGCGGTCAATCCCGGAGACGTCTACGTGCGGGAAGGTCTTGCCGAGGAGGCGTGGGCGTTGCGGGCACGGTTGTCCGGACGTGACACCGACGTGCCCCAGTGGTCGTGGACGTTCCCCGCTGGGCAGGGTTCGGACCTGGCAGGTGAGGTCGTCGCCGTGGGCGAGGGGGTCGAGCGCTGGCGCGTGGGTGACCACGTGCTGGGCTGGTCTGCCGAGCGAGCGGCCCAGGCCGAACTCGTTGCCGTGGCCGCGGCCGACCTGGTCGCCAAGCCCGCCGCCATGAGCTGGGAAGTCGCCGGCTCGATGTGCGTCGCGCCGATGGCCGCGCTCGCCAGCGTCGAGGCGGTCGCCCCGGAGCCCGGTGAGACGGTGGTGGTGTCCGGCGCCGCCGGCGCGGTCGGGATCGTGGCGGTCCAACTCGCTCGCAGGCTCGGTGCCGCCGTCATCGGGCTGACTCGGGAGGCCAATCACCCCTGGATGCGAGACCATGGCGTCGTACCCGTGACCTACGGTGACGGCCAGGCGGCCCGGATCCGCGCGGCCGCCGGCGACCGGGTCGACGCGTTCATCGACACCTTCGGCGCCGACTATGTCGATCTCGCGCACGAACTGGGTGTTTCCCCGCAGCGCATCAATACCGTCGTCAACTTCGAGGCCGGTGTGGACGGCCGGGCGAGTATCGCGGGCACCAACGACGCGGGTGGCGCCACCGGACTGCAGCGCCTGGTCGACCTCGTGGCAGCGGGCGAACTCGAGATCCCCGTCGCCGCCACCTACCCGCTCGCCGACGTCCGCAAGGCCTACCAGCAGCTCGCCGAAAAGCGCACGAACGGGAAGATCGTGCTGGTCCCCTGATCTTCCCGGGCCGATCAACACGCTGGGTGCGTGCTTCGCCAACCGATTGGCCGTGCCGTTCGCGGGGGCGTGGGCACGGTGCTCCGGAGGTGAAGTACCCGGCCGCGGGCGGTCGGCCCGGAGCGGACGGCGCGCCGGCGCCTTGGCCGTGAGCGGCCTGAACATGTTGCAGCACTGGAGAAGTCGGTGATCGTCGGCTGCTCGTGACTCAGCGGGCAGTCAAGAGGTAGTAGTCGACCGGGTTACCTCGGGTGATATCCCGCAGCACGGGGAGTGATGCGGCAGCCCCGGCAGGAGCCACTGCCAGGGAGACCTACCGAGCGGACGCTCATGGGCGTTTGCGGCCGAGTTGTTCGTGCGCGCTGACGAATTGACCGGCGGCTATCGCCGAGACGGTGGAGATGTCCAGTGCCAGGCAGAATCCGGTGACGATCTCGGCCAGCCGTCGGGCCTTGCCGGGGCCGGCGCAGCCGAGGGCCTCGAGGAACGCTTGTTGCTGCGGCAGGCCGGTGCCGCCGCCCACCGTGGCGACGAGCAGGCTCGGCAGGGTCAGGGTGATCAGCAGCGTGTCGTCCTCGAACCGGCTGGTGATCATCGCGGTGCCGGATTCGAAGACGCTGGCCGCGTCCTGGCCGGTGGCGATGAACATCGCGGCCATGACGTTGGCCGCGTCGACGTCGGGCCCGAGCGCGCCGCTGTGCCAGGCGGCGTCGTCGAATACTTGCAGCGTGCGGTGCAGCATCTCCGGTGTGGTCTTGAGCACCCGTTCGACGACGGTGCGGGTCAGTGCCGTCTCGGCCACGACCCGGTAGCCGCGTCCGCCGATCGTGTTGAGGTGGGCGGCCTTCTTGTCGCAGGCCATGTTCGCCTCGATGATGAACCATTGCACGGCCAGGCCGGGCAACTCGCCGACGTGGTCCAGGATCCACCGACACGCGTGCCAGGTGGTCGCCGAGGTCATGTTCTGCCCGGTGGCATCGGCGGTCTCGTAGCAGAACCGCACGTGCACGTCGCGGCCGATCTGCACCGCGTCGACATCGACCAGCCGGGCATGCCGGGAGGCCTCCCGCACCCGCAGACTCAGCTGCTCGATCTGCAGGGGCACCCAGCGAGCGAATCGCGCCGCTTCCTCGATCGAACCGAACCCGAACCCGGGCACCCGCGTCATCCGCTGCCGCAGCACCCTGGTCACCACCCCACCCGATTCGCTCATCGCACGCGCACCCCGCGCGGTCGAGGCAAGCACCGCGCCCTCCACCGTCGCCATCGGCGCGATGATCGGCCCCCGGGCGTGCTCGCCGTCGAACAGCAGCGGCCCGGCCAGGCCCACCGGCACATCGATGGTGCCGACGAAGTTCTCGATATTGCCGCGTACCAGTTCCGCGGCCACGCCGGGCGTGCGCAACGCCGCCAAGGGCGCTCCCGTGACGGACCGATACCACGCCAATCGTTGTGCGCGAGCCTGTTCGGTGTACTCACCGAGCCCGGGCATCTTCTCGATCACCGGCGTTTGGTCGGCCACTGGATTGATCGTCATCCCAACTCTCCACATCGGATTCCAGCCCGGCGAGGGCAGGTACTTCAGGACACGCTGACGCACGCAGCGTAACCACCGCACCCCCGTCCCGCAGTGCAAGCAAAAGCGCTGGGCCACAAGACTATTCACACAACACAAACTTCTGGCGGAAGGGGAATGCGGCACGGCGAGCCGGTGGAGATTTCGTGAACAGTGCGATTTCCTTCCGGCCCGACGGGCCTTGTCTAGACTCGGCCCATGAGCAGGATCGACCGGGCCGGCCGGGTCATCGCGGCAGCACCGGAGATTGTCTACGCGGCTCTCGTGGAGCGGGAGGCCGTTGAGGCGTGGCTGCCGCCCGACGGTATGCGGGGGCGGATCCAGCGGTGGGATCCCAGGCCCGGTGGCGGGTTCCGGATGGTTCTGACCTACCTCGATCCGGTCGAGGCCCCCGGTAAGAGTTCCGATGCGACCGATGTCGTCGACGTCGAGTTCGCCGAGTTGGTGCCCCCCGAGCGCGTGGTGCAACGGGCGGTGTTCGAGGCGCAGGATCCCTCGTACGCGGGCACCATGACGATGACCTGGCAGATCACCGCCTCGGGTGAGGGGACCGAGGTCACCGTCACCGCCACGAACGTGCCGCCGGGTATCGACCAGGCAGCCCACGAGGCCGGGATCGCCTCCTCGCTGGCCAACCTGGCCTCCTATCTCGAAACAGCCGACCGGCGCGCCGCTGAATGACGATCCGGGGCAGCCACGCCCGGCGGACCCGGCCACCACAACATGGGCAGGCGCAATAGCTCCGGACGCGATCGTCACCGAAGCGCGGATCGCGTTCGGCCGCATGGCATTGCGGACCCGCGCGGCGTGCGTGCCCGTGCCGATGGGGTGCCCGTCGGGGGTGGACAGCGTCGAGCGCGCAGAGCTGTCCGTGCCGTGCCCGAGAACCGCGAGCCGGACTGGAGAACGAGATGCTGTTCTGCGGCAGCGCATTTCGCAGGGCGAACACCACACCGAGCGAGATGGAGTTCCCCGAAAGGCTGGGACGCAGTGGCTTCGGCTGCCGGGGCCGGTCGCGGCGGCTTATCGGCGGCTGAGGTTCGTGGTGTCCGAGCACCGGTGCGCGTGGCCGCCTTCAGTGTCGATTCCGTTGGCGTACAGCAGGTTCGGTCACTTCGCCGGGGAAGTCCCGGAAGGTGAGCCGGGCCCCGGCCCGTAGGCCGAGTACGCGCCAGGTCCGGCGGCGGTAACCGCATAGAACTTCGGCAGATGCTCGAGTCCGACGGCGATGACGCCGACGCGCTTCGGAGCGGGCACCGACGGCCAGGCGTGGAAGGTGCCGGGCTCGTAGAAGCGCGGACTCTGGCCCGGGACCTTCACCAATGTGTATCCCGCGGAAGACAATCGATATTCGGTGCCGTCCGCCAGACGCCAGGCTCGATGGTCGCCCATGACCCGGTATTCGACACCGTCCAGGGTCCGGATATAGCGTTCGCCGGTCTTCGACAGGCCGATGATCATTCCGTCGGGATCGCGACGGAACTCCGCTCCATGGGCGGGGGTGAAGAAATCGGTGACGATATCGTGCAGGGGGCCGCCGGTACCGCGACCGGTCCGGGAATCGCCGACGCTGAAGTACTCGATGCCGCGGGCTTCGTCCTTGCGGTAGCGGACACCGCGGTCGTCCACGTACCCCGTCCCGCCCGAATCCAGGCGGTACTCGATGCCGGGAACCGGCGACGGATATCCGCGGTTGTCGTCGTGCGGATTCTCCAGCATCAGCCGCGCGGGTTTTCCGGTGTGCGCGTCGTATTCGACGCCCAGGACCGTGTACGCGTGCCGGCCGAACAGGCCCGGAACCACTGTGGAGTTCTCGATCTCGGGCCCGAATCCGTGGGTTCCGATCACCATCGTGGTACCGCGCCTGAGCAGGTACTCCACTCGCTTCAGGAATGATGTCCCGGCCGCCTTCTGGAGATCGGACCGCAAGGTGTGCGATCCGCTGCCACCGCTCAGCTGACGGTAGTAGTCGACCAGGGCCAGTTTCTCCTTCTGCCACTTCGCCGGCAGGAAGCCGTCCAGATAGGTCCGGAATTCCGCCGCCGCGTCGAATTCCTCGCTGCGCAGGTAGTGGTCCCATGCGGCTTTTCTGGCCGGGCCTTGCGGATAGGTCTGTTCGATCTGCTCCCAGGTGGAGCTGCGCAGCGCTTCGACATGCCTGCGCCAGTGGTCGTAGTAGCCGGGGAACTGCTCGATGAATCGCGGATCGGCGTCGGCTCCCAACAACTTTCGCAATTCGCTCGCACCGAGCCGGAACGGATGCAGCACCGGCTCCCAATGGGTCAGGGTCGGCTGCGCGACCCCGGTGCCCGCTTCGTGGTATTCCCGGCCGAGACGTCGCAGAACGGTGTCGGGTGAGTGCAGCGGGGTTCCGTAGCCGTCTCCGGCCGCGAAACGGCTCAGATATGCCTTCTCGATCATCGCCGCCCAGATCGGCTTGCCCGGTTCGTGCCGAATGGAATACCCGATGCCGTCCGGAGTCACCCAGAGCTGTTTGGCCACCCGCACCCACTCGGGCCGATCGCCGACGAAGAAACGGACGCCGACCGTGCCGTCCCCGTAGTCGGTCAGCATGTCCACGATCGCCTGCGGATGGTCGTTCACCAACGCTTTCAAGGGGGCCAGTATCGCGCACGTGCTGGCGCGGCCCTGCCGCACATCCTCGGGGCGGACCACGGGATCGCCGCTTTCCGAGGTATGGAACAACGGATCATCGTGCCGGTCGACGAGCTGCGGCAGCGCCGGAACGACATCGTGCCCGGCCGCTACCTCGACCCACTCGCCGTCCCCGGCCAATTTGATCCACCGTGACGTACCGTTTCCGGGTCTGGCCAGCACCGGTGTGCCCGCCGGAACGGTCACGACCTTCGGCGCGGCGTCCGATGCCGACCTTCCGGCGATGCGCGTCTGTCCGCCCGGTACGTTCCAGTGCAGCATGCCGGAATTACCGCCCGGCCGATCCGGCTGGAAGGTGAAACCGTCGGTCAGATCGACCGGAATGTATCTGGCCTGCCCGTCGGGTCCCCAGTACGCGTAATGCCGTCCTTTGCCGGGAATATCACCGACGGTGACCGCCATCCGGCCGGCACTGTAGAACCGGTGTGCGGCACCGCTGTGCTCGACGAGTCGCAGCAGCGCTGCACCGTTCGGCGTATGCGTGCCGACCGGATCCACCGGTACGGGAAGCACCGGGAGCGTGTGCAGCCTTTGCGCGAGCGACAGATTCTCCAGCCGCTCGCTCGCCTCCAGCGGTTTCGGCTTCAGCAACGCCCAATCGAACGTCTTCGGGAATTGCGCACGCCGGTGCGGCAATTGCGCAAGGCTGTCGTCCTCGGCCGCCAACGGCCCATGTGCACGATCGCCCGGATGATCCTCGAAGTCGGTGCCTTCGCCCGGCGCGGGCCGATCTTCCTCGCGAATTGCCCCGATGGACGGTGAAAATACTTGTGGTGCAACTTGTTTCACATTCACGGACACGGGATCGGATGTCGGCCGCGTAGTCGGCGGCGCCGCGTCCGAGACGTTCGGCGCGGTGGTGGCGCCGCCGGAGTGCGGCGCCGGCCCGGACGTGCTCACCTGGGTGTGCTCGTCCTGGCCTTACAGGGCGTGCGCACCCGGCCCGCTCATGGCCAGCGCGTCCAGTTTCGGCAGGTGTTCCAGGGCGACGGCGACGATGCCGCCGCGGCGCGGGATGGTGGTGTCGCGGGGGTCGCGCCGGGACGGATCTTCGGAACGAGCCGGATCGCCCGGCCTGCGGATCTGCTTGGTCCCGTCCGCGTTCGTCCAGAACTCGGTCTGGTCGGGTGTCCTGCGGTACCGGCTGCCGTCCGGATTCCGCTGCTGTTCGGCACCGTCCGGGCCGCGATGGTATCGGGTGCCGTCGGGGGAGAAGCGATAGATGTTCCCGTCCGGATCGTGGCGTTCCTGGGTGCCGTCCGCCCTGGTGATGTACCGGGTGCTGTCGGAGCCGTCGCGGTACCGGCCGCCGTGGCCGTCGGAGGTGTAGCCGGTTCCTCCGGGGTCGAGGCGGTACTGGATACCGGGGATGGGGGTGGGGTAGGGGCGGTTCTCGTCCCAGGGGTTCTCCATCAGGATCCCGACCGGTGTGCCCGTGGCGTCCCGATCGATGTTCAGCACCGCGTAGGCGTGGCCGCCGACCAGGCCCGGTACCGCGGTCGTGTCCTCCTGGGCCCGGCCGTACGGATGCGTGCCGAACATCACCGTGGTGCCGCGCCGCAGGGCGTGGTCGATCCGGTCCGCGACCGCCCGGCCGGCGGCGGCCAGGTGCGCGGGCAGGATCCGATGCTCGGGGTCCCCGTCCAGGACAGTTCTGAAATACTCTGTCAGAGCACGCTTTTCGGCCTCCCAGCGGTTCGGGAAGCGCCGGTCGAGATATCTGCCGAACCCCTCGGGGGTCAGGAAGTCGTCGGTGCGGTCGAACTCCGCCCAGGCCGCGAGCATGGCGGCCTCGTCGCCCTGGTGGACGGTGCGGATGTGCTGTTTCGCCGCGTCGCGCCGGGCCGTGTCCTCCCGTTGCCAGTGCTCGAAGCTGTCCGCGATCCGGCGGGAGAATTCGAAGTCGGCCACGGGCGGGTCCGCCCGCGGGTGGTCCGAGCGCGCCGGCTCGCCGGTCAGGAACCCGCTGATCAGGTCGTGCAGCGTATACATGTCGAAGCGCAGCGGGTGCAGGAAGATGCCGTCGTCGACGGTGCGCACGGGTTGCGCCCGCCCCGGCTGATCGATCGTCACCATCGCACCCTGCTCGGAATTCCATGCCTGGTAGGCCGGTCCGGTCGGGGTCTGGTGGAAACCCTTGCTCAGGACTTCGGCCGTCCTGCCGGCCCGGCCTCCGGCGGCGAGGCCGTGGTAGCCGTTGCCGCCGCCGAACCGTTGCGCGTAGGCCTTCTCGATCATGCTGGGCCACAACGGTTCTCCGGGCCGGTGGTAGGCGAAGTGCCCGCGATCGGTGTCCGGCGTGACATAGATCGTCTTCTCGACGGTGATCCACTCGTGCTTGCCCCCGACGCGGAATCGGACGCTGACGGTGCCGTCGCCGTGGTCGCGCACCATCTCGCGGATCGCCTGCGGATCGGTGGCGGCCATGGCCTTGAGGTTGGCGAACAACGGGCAGTCCCCGGCGGCGCCTTGGCGCGCGTCCTGCGGCCGCGGACCGCTCGGGCCGAAGAGCGGTTCACCGCGCCGGTCGACGAGTTGCGGCAGTTTCGGCAGCACATTCTCGGGCGCCTGGACGCGGACCCAGAACGCGACGCCGGGATCCTTGACCCAGCGCGAGGTTCCAGGCCCGGGGATGGCCACCAGGGTGTGCCCGGGCGGAACGTAGATCGGCGTCTTCGCGCCGGCCTCGTTCAGGGCGATGATCCGGGTCTGGCCGCCCGGGACGTTCCAGCTCAGCGTGCCGTACCGGCCGTTGGTGCCGGGCTGGAAGGCGAAACCGCTGTTCAGGTCCACCAGATCCTCGTGGACGGGCAGGTGCCCGCCGTTCGCCAGCTTGATCAGGTATATGCGTCCGCTCGGGAGGTATTCCGCGTCCGCGACGCCGCTGGCCGCCAGGTTCCGCACGGTGCCCTTGTGATCGACGAGGGTCAGGATGTCCCCGGCTCCGGGGAGGTTCGCCCTGGGTACCGTGACCGGCACGCCGAGCACCGCGAACTGCGTCGGTCGCTGCGCCGGGGGTTCGAGTCCGGACCGGTCGAACCGGGTCCGCGGCTCGGTGGTGCCGGGGAGCGCGAATCCGAGTTTGTCCAGCAGGTCGCGGCCGAAGTCCGTCCGGTCGCCGTCGAATTCCGTTGTGGCCGTTGGGATGTCGACGTCCATCGGGTCGGGGGTGGTCTCGGCCGGCGGGAGCGCGGGGTAGGCCGCGGGATCGTCCAGGTCCGCGGGATCGAGGGTGAATCCGATGCCGTCGGCGGCCATGGCAACGCTCAGTCGCGGTGCGTCGCCGTCCGATACGTGCAACAGCATGAACGGCGCGTCGAACTCGCTGTACCGGTGCACCTCGCGGTCCCGGTCCGGATGCAGTACGACCAGATCGAGTCCGAATTCGCGGGCGGCGATGGGGATCAGGAGATCCATCAGGCGATCGGTCGGCGCGTGCGGGTTGCGCAGCACGCCGATCAGGCTCCGGAGTTCGGTGCGCCGCCAGTGCTCGAGCTCCTGGTCGAACTGCCTGCGGCGGTTCATTTCCGCGGACCATTGCTCGGGGGGCAGGCGTCCGTCCCGGTATTCCGCCTCGGCGTGCAGGCGGCGGTTCTGTTCGGTCTCCCGGCGCTGCCGATTCCGGGGGGTGTCGTCGAACAGCGCAAGCAGATCGTCGAAATGCTCCCGCATCCGGTCGGCGAGCATGCCGCGCACCCGCTGCGGCCCGGTGTGCCCCTCCCACCGTGCCAGTGCTTCGAACAACTGATTTCCGTTGTCCGGCAACGTATCCCAACGTCCTGTGGCGGAATCGTCGAGGTGCGCCGGTTGGTCGGCGGGTGGCGAGGCGGTGCGGCCGTCGCCGAAGCTGTCGCCGTCCTCGGGGGCGATCGCCTGGTTCGCGGTGCGATCGGCCGTGTGCGACGCACCCGTTCCGGAACCGTAGGCCGCGGATTCCGCCGGGTCGGTATCGGGAGCGGATTCCGCCGGGGTGGTATCCGAGTCGGTGTCCGGTTCCGATGCGGCGTCGTCCTGCGCCGCGGCGGGCTTCGGTCCGTAGACGGCGGCCACGCCCGCGCCACTGGCGATCATGTGCCGGAACTTCGGCAGATGCTCGACCCGGACGGACACCAGGCCACCGCGCCGGGGAACGGTCGGGTCCGACTGCGCGGAGAACGGATTCTTGCTCCCGGCCCACTTCCCGCCCGGCGATCTGGTGAAGCTGCGGCCGTCGGTGCGCAGCCAGTACTCGGTGCCGTCGCGGTACCGCCGGAATCGTCCCTCGCGCACGACCTTGTGCTCCACGCCGTCGGTCGTGCGGGCGTACCGTTCGCCGTTCGAGGTGAACCCGTACACCGTCCCGTCCGGATCCCGGCGGAACTCCGCACCCTTGCCGGGCGCGAAGAAATCGGTCACGACGCCGTGCAGCGCGCCGCCCTCACCACGGCCGGACCGCGCGTCCCGCACCCGGAAGTACTCGATGTCCTCGGCCTGGTCGATGCGATGCCAGACTCCGGGCTCGATCTCGGAGCGTTCCCCGGGCCGCGGATCCAGGCGGTAGTCGATACCACCACGCGGGACCGGATAGATCTTGGTGCTGTCGTGCGGATTCTCCAACAGGATTCGGGCGGGTTTGCCGGTGCGCGTGTTGTATTCGACGCCGACCACGGCGTAGGCGTGCCTGCCGAACAGTCCCGGAACCGCCGTGCGGTTCTCGGCGCCGGGCCCGAACCGATGCGTGCTGAAGATGATCGTGGTGCCGCGCCTGCGAAGGTACTCGATACGCCGGGCAAACGCTTCGCCCGCGAGTACGGCCTGGCCCTGCAGCGTGCGGTCCCGGTCCGGTCCGCTCTGGACCGCGGCCATGAAATCGGTGAGCGCGGTCTTCTGCCGCTGCCACTGCCCGGGGAAGGTCTTGTCGAGGAATTCGCCGAAGCCCTTCGGGGTGCCCATGGCGATCCACTCCGGCGACTTCCTGCCCCCGCGCCCCTGCAACCAGTCGCGATACGCCTCACCGACCTGCCGCGAGAATTCGGGGTCGCTGTCCGGGCCCAGCAGTTCGTGCAGGGTGTCCTCGTCGAACAGTGCCGGATGCAGGATGTGTTCGGCGACCGTGCCGGCAGGCTGCAGCCCGCGCAGGCCGCGCTGATAGTGCGCGAGCCCCAGCCGCTCGGGCACCTCCCGGGAGGTACCCCGGATGCCCTCGTAGCCGTCCTGCCCGCCGAACCGCTGGGCGTAGGCCTTCTCGATCATCGCCGCCCACAGCGGCTCGCCGGGCCGGTGCCGCGCGAAATATGTTTTGGGGCCGCCGTTCTCGACGTGCAGCAGCTTGTCCACCCGGACCCATTCGGGCTTGCCGTTCACGAAGAACCGCACATCGACGGTGCCGTCGCCGTGGTCCTTCAGCATCTCCGTGATCGCGTCCGGATGATCGATCGCCATCGCCTTCAGCGGCGCCAGCAGACCGCAGTCCCCGATGCGGCCCTGGCGGACGTCCTGCGGCGCCGGCCGCGGCACTCCCGACGGCGAGGTGCCGAACAGCGGATCCGCGCTGCGATCGGCGAGGGCCAACAGTGGCAGCACGCTCCCGGGGGCCTCGACCCAGACCCAGCCGTTGTCCTGCCCGGCGACCTTGATCCACCGCGACGTGCCGTCCGCGGGTCTCGATACGATCTTCGTGCCGTGCGCAATGGTCGTCACCGACGAGTTGCCGGTGGCCGGATCCGTTGCGCGAATACGGATCTCACCGCCCGGGGTGACCCAGGTCAGTTTTCCGGACGTTTTGCTGAACGTGCCCGGTTCGAAGGTGAACCCGTCCAGGAGCGCGACCGGAATCCGTTTCGGCTTCCCCGCACCGAAACTGACCAGATAATGTGGTTCGCCGTCGGCCGAGGTGGCCATCTTGGCGCTGAATGTGCCGCTCTTGGACAGTTCGAACACCGTGCCGTCGTGATCGACGAGGGTCAGGCCGCCGTTCGCGGCGGACTTCTTGTGCGCGGGCAGTTCCAGCGGAGTCGCGATCGCGGGGAACTTCCGCGCCCGTTCGGCGGGAGTGAGCCGTTCCAGCCGCTCGTGGCCGGCCAGGACCGGCGGTTCGAGCGACTTCGGGTCGAACCCCGCCGGGGTGGCCTGCCGGGTCGGCTGGGGCGCCTGATCGTGGTCGGCGGACATCTGGTCCAGCAGATGTTCACCGAAGTACGAACCGTCACCGGAATCGGCCGGATCGGTTCGCGCGGTGAACATCTCGGCGAGCACAGCCGTCGACGGCTCGTCGTGAGTTCCGGAAACATCTACCCGCGCAAGCAGGTTCGGCGCGAACGCCGCGCGACCGCCGGTGCCGTTCGCCGTCGCCTCCATCGCCGGGAGCTGCCCGAGATCGACCGAGACGTTCGCGTGGCGGCTGTTGGTCGAGCCATCGTCTTGTGTCGCAACCGAATCGGCGTCGAGTGGCGGACTCGGCTGCCGTACCCGGGAGCCGTCACCGGGATCGGTCGCGACCCGGCGCGCCGGCGGGTTTCGCTCGACGGGTGTGGAGAACCGCGGGCCCGAGGGGAGTCGCACGTCCGGTGTGGTGGGCCCGCGCGCGGGTGCGTACGCGGTGCTGCCGTCGCCCTCCCGGATCGGGCTCCCGGTCCGGGGCGGCACGGGCTGTTCGAAGCCGGACAGCAGCACCGGCGGATCCGGCCGCAGGACGTTCGCGGGGTCCATCCCCGGCGCGGTACGCGTCGTCCCGTCGTCGGCGTCGGCGCGCGCGGCCGCGGGGCCGTACGCGGCATGCACCCCGGCGCCACCGGCGGAGACGTAATCGAACTTCGGCATGTGCCGGACCGCGACCGCGAGCACGCCCATCCGCAGCGGGAATGCGCGGGACCACCGCAGGTCCCCGGGATTCTTCTCGGCGAGCCACAGGGTCTTGCCCGGCCTTCGCACCCACACGGTGCCGTCGTCCTTCCGCCGGTGTTCGGTGCCGTCGGGCGAGCGTCGGAGCACCTCACCGCTGTGCAGGACCTTGTATTCCGTCCCGTCCGGAGTGCGGGTGTACCGCAGGCCGTCGTGCGAGAGTCCGTGCACCGTCCCGTCCGCGCTGCGCCGGAACTCCGTGCGGCCGGTGGGTGCGAAGTAGTCCGAGACCAGACCGTGCAGCGCGCCACCGGGCGCCCGGCCCGTCGAGGAATCCGGGACGGCCCAGTACTCGATGCCCTCGATCCAGTCCTTGCGGCGCCGCACGCCGTCCTTGTCGGTGCTGTGCCCGGACGTGGCGGGATCGAGGCGGTATTCGACACCGTCGATCGGGACCGGGAACTCGCCGTTCTTGTCGTGCGGATTTTCCAGCAGAACGTGCGCCGGCTTTCCGCCGCGGTCGCGCTCGACGCCGATGGCCCCGTAGACGTGGTTGCCGATCAGCCCCGGCACGACGGTGCGATTCTCGGCGCCGGGACCGAACGCCAGGGTGGACATCGTCACCGCGGTACCTCGTTTGCGCAGGTAGTCGATCCGCTCGGCGAGGTTCTGTCCCGCGACGATGTCGGCGGCATCGAGCACGCGGTCCTTGTCGGCCCCCGCGTACACGCGGCCGAGGTAAGCCGCGAGGGCGTCCTTCTCGCTCGTCCATTGCCCCGGTGTCTTCTCGGGCACGAAGCTGTCCAGGAATTTGCGCACGCCCTGCGGGGTGTCCGGATCCTGGGTCGCGCGCCACTGCGCCCGCCCGGTCTTCCGGGCGTCGACCGCGGCGGTGGAGTTGCCCGGGTAGGTCTGCCGGAGTTCCTGCCACTTCGCCTTTGCCAGCCGGTCGGCCGCCTCCTGCCAGCGCTCGTAGGACCGGCCGACCTCCTCGGCGAACGCGCGATCGGTCCCGGGGCCCAGCAGCTCGTGCAGCGTGTCCGCGTCGAATCGGGCCGGATGCAGCGGGAACTCGTGCACCGCGCGGGTCGGCTGCCGCACCCGGCCGCGCGGCTCGTGATGTGCGCGCCCGAAGCGGAGCGGTACGTCCGCGAAGGTGCCGCGGATACCCTCGTAGCCGTCGATGCCGCCGAACTTCTGGGCGTATGCCTTCTCGATGATCGCGGCCCACAGCGGCTGCCCCGGGCGATGCCGCGCGAAGAGCGTATCGCCGGATACCGCGTCCACGTGGACCTGCTTGGTGACCCGCTCCCACTCGGGTTTGCCGTCGACGAAGAATCGCACGCTCGCGGTGCCGTCACCGTGGTCGGTCACCATGTCCACGAGCGACTGCGGGTCATCGATCGACATGGCCTTCAGCCTGGCGAGCAGACCGCAGTCCCCGAGCGTGCCCTGAGCGACGTCGCGCGGCGACGGCCAGGGCAACGTACCGGACGGTGCGGTACCGAAGATCGGATCGTTGCTCCGATCCGCCGACACCGGCAATTGCGACAGCACGGTGTGCGGGATCTCGGCCTGATACCACGTCTGTTCGCGGCGGAATTTGATCCACCGCGACGAACCCGGCCCCGGCTTGACCACCATCCGGGTGTCGTCGGGGATTTCGACCATCTCCTGCCCGCCGGTGGTCTCGTTGCGCGCGAGCACGCGGGTCGTGCGAGAGGGGACATTCCAGCGCAGCTCGCCGGTGGAGGTGCGCAGGAAACTCGTCCGGAACCGGGCGTCCGGCAACAGTTCGACCGGTATCCGCTGGACTCTGCCGTCGTCGGTGGTGAATTCGTAGTGCGGGGTACCACCGGGCGGTGTGCGCTTCTTGGCTTTCGCTCGGCCGCTGTGGGCCATGGTGGCCGTGTTGCCGGAGGCATCGACGAATGTCACCGACCGGTTTTCGCCGTGTACCGGAATCGGCACCGCGATCGCCGGGAATCTGCGTTCCTTCTCGGCGTCGTCGAGATTCTCCAGGCGTTCGCCCGGATCCAAAACCGGAGGCGCGAGCAACTTCTCGTCGAATGTCGCCGGGAAACCCTCCCGATCCCGCTGCTGATGCGTCGCGGGATCGAAATCGGAGGCGAGCTGATCCCGGAGGTGATCGCCGAAATACGAACCGTCCCGGGGTTCGAATGCCCGAGCGGCCGTCCGCGACGCGAACGTGCCGGGCCGAGTCGGCATCGGCGTGAAACCACCCGCGGTGAGATGCGTGCGTGGCGCGACCACGGCCGGCCTCGGCTCCAGGAAGTCCTGCAAGCCGGGCGATCCGCCGGGAACGGCCTCGGGGCCGCCGTCGCGGTGGGCGCCGATCCGGGGCCCGCGAATTGTGCCGGCTCGTTCGAGTGCCGCTGGGCGCGCGGTCGGCCGCGGCGGCCTGCGGTCACCGGAGGAGACCGCCTGCCCGTCACGTATCACGGTGGGCGCGCTGCCGCTGTGTCGCGTCGGCCGCGGATGGTCGTGCGGCGCGGGAACATTCGGTGCGGTGGCCCACTTCCGGCCCGTGACCTTCGCCGGTGCGGTGGTGGTTTCGGGCCCGTAGACGGAGTGCGCGGCGACGCCGCTCACCGAGATCCGCACGAACTTCGGCAGATGTTTCAGTTCGACCGTGACGATGCCGCCTCGATCCGGAATGGTCTTGTCCAAGTGGCCGCCGGGCAGGTTCGGATCCGGTGCTTCGATCCCGTCGCGGGTGCGCTGGACGAGGGTCCGATTCCCCTGACCGTCGGTGACGGTCTTGTATTCGGTGCCGTCGGTGAATTTGACGTAGCGGTCGCCGTCGCGGGTGAGCCCGTATACGGTCCCATCCCGGTCGCGCCGGTATTCGGTGGGGCCGTCGGGGGTGAAGAAGTCGCTGACCACATCGCGCAGGACACCGTCGCGGCCGGATGCGGCGTTCTCGGCGTGGTAATAGTGGACGCCCTCGGCCTCGTCCTCGCGGTGGCGAACTCCGTCGCCGAGGTCTTCGGTTTCGGCGCGCCCGGGATCGAGACGGTATTCGACACCGGCCACCGGTCTGGGGTAGTCACGGCTGTAGTCGTGCGGGTTGTCCAGCACGATCCGTTCCGGTCGGCCCCGCGGGCCGCGTTCGACGGCGAGGACCGAATAGGCGTGCCCACCGACCAGGCCCGGCACCGCATCGGCGTCCTCGGCGGTCGAGGTGAACCACTGCGTTCCGAGAATCACCGTGGTGCCACGGCGGACCAGGTAGTCGATGCGTTCAGCGGCCCACTGCCGCACGCTGTCGTATCGGTCCGGCAGTTCCAGCGGGTTGCCGGACTTCACATCCAGATGCCGGCGGTATTCCAGTATCGCGGCGCGCTGGGCTCGCCAGTTCCGTTGCGGGGTGTCCGGGAAAATATGGCCCATCTCGTAATCGAGCATCCACAGCGAGGGCCATTTTCCCTTGACTTCGGTTATCGCCCTGGCGAATTCGATATCGGCGGCCGGTCCCAGCAGTTCTTGCAGGGTGTCGATATCGAACGAGTACGGATGCAGGAAGTCTTCCGTGCGTGAGTGGAACGGGTGCCAGGTTTCCGATTCCGATTCCAGATATGCGCGCCCGAGGCGATCGGCGGTGACCGATTCGTCGTCGGTCAGCGTGTGGTAGCCGTTGCCGTGACCGAATCGCATGGCATACGCCTTTTCGATCAGCGCCGCCCACAGCGGTTCACCGGGGCGGTGCCGGACGAAGTACCCGATATCGTCGTCGGTGTCGGCATAGATCCGCTTGTCCACCCGAACCCATTCGGGCGCACCGTTTTCGAAGAACCGGACGCTCACGGTGCCGTCGTCGTGTTCGTGGATCATGTCCAGGATCGCTTGCGGATGATCGATCGCCAGCGCCTTCAAGGGGGCCAGCATCGCGCAGTCCCCGGCCATGCCCTGTCGCACGTCCCCGGGCGCTGCCCGGAACCTGCCGTCCACGGTGGTGCCGAAAAGGGGATCGCCGCTGCGGTCGGCGAGTTCGGGCATGCGTTCGGGCAGCAGCTCGCGTGGCGCCTGGAAGTCGAGCCATTCGGAGTCGCTGGGGCGTTTGATCGACCACGACGAGCCGTGCGGTATCGCGACCGCCGTCATATTCGCCGGAACAGCGACAACGGCCGAATCGCCATGAGATGTGCGGCCCTGGAAGCGAACTCCGGAAAGTGGCACCGACCACTTCAACGTTCCGGAGGTGCCGTCGGGCCCGTCCGGCCGGAACGTGAAGTTCTCCTGCAACAGCGCGACCGGAATCTCGGCGGTCGTGCCGTCGTATGTCTTGATCGTGTAACGCGCTTGTCCGTCGTCGCCCTGGGTCAGGACGACCGATTCGCGTCCCTGCGTGCGGAGCCGGAACGATCGGCCGGTGTGGTCCACGACCGTCAGCAGCGGACGCCCGCTCGGGGCCTGCTGATCGGGCAGGTTGACCGGGATCCCGAGCGCCGGGAATTTCTTTTCCCGGTCCTCGGGAGAGAGTCGGTCCAGGCGTTCTGCGTCGGCGAATCGCTTGGGCCCGAGCAGTTCCCGGCTGAATTTTGGCTCGACGCCCTGTCGTTCCGGCGGGGCGCGCATGGTGCCGTGCTGTGCGGACAGTTGATCGGTGAGGTGGTCGCCGAGGTAGGAGCCGTCGCCGGGCTCGAATCCGGGCGACGGACCGGCCTGCCGCACCGGCTCGTGCTCGGACTTCAACTGGCGGAACAGATTGCGTCCGAAATATGTGCCGTTCCGTGGCTCGAAGGCGGGCGTCGTACGAGGCGGCGCCGGTGCGGGCTCGGAGTGCACGGAATCGGTCTCACCGTCCCGGTCCTGGTCGGGCTCGCTGTCCTGCCAGTCGAAATCCGATACCGCCTCGTCACTGTTGACCGATATCGCATCGTCTCCGGTGGCGGCGGAAATCGCCGTATTGCCCACGGGCGCAGCGTGATTCAGCCCGAGGACGTTGTTGACGCCTTCGATCAGTGAACCGAATCGGGTGTCGGCTCCGGTGTCCGCCTCGATGACGCCCCGCTGCGAAGGCGGCGTGTTCTCCTGCGGCTCATCGACGTTCGTCGCGGCGGAGGTGTCGGCGCGTACCGACAGCGACCCGAACTTGGGCAGGTGTTCGAGCCCGATCCACACCAGTCCACCCGGGCCCGCGATGGTCATATCCCGTTCCAGGACACGAGGATTCGGGTCTGTCCGCCACGAACCCCCCGGCGTCTTGATCATGAAAGTGCCGTCCCGGCTCGCCCGGTACCTGGTGCCGTCGGGGTCGCGCCGGATCACCTCACCGCGGGTGACCATGTGCTCCGTACCGTCCGGTGTACGGGCGTAACGCTGTCCGTTCGCCCGCAATCCGTACAGGGTGCCGTCCGGGTCGCGCCGGAATTCCGCACTACCGGTGTCACGATGCGTGAAGATGTCGCTGACCATGGCCAATCGGCCGCCGGGTCCGCGCCCGGCCCGGTCGTCGGTGACCTTCAGGTATTCGGTGCCGTCGACCGGATCGATGCGTGCTGAGATGCCGTCGCCGACCGGGGTGTAACCGATTGGTCGCGGATCGAGCCGATACTCGATGCCGTCGGCCGGGGTCGGGTGGTTGCCGACGGCATCCTGGGTGTGTTCGAGCAGGATCCCGGCCGGATCACCGCCGTGCCGGTCGTGCTCCACAGCACGCACCGAATACGGCTGATCGCCCAGCAAGCCCGGGACGTCGGGATCGTCGTCCTGCCCGTCACCGTTGCGGAACGGATGCGTCCGCAGCTGCACCGAGTTGCCGTTCCGCATCAGCTCTTCGATCTGCTCGGCGACCGCGCGGCCGGCGACCAGCTGGTCGTCGCCGAGCGTGCGGTCCTCGTGCGATTCGTCGTTCAGCACGTCGAAGTACTCGGCCAGGGTCGCCTTCTCCGCTGCCCACCGCCCGGGGAACCGCTCGTCGAGATACTGCCGGAACGCCTCGCCCGAGCCGGTGTCGGTCGTGGCCTGTTTCCACTGGTCGTATGTTCCGGCGAGTTGGTCGGCGAAGGCGCGGTCGGCGTCGGGGCCCAGCAGGTCGTGCAGTGTGTTCGCGTCGAACCACAGCGGATGCATCGGGTTCCCGGTGCGGTTCGTGTCACTCTCGGACGTGCTGGGTAGCGTCGTATCGTCCACGGACGCAGTGTGATTCGCATCATCGGCGGGCAGGGTGAGGGGAGCGTGTTGCGCGACACCGCCGGACGAGATAGGCGCGGCAGTGGGCACGGCGGCGGCGGGCAGTGGGCCGTACGCGGCGTACGCGCCCACACCGCTGGCTTGCAGACTGGTGAACTTCGGCAGATGTTCTACGCCGACGGCGACCAGGCCGCCGCGACGCGGAATCGTCATATCGCGTTGAGGGGCAACGGGGTTCGGTTCGGGAGACCAGGTTTGCGTACCGGGTGGCCGCATCACGGTCTCGCCCGAGACCTTGCTCCAGTGTTCGACGCCGTCGCGGGAACGCCAATAGCCGCCATCCGGCAGCACCTTGTATTCCGTGCCGTCCGGCAGCCGCGCCCACCGCTCGCCGTTCCCGGCGAAGCCGTACACCGTCCCGTCCGGATCGCGGCGGTACTCGGTGGGACCGGTGGGCGTGAAGAAGTCGCTCACCACATCGCGCAGCACGCCGTCACGTCCGGCCGAACCGTGCTCGACCCGGAAGTAGTCGACCCGCTCGTGCTCGTCCCGCCGCTGCCGGACACCGTCGACGGCGGGGCCGTAACCGATTCCCTCCGGATCGAGCCGGTACTCCATGCCCGCCTGCGGTGCGATGTAGAAACCATTGTTGTCGTGCGGATTCTCGATCAGGATCCGCAGCGGTTCACCCCTCGGCGCGTCGTACTCGACGCCGACGACCGAATACGCGTGCGTCCCGTACAGCCCCGGCGCTCCCGTGCGGTTCTCCCGGCCCGGACCGTAACGTCCGGTGCCGAGCACCACGGTCGTATCGCGCTTGCGCATGTAATCGATGCGCCGGGCGATCTCCTGCGCCGCGATCCGGTAGCGGTCCTCCAGTCGCAGCGTCGCGATCGGAGCGGCGGTCGTGCTCGCGTAGTAGGCCTGCAGAGCCGACTTCTCCTGCTCCCACCGGCCGGGGAACTTCGTGTCCAGGTAATGCCGAAGTCCCTGTGCGGCATCGGGCGAAGTCCGCCACGACTCGTAGGTGTCGGCGATGCCGCGGGCGAATTCGGGATCGCTGCCCGGGCCCAGCACGCCGAGCAGGGTGTCCGCGTCGAGGTGCAGCGGATGCAGCGGCATGTGCATGATCGAGCGCATCGGCCGCCACTGGCCGGTCCGCAGCTCCCAGTACGGGCGGCCGAGCCGTTCCATGACGAGCGCCGGCGGTTCGAGCACGTCGCGGTACCCGTCGCCGTCGCCGAACTCCTGGATGTACGCCTTCTCGATCATCGCCGCCCACAGCGGCTCACCCGGTTGGTGCTGAACGAAATAGGCCTGCGCGGTGCCGGGTCTGACGTAGATCTGCTTCTCCACCCGCACCCAGGTGGGTCGCCCGCCGTTGAAGAACCTGACCTGGACCGTGCCGTCGCCGACGTCGTGCAGCATGTCCATGATCGCCTGCGGATGGTCCGCGGCCAGCGCCTTGAGCGGTGCGATCAGACCGCAGTCGCCGGCCGCGCCCTGCCGGGCGTCCTGGGGCATCGGCCGCACCACACCCGAGGGCGAGGTGCCGAACAGCGGATCCCCGTGCCGGGCGGCCGGTTCCGCGGTCCGGGGCAGCACACTCTCGTGGGCGCGGACCAGGAACCAGCCCGGAATGCCCGGCCGCTTGATCCACTGCCCCCCGTTGTTCGCGGGCCTGGTCACCAGGACCGGATATGCGGAAAGGACCGGGATCGCGACCTGACGGCCCATGGTGTCGAAGCCGAGGATGCGCGTCTGGCCGCCCTTGCCGTCCCACCGCAGGGTGCCCGTCGCGGCGCCCGGCTGATCCCGGGTGAAGGTGAAGTCGCTCAGCAGCGGATACGGGACGTGCCGCACCTGGCCGCCGGGCATCCGGAATTCGAAGTATGCGGCCCGGCCCGGCGGTGTGACCAGGGTGGCCCGCATCGCGCCCGCCGCGCCGAACCGGTACGTATTGCCCGCGAGGTCGGCCACGCGCAGCACGTCCTCGCCGTTCGCCCCCTTCTGTTCGGGCACCCGGACCTGCACGCCGGGCACCGGGAGGGTCCGCACGTACCGGGCCGGATCGAGGTTCTGCCGGAGTTCGGTGGCGGGCACCTGCGGTGGCGTGAGCAGGGTCGGGTCGAAGGTCGCCTCGAAGGTCTTGCGTTGCGGCTGAGGGTGATTCGCGTTACCGGGCTCGGCTGCCAGCTGCGCGTGCAGGTGACCGCCGAAATAGGTGGGGTCCGCGATCGGTTCGGCGGTGCTCGCGCGCCGCAGTGCGCGCTCGGCCCGCAGGTCCTGAGCGGGGTCCGCCAGGGCCTGCGGTGCGGGCCGCACGACCTCGACGCGGTCCACGCCCAACGCCGCCTGCTCGGCTCGCAGGTAGTTACGGAAACTGCGCAAACTGCGCAGCTGGGTCGCCCCCGACACGTCGCCGCTGCCGGTCCGGCGCGCCTTGCGCGGCCCCGACTCCGACGGCGGCAGCCGGTGCGCACTCGGCATGCGCACGGTGTGACCGTCCACGACGGCCTCGATCCCGCCGTTCTGCGTGTGCAGCACAATTCTTGTGCCACTGGGGAATTCGTCCGAATCGAGGTGGGACAGGAAATTCGCGACCCCGGTGATCTCGCGCTGTTCGCCCGCGTCGGCCGGTCGCGTAGTGCCGCTGGAAGCGGCGGCGGGTACCGGGCGTGAACCATCCCGCCCCGCGCGCGGTGCGTGCCGGGTCTGCGCCGGTGCGTTGGTCCGTTCGTTCCGGTACAGCGCGTACGCGGCGGGGCCGGACATGCCGAGGAAGGAGAATTTCGGCAGGTTCACCAGGTCGACGGCGACGATGCCGCCCCGGGTCGGGGTCGTCGGATGCGACGGGTCGCGGCGGTGCGGATCGAGCGACCACTCGGTGTCCCCGGGGCGTTTCACTCGTTTGACGCGCCGGGTGTCGGTCCAGTACTGGGTGCCGTCGCTGGTGCGCCAGGACAGGGTGCCGTTCGGTTCCTCCCGGTAGACCGTGCCGTGCAGGTCGTGGAAGTACCGGACGCCCTGTGGGGTGATGCGGTATTCGGTGTAGGCGATCTCGTCCGGATCGTCGGGATCCGGATACGGGTCGCGGCGATATCGGGTGCCGTTGGCGTACGTGCCGTAATGCGTCCCGTCCGCTGCGACGCGATGCCGGGTGCCGCCCGGTGCGATCGGGGTTTCCGGTTCCGGGTCGAGGCGGTACTCGAGTCCCGGCGCCGGAGGGATGTAGCGGCCGTTGTCGTCCAGCGGGTTGTCCACCAGGATCCGGCTCGGGTTGCCGTACACGTCGCGCTCGACCGCGGCGACGGTGTAGTTGTGGTGGCCGGTGAGGCCCGGCACGGGATCGGAGTGGTCGTCCTCGGCCAGGTCCGAGTATTTGGCGATACCCAGCGTCACCGCGGTACCGCGATGGAGCGCGTAATCGATCCGTTCGGCGACCGCCCTGGCGAGCGGATCCGCCGGGTTCGTGAACTGCCGGTTCCGCGGCAGGCCGGTGGATATGGCGGCGAAATAGTCTGTCAGGGCCTGCTTTTCGGCGTCCCACCGGTGCCTGTCTCCCGGATGGTGCTGCCGCAGGTAGCCGGCCAGGCTGCGGTCCAGGTAGTCGCGGAATCCTTCGGGCGTGCGGGCGCTGGGGTAACGGTCGTAGACCGCGTCCTGCGCCGCGTCGGCGGACCTGCGGCTGCGGAAGCGGCGATCGATCCGGTCGAGTTCGCGGTTCCGCTTGCGGCGCTGGATGGCGCGGTCCTGCCGCCAGTGGCTGTAGCTGTCCGCCACCTGCCGGGAGAACTCGAAGTCGGCGTCACCGTATCCGGCGAAGTTGGCGCTCACCAGTTCGTGCAGGGTGTCCACGTCGAACCGCAGCGGGTGCAGGTAGTCCCCGTCGTCCACGAAATGCACCGGCTGGCGGGTCATGCCGTTCGCGGCCTGATAGAAGCCGGTGCTCAGGCGTTCCGCCATGACCGTGAGGTATTCGATGTGGAAATCGTGGAAACCGTTGCCGCCGTTGAACCTGACCGCGTACGCCTTCTCGATCATGGCCGCCCACAACGGCCTGCCGGGCCGGTGCTGCACGAAATGACCGGTATCGGTGCCCGGCGTCAGGTAGATCTGCTTGGTGACGCGAACCCATTCCGGCCTGCCGTCCTCGACGAACCGGACGCTGACGGTGCCGTCCCCGTGGTCGTGCACGATCTTCTGCAGATCCCCGGGGTGGGAGATGGCCATCGCCCGCAGATGCGATATCAGCGTGCAGTTGTCGGCGTAACCCTGTGCCGCGTCTTCCGGCCTCGGGCCGTATTGCCCGAAGAGCGGGTCGTCGCGGCGATCGACCAGGGCCGGCACCCGGTTCGTCAGCTGCGGGTCGCCGGCCTTGATCCGGTACTGCCCGGACCGGTCCGGAAACTTCAGCCACCACGAGTTCTGGTGCCCGCGACGAGGTTTCATCACCAGTGACGCCTCGGGCGTGACCACGATCGCCCGCGGTCGGCCGCGGTCGTCGGTCGCGGCGAACCGGACCTGCCCGTCGCCGACGTTCCAGGTCAGCGTTCCCTGGCTGCTCCAGCGCGAATTGCGCTGGAAGCGCATGGTGCTGTCGTTCGCCACGATCGGGATGTAGCGGCGGTGCCGGCGGCCGTCGGACTCCCGGATCTGGATCTCGTAGGACTGAAGCCCGTGCCTGTCGACGATCTTCGCCGGCGCGCTGCCGGTGGGGTTCAGCCGGGTCCGCTTGCCGGTGTGGTCGAACACGACCAGGGTCAGCTCGCCGGTGGGGCGGGGGAAGGCGAACTCGACGCCGGGTTCGGGCAGCAGTTCCCGCCTTCGGCGGGGCGAGAGGTTGTGCAGCAGCCGGCTCTCGCGCAGCACCGGGGGCGTGATGTCCGGTGCCGGTTCGGTGGTGCGGGCGGGCGCGGTGGCCCAGTCGTCGGGTTCGATCCGGAGCCTGTTGAACAGGTCCGCGCCGTACGCGATGTAGTCGGTGGCCGACCCGGCCGCCGACGCGGAATAGTGCGCGCCGTCCTGCGATTCGGATTCCGTGTCGGACTCGGAATCCGACCCCGATTCCGCTTCGGACACCGGCTCCGATTCATCCTCGGACTCGGAATCCGTTGCGGGCTCGACGATCTGGACGCGCCTGCGCGGGTAGCCGTGTGATCCGTCGCCCGCCCGCCCGGCCGGGTGTCTCGGCCGGCCGTACTCGTGGCCCGCGCGCGGGTCCATCTCCGGTTTGGGCCAGTCGTTCGGTGCGGTCCGCGTCGACTCGCCGAAGGCGAAGTGCGTGCCCGTGCCGCGGATCGACAGGATCGCGAATTTGGTCAGATGGCCGGCGTCGACGGTGAGGGTGCCGCCCGGGCCGTAGGTGAGGCCGTCGATGGTCCGCGGCACCTCCGGGTTCGACTCCCACGGATTCTCCAGCTCGAGCGAGACGGCGCCGCCGTCACCGGAATGCACGTTCGACACCGAATAGACGTGGTTCCCGACCAGACCCGGATATCTGGTGGTGTTCTCCGAATCCGCGCCGAACTGTTCGGTGGACAGCAGAACCTTGTCGCCGCGGCTGCGCAGGAACCGGATCAGATCCGCGATGTGTTGTCGCGCAACGGAACTGGTTACGGTCTTGGCGGGATCGCCGACGTGGCCGAGATAGCCGAGCAGGGCTTCGATCTCGGCCTGCCACTTCGCCCGGTCCACCGGATCCAGGTGGTAGTTCAGGAAACTCCGGAAGCGTTCGACCGAGTGTTCCCGGTTCCGGTTCCAGGTCGGCTCCAGCTGCCCGAGTCGCTGTGCGAAGGCGAAGGCCGAGGCCGGGTCGGCGTTCGGGCCGAGCTGCTCGACGAGCAGCTGGTGCAGCGCATCGACGCCGAACCGCATCGGATGCAGGAACGTCATCAGGTCGATGCTGCGTACCGGCCGGCGCACGCCCGAGGCGTTCACCTCGTACGGCGGCAGCAACTCGAGCATCGCCCGCGCGGGGAATCCGCCCCGGATCGCCTGGAAGCCGCCGCGCCGGACCGCGTACGCCTTCTCCACGAGCGCGGGCCACAGCGCGCGACTCGGGTCGTGCGCGGCGTAGATCATCCGGCCGTACGCGTCGGTGAACAGATCCCGGTTGACCCGCACCCACCGCGGTGCACCCCGCGGGGTGAAGAACCGCACCGCGACGCTGCCGTCCGGATATTCGACGATCATGTCCCGGATGGCCTGGGGGTCGCTCGCGGAGATGTTCTTCAGCGGCGCGATCAGGTAGCAGTCCCCGGCCCGGCCCTGGGCCGCATCACCCGGCACGGGGCCTTCGTCGCCGAATACCTGGCCGGCCGCCCGTGCGATCGTGCGACCCAGACTCCACAGTTCGTGTTCCGAGATCCGGACGTTCCCGTCCAGCACCGGTTCGCCGCCGATCCCGATGTCCAAGGAGATCGACGTACCGGCCGGGATGTGCTTCGCGGCGTCCGGCGTCATCCGGCGCAACCCCAGGAACTTGTCGGCGGCGGCTCGGGAGGTCCAGGTGGTCGGTGTGGTCCAGCGGTACAGCCCGTCGGCGCCGCGGCCGAAAACGGTCAACTCACCCAACAGGTTTCGGTGTACCGAGTGGACCTGCGAATCCGGGTCGTCACCGAGCCACACCGTCAGCAGGTCCGGGTTCTCGGCGTTGTCGATGCCCTGCAACTCCTGGCCCGGAGAGATGGTCAGCAGGCCGCCATCGTGGTCCACGATGGTCAACCGGTCGTTCGGCGCGGTGATCGTCGAACCGGGCATGGGCTGGATCGGCGGTGGATGCACCGGCTCGCCGAACGGCCGCACCGACACCGTCATATCCGCGTGGATATCGGGCCGCAGCAGCGCATAGGCCTTCTGCGCCAACGCCGCCCACAGCGGCTCGCCATCGGTGTGCCCGGCGTGCGCGGGCGCTGCGGACGAGTCGTGCAGCAGCCGCCGGTCCACCCGCACCCAATGCGGCCGGCCGTCGAGGAAGTACCGCACCCCGACCGTCCCGTCCGGGTATTCGTGGAACATTTCTACCAGGGCCTGCGGATCGTGCTCGGCGATGCGGCCGAGGTTGTTCATCAGGACCCGCTGGTCCGCCCAGGTTCCCGCCCGCGCGTCGGACGCCCTGGGCGCCGGTTTCGAATCGACCGTCGCGAACAGCGGACCGGTGTGCGTGACCAGCGCGGCGGCGGCCGCTGGTCCGCCCAGGCCCAGCGCGTGCACGGCATTCTCCGGGATCACGACGCTGGAACCGAGATTCTCGATCCGCAGGCTGCCGGGTGTGCGCGCCGGGTGGGTCGCCAGCAACTCGCCGACGCCCAGCTCCACCACGCCCTTGTCGTAGAACACCAGCTGGGTGTACGGGTTGCCGGAACTGTCACGTCGCGGCGTACCCGTCTGGGTGCCATCGGGTCCCGCGGCCCAGTCGAAGCGGCGGTCGAGCAGGTCGGTGCGCACCCACTGCGGCCTCGCGGCCGGATCCGGACTCACGCGGATCTGCGCGTTGCCGTTGATGTCCCGGCCGTCCCACACGATGTGGTCCGCGGGGCCGACCACCACAGCTCGCCCGCCCCGGGTGATCAGCACCGTGTTCCCGGTTTCGGCCATCGTATCCGCTTGCTGCACAAGTAGATTCGCAGGCGGTGGCGAGGATTGCGGATCGCGTCCGGTGTGGGGGCCGGTGGTTCCGGCCGGTTCGGGTTCGTCCTCGAACAGCCGGCGCAACTGATTCTCGGCGTCGTCCACGAGGTATCCCGGCCCCGGGCCCGCGTCCTCGGGGAAGTCCTCCGGCTCCGCAGTCGAATGTATCCGCGGGGCAACGGTTTCCGGAGCGTCGGTTGCCGGGATGACCGCTTCGGTCGTATCGATCGGATGTGTGGTCGGCGCAGGTTCGGTCGGCGCGGGCTCGGCCGCGAGCCGCACGCGCCCGAACAACCGCCGCAACCGAGCACGGAACCCGGTGGTGCGCACCACCCGTTGCGAACCGGGCGCATCGCCGGTCGCGGGGTGGCTGCCATCCGATGTCGCGGGAGTCGTTCTGCTCCGCCACGATCGCAGCCCCCGCGGCGTGCCGATCGGCATACGCCCGCTGGTCAGGCCGCTGCTGGGCACGCGCTCGGATCGGCCGTCGATACCGGCCGCGGGGGATCCGGTCCGGTCGGCCGGGGCCGCAACCTGCTCTGCCGAGGTACCGCCCGGTCGGCTGGAGACGGCACCCGGCGCGTCGTTCGCGACCGGCTGATCCCGCTGTGCGTCCAGCGCCGCCTGCTCGTCCGCCGGCAGATCCACCCGGATGGGCGGGGTGCCGGGCGCCGAAGCGATCGCCGACCGCGCTTCGTCGTGCGAGTCGGGTGCCA